>DATHXF010000187.1:0-2476 GCA_035459785.1 Rariglobus sp. | reverse complement strand
AAAAACGAGCGCGAGCGAGCGAGAGATAACGTGTCCGACGACAGCGTCGTCCTGACGGCCCAGGAAACGAACGCGATCGGCGATCTCGTAGGCCTCGGCGACGAGGCGCAGAAACCCGTTTTCACCGACCATGACAAGATGGATGCCGGCCGTCTCGGGCCGACGCAGGGCCTCGAAGAGAACGGAGAGATTCTTGTGGCTGTCGCCGCCACCCACATAGACTAGGTAGGGACAGGCGGGCAGGTCCGGGACGGACGGCGGTGTGACGGGGAGACGGGTGACGCCATTGGGGATGACGTGAAGTTTCCCGCGCGGGACTTTGAACTGGCGGACAATGTTGTCGGCAGAGCTTTGGCTGATCGTGACGAGTTGGTCCGCCTGACCGATCACCTCGCGGCAGCGATGCTCGAAAATCGCCCGCTGGCCTTCGGGATAGTCGGGCGTGACCATGGGAATGGTATCGTGGATGACGACGCAACTGCGGGGCGGCAGCGTCGCGGGGCCCCAGTGCGGCGCCGCGAAGAAATGGACGGGCGTGGCGTCTGTGGCGGGCGTGCCGGAAGAGGCCGCGGCGAGGATTTTAAACTGGTTGAACAGTTCGCGGGCGACGCGACCGGTGCCGCGGTTGTCGGCGAGCGCGGCTTGATGGAATTTCACTCGGAGACCTTCGATAACGAGGTCGTGCCAGCCTTCGACGGTCGAGGGGTCGACATGGGCGGCGTCGGGCTTCCGGCGGTAATGGGGATTGCCGCGCAAGACCTGCCAGGCCCGGTAGAGATGTTGTGCCGCGCTCGCGCCGTAGAGGAGCCCGTGCAGGCGTTTGATCTCGCGGTCGCGTTTCTGAGAGACCGTTTCGATCCGGATGAGGCAGGCAAGAAAACGGTCGCGGTCGGATTCCGGACTGTCGGGGCCGGAGGAGGTCATGATGCGGCGGCGGTGTGCGTGAGGGCGAGCTCAAGGCGGGCGAGGGCGTCGTCGATGTCGGACTCGGTCATGGCCGCGCTGATGAACCAGTTGTGGTGCGGGTGAAGGAAGACGCCTTGTGCAACGGCGGCGGCGCAGAGGGCTTGCGTGCGCAGGAAGCCGGGGTCGTCGGCGACGCGAACGTAGGGCATGGATGCGGGGCCGCTGGTGACGAGGGGAACTCCGTGTTTTTGACCGAGGGCGAGGAAGCCGGTGACAAAGCGTTCGCCGAGGGCGGTCAGACGGGCAGGGATGTTGTCTCGGGCGATGATGTCGAGCGTGGTGAGGGCGGCGGCCATCGGCGCGGGGTCTCCCCAATAGCTGCCGGTGAGGAAGACGCGGCTTGCGGCGGCCTTGTGCGGGGTGCGACCGACGCAGGCGGAGATCGGGTGGCCGTTAGCGAGAGCCTTGCAGTAAACGGCGAGGTCGGGCGTGTATCCGTAAAGTGAATGCGAGCCGTCGATCGTGAGGCGGAAACCGCAGCGGACGTCGTCGAGAATTTGAAGGGCGCCGTGTTCTCGGCAGAGGCGGTTGCACGCGGCTACGAATTCGGACGTGGGGAGGATGGAATCGGCGAACGCGGGGTGGTGGAATGGCGTGAGGATGAGGCCGGCGATTTGTCCGCGGTGTTGCGCGAAGAGGGCTTCGAGGGCGGGGATGTCGTTGAAGGAGAATTCAAGGATATCGGCGCGGTCGGACGGGATGAGTCCGCCGTGGCCGGGCGTGCACCAGGCGGCGGTGCCGTGGTAGGCGCCGCGGATTTTGAGAATTTTGGGACGACCGGTGACTTCGCGGGCGACCATGATCGACCAGTTGGTGAGGTCGGCGCCGTTTTTGGCGAAGACCGCCCAGTCGGCGAAGTCGATGCGTTGCGTGAGTTTTTCGGCGAGTTCGACGAGGAGGGAGGTGGGGTGGTTGAAGGCGGCGCCGAGTTGGCGGGCTGCGTTGGCGGCGGCTTCGACTTCGGGGTGGTGGTAGCCGAGGACCATCGGGCCGTAGCCGCCCATGAAGTCGATGAAGGTGTTGCCATCGACGTCGGTGTAGCGGCAGCCGGAGCCGGAGGCGGCGAAGTAGGGGACTGCGCCGGGAATGGTGGCGGCGGGCGTGGTGTGTCCGTAGATGCCGCCGGGGATGACGGCGGCGGCGCGGCGGAAGAGGGACTGGGAGTGGGTGAAATCCATCTGAGCTATTAGCTGAGAGCTGAGAGCTCAGAGCTCGGCTTCAGCAGGTTGCCGGCCTTGAGCATGAGCAGGCCGAGGTTTTCGGCGAGCGGGAGATGGCCTTCGATGCGCAGCGTGCCGAGACCGAGGGCGGCGGGAGAATCGAGGGTGTGGCCCAACTCGGCGAGGAGCGTCGGGAGGTCGGCGAAGGTGATGCGGGCGGTGACGGGGGACGCCGGCTCACCCGTTCCGGTGGTGAGCGTGGCGAGATCGAGCCAGAGTGGTGCCGGAAAGACGGGGCAGGCGAAGACGACTATGCCGGAGGAAAGGCGGGTGCGGTCGGCGGGATGGAG
>DATHXF010000186.1:0-5957 GCA_035459785.1 Rariglobus sp. | reverse complement strand
CCGGAGCCGGCGGGAATTTCCGCGCCGTGGGCGAAACCGTGGAAGGTGGCGAAGAGGGCGGTGAGGCCGAGGCCGACGGCCAGCGGGAGACGCTTGGCGAGAGCGATCATCAGACCGAAGGCGAGGAGGGAGGCGGCGATCATCTGTTCCATACCGGCGGGGGCCACGCCGTTTTGGGCAAAGGCGGCGGCGAGAGTCATCACGCCGACGAAGGTCGCGGGGACGATCCAGCGGGCGCGGCCGCCGAGTTGCGCGGCCCAGATACCGACGGCGATCATGGCGAGCAGATGATCGAGGCCGAAGACGGGATGGGCGAAGCCGCCGGCGAAATCCCAGCTCAGATCATGGCCGCCATCGTGTCCGGGGTGGGCGGAGGCGACGGTGGGCAGAAAGGCCAAGGCAGCGCTGATCTTGAGCAAACGGGCGGCGAGGAGGGACTTCATGGGGGCAAGCATAAGCAAAAAACAGGCCACGGAAGCAGGCTTTTTTAGAGGGTGGAAACCGCTCAGCGGGCCAGCAACTGCTTGGTGAGGAAGGCGGTCTGGAGGGCGCTGATCTCCTTGATGCCCTTTTGAGCGAGGGAAACGAGGCTGAGGAGTTGTTCGTGGGTGTAGGTGGCTTCTTCGCCGGAGCCCTGCACTTCGACGAATTTGCCCTGGCCGGTCATGACGATGTTGAAGTCCACCTCGGCGTCTTTGTCTTCGACGTAGGGAAGGTCGAGGAGTTCGCGTCCGTCGAGCAGGCCGACGCTGATGGCGGCGACGCTGTCCACGAGCGGGTTTTCGGGAATGCGTTTGGCGTCGAGGAGCGTCTGGATGGCGAGGCGGGCGGCGAGGTAGGCACCGGTGATCGACGCGGTGCGCGTGCCACCGTCGGCCTGGAGGACGTCGCAGTCGATCCAGAGGGTGTTTTCGCCGAGTTTGCGGAGATCGAGCACGGCGCGGAGAGAGCGGCCGATGAGGCGCTGGATTTCGACGGTGCGTCCGTCGAGTTTGCCGCGGGAGATGTCGCGCTGTTTGCGCTCATGGGTGCTATAAGGCAGCAATGAATATTCGGCGGTGAGCCAGCCGCCGGGGACGCGCTGTTGTTTCATCCAGGACGGCACCTTGGGCTCGATGGTGGCGGCGCAGATGACGCGAGTCTGTCCGTAAGAGACGAGCACCGAACCGGTGGCGTGGGGGGCGATGCCGGCTTCGAAGGTGATGGGGCGGAGCTGGTCGGCTTTGCGGCCGTCGGCGCGGGGGGCGGAAGACGTCATAAAACGCCACGCTAACGGGTAGGGAGGAACGACCGCCACAGCAAAATCCCCGGCGTGCTTTCAATGGCATGAACGGTGTGTGCAGGGTGAAATTCTGGCATTGTTTGTCGTATGCCTATGCGGTGTTCTGGTCGTCCGACCATGATCAAGGGCCTCTTTATTCTCGATACGCATGCGTTTGAATTAATCTACGGCGAGCCGTTGCGCGCCAAGATCGCCCGTCGCGTGGATCTCGTGCCCGGGCTGCACACGAAGGAGTCGATCAAGGCGACCTCGGAGCTGCTGGCGGACGTTGAAGTGATTTTCTCCGGTTGGGGCGCACCGGTGATGGATGAAGCGTTTCTCGCCGCCGCGCCGAAACTGCGCGCGGTGTTTTACGGGGCGGGTTCGATCAAGGCGATGACGCCGGATGCGTTTTGGGCGCGCGGGATCGCGGTGACCAGCGCCTACGCGATGAACGCGGTGCCGGTGTCGGAGTTCACGCTGGCCTCGATTCTCCTGTCGCTGAAACGCACGTGGTATTACGCGCTGGAGACGAAGCGGCTGGGCGCCTATCCGCCCACGGTCAAGCCGCCGGGCGCCTACGGCTCCAAGGTTGGCCTCATTTCCTTCGGCATGATCGGACGCCTGGTGCGCGAGCGGCTGGCTCCGTTTGATCTCAACGTGTGGGTGTATGATCCGTTTCTCAACGCCGAGCAGGCCGCGGAGTTCAACGTCACGCAGATGCCGCTGGACGATATTTTCACGCACTGTGATGTCGTGTCGTTGCACACGCCTTGGCTGAAGCAAACCGAGGGCATGATTTGCGGCAGCCATTTTGAGCGCATGAAAGCGGGCGCGACTTTTATCAACACCGCCCGAGGCGCGATCGTGAACGAGCCGGAGATGATCGAGGTGCTGAAGCGCCGCCCCGAGATCACCGCGATGCTGGACGTGACCTGGCCGGAGCCTCCGGTGGCTGGATCGCCGCTTTATTCGCTGCCCAACGTCGTTCTCACGCCGCACATCGCCGGTTCTCAGGAGCACGAGTGCCGCCGCATGGGACAGCTCATGGTTGACGAGTTTGACCGCTGGTCGAAGGGCGAGCCGATGCGTTGGTCCATTTCCAAGGAAAAGGCCGCGATTCTGGCGTAACCCCCGTTCACTGCCGGAGGTTGACCCCTGGCGCGTGCTGACGTTTAACCCGCTTATGGTAGAGAGCCTTACAGTCCATCTCGGCGAACGCAGTTATCCGATCCATTTCGGGGCGAATGTCGCGCCCGCCGTTCGGGCCGAAGTCGACGCCTTGGTTGCGGCGGGCCGGAAAGTCGTCGTCGTGACCGACCGCAACCTGGCGCGCACCCAGAGGGATGCGTTGCACGCAATGTTTGGCGAGCAGCCGGTGCTGGTGCTGGAGCCGGGCGAGGAAACCAAGTCGCTGACCGAGCTCGGGCGCGTGCTGGATTTTCTGGCGGAGCACCGCGTGGACCGCGGTGGTGCGCTTTTCGCGGCGGGCGGCGGAGTGATCGGCGATCTGGCAGGTTTTGCGGCGGCGAGCTATCTGCGCGGCATCGCGTTTTATCAGGTGCCCACGACCTTGCTCTCGATGGTGGACAGTTCGGTGGGTGGGAAAACCGGCATCAATCTCAAGGCGGGCAAGAACCTCGTCGGCGCGTTTCACCAGCCCAAGGGGGTGTTCATCGGCACGGGGCTGCTGACCACGCTGCCGCCGCGCGAGTTCGCGGCCGGCATGGCCGAGGTGATCAAGACGGGACTTCTGGGCGACGCGGCGCTGTTCGCGCAGTTGGAGAAAACCACATTAACAGTGAAGAGCGCCGAACTCGGTGCGGTGATTCGCCGCTGCTGCGCGCTGAAGGCCGGCGTGGTCGAGGCCGATGAACACGAGACCGCCAAGGAAGGCGGCCGTGCGCTGCTCAATCTCGGGCACACCTTCGGACATGCCATCGAACAGGTGACGGGTTACGGCCATTATTTGCACGGCGAGGCGGTCGCCATCGGTTTGGCGGCGGCGGCGCGGTTGTCGCAGAAGCTGGGTTACATCGACGCCGCCTGGGTGGCGCGCATCGATGCGGTATTGACCGCGCATACGCTGCCGGTGGCTTTGCGCGAGCCGCTGCCGCTCGGTCCGCTCATGGCGGCGATGGCGCGCGACAAAAAGGTGCGCGCCGGGGCGCTGCGTTTTGTGGTCCTCAAATGCGCCGGGGTCGCCGTGACGCAGGGCGGCATCGATCCGACGCTGGCCGAGGCCAGCTTCCGTGAAGTCGGCGCCACTTAACCTTCTTCCGAATCACTTACCATGTCAGCCATCGACGAAGGAATTGTCCGCGAGTATTTCGAGCAGAACGGATTTCTCGTCCGCCAGGTGCGCAAGTATCAGGTGCAGGCGCGGAAAAAAACCGGCGATGAAGAGATCGATCTGCTCGTCTACAATCCGTCGTGGCAGCGCGGCGAACGGAAGCCGGACTTCTTTTTGTTTTCGAACGAACTGCCGCTCGTGCATCGCGCGATGATCGCGGTGAAGGGCTGGCACACGGGCGTGTTCACGCCGAACATGCTCAAGAGTTCGCCGGAGATTTTCCGTTTCCTCGAGGACAACGTCATGAAGGAGGCCACGCGGTTTTTCCCGGCGGCCGAGGCGGCGGAGGAGGGCGAGGACCAGCTGACCAAGATTCTGGTGTTGCCGAGTCTGCCGACGCAGGAGCCGTTTCGCTCGCAGAGCATCGCGATGCTCAAGGAGCGCGGCGTGGATGCGATCATCTCGTTCCGTTCCATGCTGCTGGACCTGATCGAGAAGACCGAGATCAACCGCAACTACGGCAAGAGCGACACACTGCAGGTGATCCGTATTTTGAAAAATTACGATCTGCTCAAGGATGCGCAGATGGATCTGCTGTCCGATCGCAGTGTCTCGGCAACGCGCAAACCCAAGTCCTGATGCCCACGATCATTCATCCCTCCGCGATCGTCGAAGACGGCGCGCAACTGGGCGTAGACTGCGAGATCCTGGCCCGGGCGGTGGTGACACGGCATGCGGTCCTGGGCGACCGTGTCGTCGTGCATCCCGGCGCGGTGGTCGGCGGGGATCCTCAATACCTGAAGTTCGACCGGACTACCCCGAGCTTTGTCCGCGTCGGCGCCGGCACCGTGGTGCGTGAGAACGTAACGCTCAACCGCGCGATCCATGCGGATCAGGCGACGGTGGTGGGCGAGCGTTGTTTTCTCATGGCGGGAAGCCATGCGGGGCATGATTGCTCGCTCGGCGATGACGTGGTGCTGGCCAACAACGCGATGTTGGCGGGCCATGTCAGCGTGGGAAATTTCACCTTCGTCGGCGGCGGGGCGGCGGTTCATCAGTTTTGCCGCGTCGGAGAGAGTGCGATGATCGGCGGACTCTCGCGCATCACGCGGGATCTTGCGCCGTTTACGATCACGGCGGAGCGCGATGAAGTGTCGGGATTGAACCTGGTGGGACTGAAGCGCCGCGGGTTTTCACGCGAGGCGATCCGCGAGTTGAAGGAAGCGTTTCGCTCGGTGTATTTCGCGACCGGGAATATCCGCGAGCTGGCGGCGGCGGCGTTGAACGGCGGCGAGTTCAAGACGGCGGAGGCCTGGCGGTTCCTGGTGTTTTTCGCCGAGGGCAAACGCGGCTTTGCGCGGGCGGCGCGCGTGGTGACGGAGGACGCGGATGCCTAAGCTCGCGTTTACGTGCGGCGATCCGGCGGGTGTGGGACCGGAGATCATCGAGGCCTGGCTGAATGCGCATGCGGCCGAGGCGGCCGGCATCACGGTCATCGGTCCGGCGCGCTGGCTGGCGGCGCTGCCGGCGGGCGTGGAGCGTGTCGCGATGGGACCGGCTGATTACGAAGCGAAGCCGGGTGAGCCGACTAAAGCCGGTGCGCGCATCGCATTGGCCGCGATGGAAGAGGCGGCGGCGGGTTGCCGCGACGGACGTTTTTCGGGCGTGGTGACCGGGCCGGTGAGCAAGGCGGAGCTGGCGCGCGTCGGTTACGTGTTTCCCGGGCAGACGGAGTTTTTTGCGGCGCGCTGGGGCGGTGAACCGGTGATGGCGTTTTGCGGCGGAAGGCTGCGCGTGGTGTTGCTCACGTGGCACATTCCGTTGCGCGAGGTGCCGGCTCGGCTGACGCAGGAAAACTTTGCGCGCAGCGTGCGCGCGGCGGACGCGCTGGTTCGGGCCGAGGGCATCGCGCAACCGCGCATTGCGGTGTGCGGGCTCAATCCGCATGCGGGCGAAGGCGGGTTGCTGGGCCCCGAGGAGATCACGACCATCGATCCGATTCTGGATGCGTTGCGCGGCGAGTTTCCCGGACTTTCGAGGGCGCTGCCGGGCGACACGGTTTTCGGGCGGCAGTTGCGCGGGGAGTTCGATGCAGTGATCGCGTTGTATCACGATCAGGGGTTGGCGCCGTTGAAGGTGATCGATTTCGACGAGGCGGTGAATGTGACGCTGGGGCTGCCGTTTGTGCGGACGAGTCCGGATCACGGGACGGCGTTTGGAATCGCGGGCAAGGGTGTGGCGAGCGCGACGAGTTTTTCCAATGCGGTGACGGTGGCGCGGCGCTTGATAAACCTGCGCTCCGCTTGACGGAGCCGGGTTTGCAGGGACGGTTGCGAAGTGATCAACACCCCGAAGCGTTTGTCCGCCATTCCCCGTTCGGTGCTCGACCTGTCGCCCGTGGTG
>DATHXF010000185.1:0-2617 GCA_035459785.1 Rariglobus sp. | reverse complement strand
GTGCTCGGCATTCGCACCGCCGCCGTGGCGTTGCGTGCGTGGCGCGTCATCCAGCCGAAGGCGGTCATCTACAGTTTTCAAAGCCTCGACCTGGTCGCGCGCAGCTTGAACCGCCCCGAGGTCGGCGTGATCGCCGATGCGCGCCGCGATACGTGGCACGTCACCCGGCTCGGCGCTCCGTTGCGTCGCATGACGGCGGCGGAGTTGGGCGGCGAATTGGTGATGCCCGAATATTTCCGACACTGGACCGCGCTGCCCGCCGGTGTCGGCACGACCAGTTACGATGTCGCCGCGTTGCTCGCCACGCTGCCCGACGCCGACCTGTTCCGCGCCTCCGCCGAGCCGGATGCGTTCATGCACGAAGATCCGAGCTACGTCACCTGGACTCCGCAAATCCACCAGGCGCCGCGCGCCAACTGATTTACCCGATGTCCACCGCCTCACGTCTGCCGCTTCGTTGCTGGGCCGAGATCGACCTCGCGGTGCTTGAGCGCAACCTGCGACTCATCCGCGCCTCGCTGCCCGCGCACATGCGCTACGTCGCGGTCGTGAAAGCCGACGCCTACGGCCACGGACTCCACCAGACCGCCGCGCGCCTGATGCACGCCGGCGCCGACCTCTTCGCCGTGGCCAACCTCGCCGAAGCCGCCGCCCTCCGCGAGCTCGGCCCGGGCTGGCCCATCCTGCTGCTCAGCCCGCTGCTGCCCGACGAAGACCGTCATGTGCTCGACTACGACGTCGCCGTGACCATTTCCTCCGCCGAGGAAGTTGATCGCCTCGACGCCGTCGCCCGCGCGGCCAACCGCGAGCTCACCGTCCATCTCAAGATCGACACCGGCATGGGCCGCCTCGGCGTCTGGCACGAACAAGCACCTGCGCTTTATCAGAAAATCAAAGCGGCTCCCCACCTGCGGCTCGCCGGCGTGTTCACGCATTTCTCCAGCCCCGACGACGATCCTGTCTTCACCGCCGAACAGCGCCGCCGCTTCCTCGCCGCGCTGCAGGCCTGCCCAGGCATCGATCTGTCCGCGCTGCTCGTCCACGCCGACAACAGCGCCGGCCTCGAAACCATCGAAGTCGCCGGCCCCTTCAACGCCGTGCGCGTCGGCCTGCTCCAGTTCGGCATCCTTCCGCACAGCGCATCCCTTCTCTCCCACGTAAAGGCCGAACCTGTATTCAGTTTTCGGACACGCGTCGGCCTTGTCAAACAACTGCCCGCCGGCTCCACCGTGAGCTACGGCCGCACGCACACGCTGCGCCGCGACACCACCGTCGCCGTCCTCACCGCCGGCTACGGCGACGGCGTGCCCCGCGCCCTGAGCAACCGCGGTCAGGTTCTCGTGCGCGGACACCGCTGCCCCATTCTCGGCCGCGTCACCATGGACCAGACGATCGTCGATGTCACCGATGTGCCCGGAGTCGTCGCGGGCGACGAAGCCGTCCTCGTCGGGCGCCAGCAGGACACGCAGATCGGTCTCGCCGAGTTCAGCCGCTGGGCCGACACGATTCCGTGGGAAACGCTGTGCTCGGTCACCAAACGAGTCCCCCGGATTTACCGGACCTCGCTCGGACTGTAAGAAAAACCAAAGATTGACGGAAACTTCCGGCCTGAGGGGAACGTCCCATTGCCAGTGCGGATAAAACCGCGCATAATTGTATCTGGTTCGCTTCCACCCCCCCTGCCTTTTCCATGAAGCTCGATCTTACCCCTCAAAACGCCTGGCAACCCCTGCCCTCCTCCCAATGGAACGAAGACGCCGCGCGCCACCTGCTGCGCCGCGCCGGCTGGGCCGCCCAGCCCCCCGAGGTCGCCCGCCTGATGACGGAAGGCCTGAAGGCCGGTCTCGAACGCCTTTTCCCTGCAAAGCCCAACGCATTCCCGAAGCCGCGCCTCATCGCCAATCTCGAGGTCGCCAACCCGGAATATGCCGCGAAAATCCGGGACGCCGAGAACCCCGAGCAAAAGCGCGTCCTTCAGCGCGAACAGCGCGAGCGTCAGCAACAGGCCCTCCAGGATCTTTCCATCAAGTGGTTGCAATTCGCCTCCCGCCCCGAGAACGCCGCCGTGGAAAAGTGGACCTATTTCCTCGGCGACGTCTACGTCATCAGCCAGGAAAAGGTGAACAGCGTGCCGAATGTCCTCCGCCACCAGGACCTCATCCGCGAAAACAGCCTCGGCTCCGCGCCCGTTCTCACCAAGGCAGTTTCCCGCTCGCCGGCGATGGTCCGCTTCCTCGATCTGCAGGACAGCAAAAAAACCGCGCCCAACGAAAATTTCGCCCGCGAACTCTTCGAACTCTTCGTGCTCGGCGAGGGCAACTACACCGAGGCTGACATTAAAGAAGCCGCCCGAGCCTTCACCGGTTATCGCCTGCGTGGCGACGGTTTCCAATTCGCCTCCGCCCAGCACGACGCCAGCGCCAAGACCGTCTTCGGCACGACCGGAGCCTTCACCGGCGATGATGTCATCGACATCGCCTACAAGCAGCCTGCCGCCGGCCGGTTTGTGCCTCATGAGATGGCGAAGTTCTACCTGAGCGAGAACGTCCTCTCCCCCGAATATCTGGCCCCGCTCGGCGAATGGTGGGCCTCCACCGGCTACGACCTGCGCCAGCTC
>DATHXF010000184.1:0-29385 GCA_035459785.1 Rariglobus sp. | reverse complement strand
CGGCGGGCTGTCAACGGCGGAGGGGGTATTACAGGAAGGAACGGGGAGCGCAGCCGGGTGGCTAATAGGGCGGATGCAGAACGGGCATTGAAAACGGCGCGGGGACGGGTTTGCTGCGGCGGAGTGAAAGTTCCGCAACCCGACGATACCGACTACGAGTCCGAGCCGCTGCTCGACAAGCGCGAGAAGCCCATGGGCTTCCTCGAGCACCTCGACGAGTTGCGCGGGACGATGGTGAAATGCGCGATCGCCTTCGTGCTGTTCGCCTCGCTGATCGGTATTTTTCTGAAGGAGACCAACGACGTGCTCCTCTGGCCGCTCAACCATATAAAGGCCGGGAACGCCGAACTGGCCATCGATCTGACCACGCGTGCTCCGATGGAAGGTTTCTCCATCATCATGCAAATGTGCACGATGGGAGGACTCATGCTGGCACTGCCTTTCATGCTGTTTTTTGTCGGGCAGTTTGTGGCTCCCGCCTTGTCCGAGAAGGAATTGAAGGCAGTGCTGCCGGTGTGCGGAACGGCGATGTTGTTGTTTCTGCTGGGGGCGGCGTTTGGCTTTTTCCTGCTCGTGCCCAGCACCCTCAAGGTGGCGTTGGAGATCAATCAATTCTTCGGCTTCAAGCCCATGTGGACGCCGGAGAGCTATTACAGTCTTTTGATGTGGTTGGTGGGCGGCGTGGGGGCGGCGTTTGAATTTCCGCTGCTCATCGTGCTGGCGGTTTACATCGGCTTCCTGAAGGTCGCGACGCTGCGCAAATACCGTCGGCATGCCATCGTGATAATCTTCATCATCGCGGCAGTGGTCACGCCCACGCCCGATCCGGTTACACAGAGCATGATGGCGGCCCCGCTTTATGTTCTGTTCGAACTGGCGATCATCGCGGGTGCGCGCGTGGAGCGTCGCAAGCGTGAGGCTACGATCGAGGCTTGAGAGATGCGGTAAGCCCGACCGGTGGTCGGGCTTGGCTGCCTGAATCTAAAACGAAGAAACCCCGACCACAGGTCGGGGTTACAGCGGAGAAACCGGAAAAATCCGGGAGGCTCAGGCGACCGGATGGAGCAGCTTCTCCTCGGCGTTCACGATGGCCTGGATAAAGTTCTCGGGCGTCGCGGCGGACATGAGCGCGTCGCGGTTGGCGGGGTCTTTGAAGATCTTGCAGAGCGCGCTGACGACCTGGAGGTAGTCGGTCGGATTCGATTTCGGGGTGCCGAGCACGAACATCAGTTTAACCGTCTGGTTGCTGTTCTCGAACAGCACGCCTTGGTCGCTGCGTCCGACGGCCATGACGATTTTTTGCACATGCTCGGTGCGGGCGTGGGGCAGGGCGATCTCGTTGCCGAGGCACGTCGTGTCGAGGCGCTCGCGGGCGAGGAGCTCGTTGTAGAAGCCCTGGAAATTGGTGACATCCGGATGCCCTTCGAGCTGGCGGGCAACCTCGTTGAGCGCGACGGTGCGCTTGTTGCTCAGGACCTGCAGGCGGATACGGGAAGGATCGAGGAGAGTGGAGAGACGGCCGGCCATGCGAAAGACGGTTGAAGCGTTATCGGGAGAGTGAAAGTGACTCCTCGGCAAAATCATTGGCAAGCGCCGAGTGCCGTAATCCGGGCAAAATTCGCGTGACGCAAACGGCGGGCGGACGACCGCTTGGCGAAGAGGCGGGCGATCCCCGCGCGAAGACGCCGGCGACCTTCGGGACCCGAGGCTGCGGATGAGATTTTTTCCGTTGGGAAAAGCAGGGCTACTACGCGGGTAAGGGAGGAATCAGGCATCGCATTTTTGCTCAAAATCGTTCAGTGTATTTCCAGCGAAAACCTTACCCTTTCTCACCATCCTGGAAGTCCGGTTTTGCTAGCGTGGCCGTCGTCACTGCCATCGGCCGACGACCTCTGTCAGAGAACCCCTTCTGTGAATACCCCGCCCGTCCCGGGCGCATTCCCGTCATGACACGTTCACCCTTCCAATCTGCGACGCCCTTCAATGTGGACGTCGGGCAAGTGGTCACCCACGAAGCCATCGCCGCTCGCGCCCGCGAACTCTGGGCCGAGCAAGGCTGTCCTGCAAATTGCGACGAAGCCATCTGGCTGGAGGCGGAGGCCGAGCTCCTTGCGATGCAGCAAGGTCGCCTGCGGCACCCCAACCTTCATCTGCACGAATAGGCCGGAACGCCGCATTTCCGTTACCCCAAACCTTAATCCATCCCGCCATGCTCGCGAAATTCTCCATCGATTACGTGCTGTTTCCCCAGCACAACAAGCGTGTGAGCAACCACCCGACCGACGATCCCGTCGAGGCCGAGGAAGTGCTCATGCATCTGCTGCTCAGTCAGGCGCAGATCAAAGCCATCCGTCACGACGGCGTGGCGCTCACCCGCCACCAATTCGACCGGATGCTCAAAATCGCCGCCGAGCGCATCGTCTCCGAACTGTTGAGCGAGTCGTTGCACATCGACGCCGAAGAAGTGAAGGACCGGTTCGGCTTCGCCGCCTGATGCGGCTTGGCACGATGCCGAAGACGTGTGACCGGCGGTTCTCGTCGGCCGGGGTTGTTTCGCGCAGGCATCATGGCTTGACCGTTGGCGCGCCCGGACCATTCCAAGGCGATGAATTGTTGCGATCGGCTGATTTTATCGATCACCCACGCCTGGTTTTACAGCCGGCATCGGCGTCCGGTGAGGGCGGCGCACCGCCAGCACGGTTGGTGGCCTGACATCGTCCTCCCGGGGCGCATCTATGCGAATGCGTTGCGGAGGTGTCTGGCGGAACCACAGGGTAGCAGCCGGGCCAAGCTTATTCAGAGGGCGGACGCTTGAGGGGAGAAGCGACTATGGCTGGCGGGAGGCGGAAGCAGCACGGCACGTGACGGCTGTGGTCATTGTCTGCAGTGACCAGTCAGGATCTGTCATATTGGATTTCCGCAGACCTTAGCTTTCCGACTGCGGCCATAAAGAGCTTCGATCTTAATTGCTGATCTTCTGTTCTGTCGTGTTTCTCGAAATCATCTATGGCGCAGAGGAAAAGTAATAACGCTCCGTGATCCATTCGGCCGTCCTCGGTGGATTTATCAGATGCAACCATTGCGTCCTGCATGCTTTTTTTTAGCGGCTCGAATTTATCTCTGGATCTATCGCCGTCCGCAAAAAGACCGAGGGCCTCGCGGCATTTTTCATTCATGTCGATACGCGTGGCTTTCATTCGGTGATGCTGGAAAGATCTCCGCTTTCGCTGCCGGGCTTCAGAATATAACTGATTCCTTCTATTATCTTCCATGTGCCGGCAAGCGCACTGATGCCTGTCATGGCCAGGAGCTTGATTTCGATGGCACCAATAAACATAGATATGGCCAGATAAGCCAAAAGGAGGGCCACGAAAAAAATCCCGATCACGATCTTCTTGATCCCGGTCTTTCGTATGTCGGCGGCACGCGCCTGAAATAATGCATCAATATACCCTATCGCGTCTTTGTCGCCTATTTCGTTTTGCTGTAAATACTCTAAAACGGATTGGCGCGATTCACCCCACATGATCTTGGCACGCGCATTGCGGATTAGATTTTGGATGTCCATTTTTTGACCAACGATTTCGTAGTGATTTGTTGGGAGACTTTGTTTTTCGTCATATGGATTTTGACTTAAACAGCCCCATAATTCCCTTTATTGAAAATCCTAGAATTGGAATCCATATCACGCCGCTGCCGCCAACTATCGATATCTGTGAGTTTAATTCGAATAAATCGGCGAAAAAGAAACCCGGGAAGAGAAGCGGAATGGAGAGGATTGGAAATGGCCCACTGGAGCCGCACGGGCCAATCCATGAGTCTGTTCCCGCTACGATAGCCCAAAGGGCGCCATAGGCTAAAATGCCGTATATTGTAGCGACTAATAGCGTCTTTTTCATTTTGCCTGGGCTTCGTTGGCATTTCCATTTTTCCCGAACAACCCGCGGTTTCTGCTCCACCACAATGTAAAGGGAATCCAGAATAGAAATCCGCCAACCGAATAAAGAGCTGAAAAACCAATGCCTTGATTTGTCTGTGTTATGAGTAGTGAGGAAAAAAAGAAGCTGCCTATGAGACCTGCATACATAAACAAAATAAACCAGCCCGCATACCACGTCCAAATGAGTCGATACTTCAGGCCGAAGCTCAAGAGCGCACAAATAGCCGAGAAACCAATAAGGTAGGGGGTCATGTATCTGGTGAACGATTTAGATCAGGCGCGACAGGTGCGAACCAAACGAGACGATAGTGCGGATCGCTGTCTGTAGCACTTGGTTCGGCGCTTTCATTCTTTTTGTGTCAGAACTTTTATTCCAATGAAGGTCATTGCTGCGCCAATGAGGATTAATGCTAGTGATGCATTGCTTAGCGATGCAAGGAGCTCCGTATGAGTCGAATCATATGCTTCGACTAATTTAGTATTTCCTTGCTCTGTAAATTGGCGGTCTAGCTTTAGCAGCTTCTGGCGAAACTCCATGCCCTGATATAGTCCTCTTATGGCGAGCCAGCAAATTCCTATTCCAAGAGTGAGCGGGATGAGTCGTGCGGATCTGGGATTCATATTAGATCAAGTGCGGCTAGCGCTTGGCACCGACGGCGAAGGGCGGAAATCGATGGAAGTCTGTTTTTCATTTTGTCCAACGTTTTATCAGGCATGACCGCGGCTAGCGCGGGGCGTGCGCAGCTGTGCGTATTGTCTGCAACGGCTGGTTGGGCTCCGTTTTCATGGATTCGAAAGCAGATCGATCCAATGTTTTCTTACTTGCGGATCGGGATATGCAACGGAGAGTTGGGTTAACTTCGATACGACAGCTGGGGAACGATGATCCACGATCCACAGGCTTATAGAGTCGCAGACATCGTGCATATACGCGTTGGATGCAATAGGCCAGAGATCAGCCATCAACGAGCATGCAAAGTCTGAGTCTGTATCCGCGATTTTCTGAAGAGTGTCCATCGCCGCCTCAATCTCGCCTTCAGAAGGAGCAGTGCGCGCCATCGAGGCGACCATTTCAGCGACTTCGTCACGGGAATACGTTTGAGGCTTCATCTAGTGATTTCTGTCGAAAGATTTAGATCAGACACGACACGAGCCGACGTGACAATGCTGGGCATTGTCTGTAACGCCTTGTCAGGCTCATTTTTCATTTTGATTTCTTCATTCGGTCGCCTCGAATAATCACTAGAATAAAACTCGTGATCAGGAGAAGAATTCCAATGCCTGCGGTGCCGAGTAGCACGTTCCGGATTCTGTATGCTTGTTCCGGATTCTCGTCGATAAAGTCAGGATGAGGAAACGCAAAGATGAACCCGTAAACCACCGAACCAATGGCTAACAACGCGCCTGTCGCAAAGACCAGCCATGTTGGTATACGTCTCATGACTTTTGCCTAACGTTATTGGTTAGTAATAGTCATTGTCTGTAACGACTGGCTCGGCGCTGTGGTTTGGATTTTATAACCTGCGATATTCATTCGCGTGAGTTCGATCTCTTAATTTTCATCCAGCCCCGAAGTAATGATTCGCGATAAAAAGCCGGCGCCGAAGTGGAGAGTCGCGCCAAATATCATAACGGGCAGCATGGCGCCAAATGCCATGCCTGCCATGTTCGATCTTGAGCCTAGTGATAAATAAACAACGGCAATAATGGAATAAAGCAGGACACTTATTCCGATAATGCGGAGAATGCAGATAGTGAGTTTTCGGTAGCTGATCATAATTTTTTGCCGAACGTTGTTCAGGTGGAAAAGTTGGCCTATCACGGAACGAAGGGGGCTGAACTGGAAAAAGGGGGACTTTTCAGGAAATGAGCTTTTCCCATTCTGGGATGGCTCGCTAGCAGTTTTGGCCGAGTCGGGAATGGACTAACTTCCCTAGGGTGTGTTTATGAAATACCTCAAGTCGTCGAACTTCGCGAGTGGAACAAAAACCGAACTGGGCCGGCGTTGCCCTCGGTGGCACGGGCCGCTGGCCCGCCTCCACCTCGGTCGCCTTGGCCGAGTCTGATTTTCCTCCCACGCCGACCTGATTTATTTCACAAACACACCCTAGTCGCAGAGCCGGACAGATCTGAGATGACGGGGCAAGCTGCAAGCCTGCGGCGTAAAGGGCCGCGCTCCTGATCAGGTGAATCGGGTTGGATTGTCTCCGAGTCGGGAGCGGGGAATACGCAGCCGGTTTATGGCGCGGGGGAGGGTAGCGGAGATTCTTGGAAAGCGGCGAGGGCCGTGGTGGGGCGACCGTCGGCGGACCAGCAGCTGAGTTTATAGCGGCTCCAAGCGGCGGTGGCTTGCGGTTCCCAGTAGAGGACACCGAGGCCCCGGTGGTTGGGGACGGCGCGCACGGTTTTTAGCACGGCGGCGAGCAGGGCGCGGGTGTTGGCGGGGTCTTTTTCTTCGCCGCCGACTTCGACGACCATGACGGCTTTGTCGTAGCGGGCGGCGAGGTCGTTAAGGTTGCGGCCGAGGTCGGCGATGCTGTGCGTGTGGTCGGTGCCGAGCCAGTAGGGATAATACGAGACGCCGATCACGTCGTAATGGGCGCCGTGTTTTTTGAGCGTGTCGAAGAACTCGCGGAAGTGGACGGGTTCGTTGCCGCGGTCGAGGTGGACGATCACTTGGATGCGCGGGTCGATGGATTTGACGGCGCGGTGGCCGGCGTTGAGGAAGGCGGCGAGGTTTTGGCCGTTGGCGAGGCGACCTTCGGGCCAGAGGAGTCCGTCGGTGATCTCGTTGCCGACCTGCACCCATTCGGGGGTGATGCCGTTGGCTTTGAGCGCGCGGAGGACGTCCACGGTGTGATCGAAGATGTCTTGCTGGAGTTGTTCGACGGAGTGGCCGGACCAGGCGGCGGGTTTGGTCTGGTGGCCGGGGTCGGCCCAGCTGTCGCTGTAGTGGAAGTCGATGAGGAGGCGGAAGCCGAGGCGGTGGGCGCGCCGGGCGAGGGCGACGGTTTCGTCGCGGCTGCAATGGCCGCTGCGCGGGTGGTCGGAGGGATTCACGAAGACGCGCAGGCGGAGCGTGTCCAGGCCGTGGGCTTTGAGGATTTCCAGGCAGTCGCGGGGTTGTCCGTCGGTGTCGCGGAAGACGAAGCCGGACGCCTCCATCTGCGGGAGCCAGCTGACGTCGGCGCCTTTGGCGAAGGCGGCGGCGCGGATGAGCGTCGTGAGTGCGCCGGCGAGGAGGAGCGTCAGACCGAGGCGGATCATCGCACGCCGAGACGGTAGAGGCCGGAACCGTGTGCGGGGAGGGCAGGGGCGAAGCGGTCGGGGACGGAGGGCAGGTTTTGGGCGGACCAGAGATCGCGGATGAGGACGGTGCCGGTGAGGCCCGCGTCGGAGAGCGTGACGGGAACGGGGGCGGCGGTTTTGCCGGTGTTGAAGAGGGCGAGGTATTTGTCGGTGGAGCCGGGCACGTCGGCGATCCAGGCGATGAGACCGTCGGCGGTGCGGAAGAGCTGGCGGTTGGCGGCGCTGTGTTGGTTGACCGCGAGGACCTCTTTGTTGGTGAGCAAGGCGAGCGTGGTGTCGTCGAGCTTGGTCAGGTCGGCGCCGAGGATGAGCGGGGAGCGGGCGATGGACCACAGTGTCATCATGGTGCGCTGCTCGTCGGGCGTGAAACGGGTCTTGCGGCCAAACTCGATGATGCCGAGCGGGAGCATGTCGGCGTCGGGCCAGGCTCCGGTGGCGCGGTGGGGAGTCCAGTCGTGGAGACGTTTGAACTGGGAGAGGAGTTCGGGCCACTTGTCCCAGAAGTCGTCGCTGATGCGCCACATATTGGCATGGGCGGCGACGTGCGCGCCTTGGGCGAGAGGGGTTTCGCCGGGCGAGGTGCTGAGCACCATGGGGCGTCCGCATTTGTCGATGGCGCGGCGGATGGCCTCAACCTCGGCGAGTTGCACGTCGTCGTAGGGGCGGCTGAGGTCGTCCACCTTCACGAAGTCCACGCCCCACGAGGCGTAGAGCGCGAAGAGGGAATCGTAATAGGCCTGGCCGGCGGGTTTGGTGGCGTCCACGCCGAACATGTCGGGGTTCCACTTGCAGGTGCTGGCGGTGACGGCGATGTCGGCGGCGCGGAGGGCGGTGCCTTTGACCGACGTGTTGTCGCGCACGGCCTGGCGGGGGATGCCGCGCATGAGGTGGATGCCGAACTTGAGGCCTTTGGAGTGAACGTAATCGGCGAGCGGTTTGAAACCGGCGCCGTGGGCGGCGGAGGGGAATTTTTCGACGGCGGGGAGGAGGCGGCCGAACTCGTCCATGGCGAGCTTCGCGTCCTTGCGGTAGTCGTGGCCCTTGGCGGAGGGTTCATACCACTGGATGTCCACGGTGAAATAGTTCCAGCCGTGAGGGAGGAGTTTCGCGGCCATGGCATCGGCCTGGGCCTTGGCCTGGGTTTCGTTGAGCGTGGTGCCGAAGGCGTCCCAGCTATTCCAGCCGAGCGGAGGCGAAGGCGCGAACGAGTGGAAGTCTGCGGCGAAGGCGGAGGACATGGCGGACAGGGAAAACAGCAGCGCGGTGAGATGGCGGGACATATGGAGAGCGTGTGTGGATTAATCCCATTCGAGGACCAGGAGGCTGACGGCTTGGCGGGGAAGCGTGAGCGGGAGGGTGAGTTTGGCGGACTCGGGATGGACGAGAGTGGCGGGGGTGAGTTCGGTGAGACGGGAGGCGTGTTCGAGTTCGGCGAATTGGGCGGGCGTCGGGGCCTGCGGGGAGCCTTGGTTTTGCCAGGCGGTGAAGGCGTTGCCGTGGTCGCGGTCAATGCGGTAGTGGCGGAGGCGGATGTTTCTGGCGGCGGCGGGGAGTCCGGTGAGGTCGAGCGTCACGGCGGCGTCGGGGCCGGCGATGTCGTCGTCGTGATAGTGCCACGCCATCACGCAGAGTTTTTTCCCGTCGAGACTGGCGAGGGCGGAGACGTCGGGGGCGCCGCGCACGCCTTCCTTCATCATCTTGTCGAGCGGGATGGCGCCGGTGCTGGTGACGGAGACACGTTGTCCGTCCATCTGGCTGAACATACGGAAGACGTTAAATACCGGCAGTGTGATGCCGTTGGTGGCGAGGACGCGGAAGCCGGCGAACCACGGTTGGTCTTCGAACTCGAAGGCCCACGTGACAGCACCCTCGAGGTTGATGCCGCGGCGGTCGGCGAGATCGAGGTGGCGGGCGAAGACGGCGGCGGTGTAGCTCGAATACAGCGTGGTGTTGCGGTAGCCGAGCTGCGGGCCCTGGCAGGCGGCGCAGCCGTCGGGATCGGATTCGCCGATGATGACGGGCTTGTTCTTCAGCTCGGGATAGGACGCGATGATTTGAAAACCGCCATCGAGGGCGCGGAGCTGGTTGGCGATGCCGAGGCGGACGTGGCCGTCGACGAAGGTGGGCGAGCCTTTGGCGTGGAAGGCGACGAAGTCGAGCGGAGTTCCGGGCTTGCCGGTGGCGTAGTTGGTTTCGCGGAGGACGTGGGTGAGAAACTCGCGTTGGAAATCACCGCCGGGGCCGGCGGTGTGGGAGCCGCCGACACGGGCGGTGGGCAGGGCGCGGCGAACGCCATCCACGGCGTAGTCGTGGAGTTTGCGGAATTCTTCGCGGGTGCCTTTCCAGTAGTCGCCGTTGGGTTCGTTCCAGACCTCGAAATACCACTGCTCGACCTCGGCGCGTCCGTAGCGCTCGACGCAGTGTTTGGTCCACTCGTAGGCGAGCTCGCGCCACTTTTCGTAGGACTTGGGCGGATAGGCCCAGCCGGTGATGATGTCCTTGTAGCGGAGTCCGGGCTTCCAGCTGTGTTGATAAGGACCTTCGCCTTGGGTGGAGAGCGCCTGCGGCATGAATCCGAGTTGGACGAGCGGGCGGACGCCGCGGGCGAGGTAACTGTCGAAGATGGCGTCCACGATTTTGAAATCGTAAACGGGATTTCCGGCGGCGTCCTCGGTGTAGATGTTGGTGCTGCCCCATTTGAGGGCGGGCGTGCCGTCGCCGGTGCAGAGCATGTTGTGGGCTCGGAAATAAGTCTGGCCCGGGCGGAGGCGGCCGATGTCGGCGAGGAGCTTTTGTCCGTCGGGCATCGTGGCGTAGTTGGGCTCGTCGGCGCCGAAGAAACGCCAGATGGGCTTGAGTTCGCCGGTGGGGGCGGAGGCGTCCACCGTGATGGTGACGGGGAGGGGATCGGCGGCGAAGAGAGGCAGGGCCGCGAGCAAGGCGGCGCTAAGCAGGGGGATGCGCATGGGGTGGGGTTACAGCTAGAAGCGTAACCGAAGGGAGAAAGCCGACAGTCGGGAGCGGAACTAAGCGGACGGCCTGATCACGGTTTCCACCTCGTCGAGGAGGATGTGGGCGAAGGCCCAGTCATACCAGTAGCCGGTGTTGATGTTGCCGCGCGCGAGGTCTCCGGCGAACCCCGGGACGATGGCGGCGCGGGCTTCGTCGAGCAGGCGGGCGGCTTCGATGGTGTTGCCTGAGTGATGATCGCAGAGGGCGAGGATGAGACGCAGGGTGGCTGCGCGGGCGCTGGTCCGGTCCGCAGGCACGAAACCCATCAGGGCGAATTTGCGCGCCTCGGCGTAGTCGCCGAGACGGTAACGCCAGAGGCTCACCGGGATCACGGCCCAGCCGGTGGCGAGGCGAGGGTTGAGTCCGGAGAACCAGAACTCGGTGCGTGCGCCGAGGGGGAGGAGACGCTCGCGGAGTTTGTCGTCGAGCGGACGCAGCAGACAGGATTTGAGGACGCGGGAGACGGCGTCGGAGTTGCTCGCGGGGGTGAAGCGATCCACCGCGTTGTTGCGGAAACGCGTGTAGTTTTTTTCGTCGCCGGCGAGGATCATCGAGACGCCGTAGGACTGGTAGTCGAGGGTGACGGGACCCCACGTGTCGAGCCAGCCGATGTCGAGGGCGACCTTGAAACGCTCGGCGGCCTCGGACCAGCGGCGTTGCGCGGCGAGCCAGTCGCCGACGGCGCGGAAGGCGATGACTCCATCGAAGGAAGGCTGCGCGAGCGGACGCGGCACGGCGTCGAGAATTTTTGCGGCCGCATCGAAGCCGCCCTCACGCGTGAGGAAGGCGGCGCGGGTGAGTTGCTCGGTCGTCTCGGCCTGGCTACGGAGGAGCGTCTGTTGCCGGAGCGCTTCGCGCTCGCGGAAGAAAAGAACGGTGGAGGTGCCCAGGCCGGCGAGCAGCGCGAGCGTGACGGCGGCGGTGGCGGCGAAGACGACGCGGTTGCGGCGGACGAGTTTTCGCAGGCGGTATCCACGGCCGGGCGGGCGGGCCTCGACGGGTTCGTCGCGCAGAAAACGGGAGAGGTCGAAGGCGAGCGCGTTGACGGTGACGTAGCGGCGCGAGCGGTCTTTTTCGAGGGCGCGGATGATGATCCAGTCGAGGTCGCGGCGCAGGGTTTTGATGAGGGCATCCGGTTCGCTTTGATGGCGGGCGGCGAGACGTTCCAACTCGACGGGATCGAGCGCGCGGAGGAGACGCGACGGACGCGGCGGCTCGGTTTCGCGCAAGGTGCGGCGGAGATTTTCGAGGCCGGAGTCGAGGAGCTTTTTCGAGTCGAACGGCGGACGTCCGGTGAGCAGTTCGTAAAGCAGCGCGCCGAGACTGTAGATGTCGGCGCGCGTATCCACGTCGATGCGGCCGGGCTCGGCCTGCTCGGGACTCATGTAGGCGGGGGTGCCGATGAACTGCTCGCCGTCGATGAACGTGGCGTCGCCGGAAGGGAGGCCGGTGATGGCCTTGGCGACGCCGAAATCGATGACCTTGGGCACGGGCGCGGCGCCTTCCTGCGTGGCGACGAGCACGTTGGACGGTTTGATGTCACGGTGGAGAATGCCCTTTTGGTGAGCGTGCTGGATGGCGTTGCAGACCTTGATGAAAAGCTCGATGCGCGCGCGGGTGCCGAGGCGGTGTTCGTCGCAGTAGTCGGTGATGCGCGCGCCCTCGACCAGCTCCATGACGAAATACGGGCGGCCGGTTTCGGTCGTGCCGGCGTCGAGCACTTGGGCGACGTGGCGGTGGTTCATCAAAGCGAGCGCCTGGCGTTCGAGTTCGAAGCGGGCGATGACGCGCTCGGTGTCCATGCCGAGACGGATGATTTTCAGGGCGACGCGGCGCTTCACGGGCTCCTGCTGCTCGGCGAGGTAAACGACACCGCAGCCGCCCTCGCCGATGCGCTTGATCAACTGGTAGCGGCCGATGCGCACCTGGGCGTCTTCGAGCGGCGCGGAGGAGGGAGTGTTGTTCGAGTCATGTGGACCGGCGATGGCGAACGACGTGTTCGAGGACGGCACGGCCGCGATGAGTTCATCGATGGGCGGAGGAGGCAGGTTGAAAAAATCATCGGCGAGCGTGGTGGTGCCGAGAAGGCGTTCGAGACGTTCGCGGAGGACGGTGTTGGTGCCGCAGGACTGCGCGAGGAAGGCGGCGCGCAGCCGCGCATCGGGCAGGTTGAGCGCGGCATCGAAGAGGGCTTTTTCGATTTCTCGCGAGGAGTCGGCCATGCGTTTAGCGGGCAAAAGGGACAGACTTGGGCAGGTCGGTGTCCTGCATGAGTTCGAGGAGGCAGGCGCGGGCGTAGGCCCACTGGCGTTCGACGGTGCGCTCGGTGACACCGAGGGTCTCGCCGATCTCGCGGTTGGTGAAGCCGCCGAAGAATTTCAAGGTGACGATGCGGGCGCTGTCGGGGTCCTGCTGCTCGAGACGTCCGAGGGCTTCGTCCACGAGGACCACGCGGTCGTCGGGCGTGGTGGCGGCGAGGGCGAGGTCGTCGAGGTTGAGACGCTCGGGGTTCTCACCGCGCTTGAGACTGGATTTGAGGCGGGCGCGATCGACGAGGATGCGGCGCATGGCCTGGGCGGCGGCGCGGAAGAAGTGGGCGCGGTTGTTCCACTGGCGGTCGCCGGGTTTGACGAGACGCATCCACGCCTCGTGGACGAGGGCAGTGGGCTGGAGCGTGTGGCCGGCGGATTCGCGGGCCATGCGGGCGGCGGCAAGGTGGCGGAGCTCGTCATACACCAAGGGCAGGAGTTCGGCGGAAGCGGCCTGTTCGCCGCGTCCGACAGATTCCAGCAGAAGGGTGATGTCGCTCATAGGGGTTGGCCAAGGTGAGCGGTTGCCCGGAAAAAAACAAGAGGGCAAAGTGCCCCGGAAACGCGGTTCAGGCGGTGGCGCGGCGGCGGGCGAGTTCGGCTTTGATTTCGTAAACCTTTTCCTGGGTGAGCAGGTAGCGGCCGATGAAATACAGCGTGAACAGCGCGCCGGCGGCGGGGAAAATGATGTAGCTCCACTTCATCAAATGGAGCGTGTGCTCGCTCTGCGGGCCGAGCTTCGCGTTGAAGCCGATCCACACGAGGATGAAGCCGGTGAAGAAGGAGCCGAGGGAGTTGCCGACTTTTTCGAACCAGGCGAGCAGGGAGAAGAACAGGCCTTCGCGGCGGAGGCCGGTCTGGTATTCGTCCTGGTCGGCGATGTCGCCGAGCATGGCGATGCACATGAGCGAGACGCCGGAGCTGGCGACGCCGTTCATGATGATGACGAAGATCGGGAGCCACAGGTGGCCGGGTTGGTAGAGCCAGTATTTGGAGATGCAGTCCACGACGAGGATGGCGCAGGCGAGTTGGAGCGTGCGGCGTTTGCCGAGGCGGCGTTCGATGCGCGGATACACGAATAGCGACATCACGATGGCGGCGATGTGGAAGGACGAACCGATGGCGGCGGAGACGGGGGCGGAGGTCTTGATATCGCCGCCGCACACATAGTAGGCGTGCATGTAACCACCCATCACGCCGACGACGTTGTAGCCGAAGCTGAAGACGCAGCGCGCGCAGAGGAGGGCCATGAACGAACGGTTGGAGCGTGCGGAACGCAGGCCGTCGCGGAGCGAGTGGCGGGGTTGTTTGGCGGTGACCTTGGCATAGAGGCGTTCGCGGCACAGAAAGACGGGGACGAGGGCGGCGGCGAAGAAGAGCACGGCGCAACCGCCGGCGACCCAGCGGGCGCCGGTGATGGTGCCGGCGACGCGTTCGGCCTGACTCGCGCCGTCGGGCACCCAGAGTTGGGTGAGCGGGAAAATCCACTGGCTGCCGATCTGGGCGGCGAAACCGAAGGCGAGGGCGACGCCGGCGAGTTTCGTGCGTTCGTGGTAGTCGTCGGTCGCTTCCACGATGAGGCCGTTGAGCGGCATCGTGTAAACGGCGTAGGCGGCGTAGAAGCCGAGGGACGCGATCAGCAGATGCCAGAAGAGATAGCCGGGGCCGGCTTCCATCGGAAACCACCAGAGGGCTGCGAAGAGCACGGCGACGGGCAGGGCGCTGACGAAGAGCAGCGGGATGCGCCGGCCCCAGCGGGAGCGGAAATTATCGGAGAATTGTCCGCAGACCGGATCCAGCATGGCGTCCCAGATCCGCTGGATGAAGATGATGGTGCTGAGGAGCGCGGGGCTCACCCCGAGCGTCATGTTGTAAACCGGGTTGAGCAGCACGTGCAGCGTGCCGTGCGTGCCGTCGGAGACGACGCGGCCGAAGCCGAGGCCGATTTTTTCGCGCAGGGAGACGCGGTCTTTGTCGGGGGTGACGTGGGCGGAGTGGCTCATCAAGGGGCGGTGATGTTGCGCAGCTCGAAGGTCTGGATGGACTCGGCGGGAAGGGCGGCCTCAAAGCGACGCGAGGAGAGCTGGATGTCGGGCTGACGCTCGTAGCGAGCCTGGGCTTTGGGGACAGTAAGAACGGAAGTGACGGGGCCGTCGGAGACGCGGAAGGCGGAGAGATCGAAGCGGATGGAGCGGGCGGGGCCGTCGTTGAAAACCGCGATCACAAGAGAACGCGTGCGGGCGTCGTAGGCGGCGACGGTGCGGGCATCACCGGTTTCGAGGATCACCATGCCGGGACGGAGGTGGCGGGAGTATTGGGCGAAGACGTAAGCGTTGGTTTCCACGCTGCGGACACGGGCGTTTTCCATATCGGCGTCGAGGAGACCCCAGCCGCCGCCGTCGGTGGGTTGCCAGTAGCACCACGCGGTGGGGTGGAGTTTGTCCATGTCGCGGTGGAAATTGCGCGCGAGCTCGAGACCGGAGCCGTCTTTTTTTCCGTATTCGGACATCCAGAGTTGTTTGCGGTCCTCTTTGACGACGAGGCGGTGGAGTTCGTCGCGGGGGCCCTTGGCGTATTGGTAGTCGTGGACGTTGACGCGGGCGACGACGGCTTTGACGGCGGGCGGGTAGCTCTTCCAGGAGGCGACGGCGTCGTCGAAATTGGTTTCGTCGGAGGCGGTGACCGGCAGATCGCGCAGGCCCTGGCGGTCGAGTTCGGCGCGGAGCACGGGCAGGAAACTTTGCTGGGCGGCGCGGGAAAAGTGGCAGCCCTCCTGCTTGCAGTCGGCGAACCAGAAATTGGCCGCAGGTTCGTTGAACGGGGCGACCGAGGTGAAGGCGAGGCCCCAGTGCTCCTTGGAAATGCGGGCGATGGTGGCGAGGTAGGTCGCGAAGGCGGGGTGGTTTTCGAGAGGGAGATTGTCGTCGGTGCCCTTGGCGGCGCCGGAGGGATTGTCGTTGGCGCACATCCACCACGGCGGGGAGTTGGAGAAGAGCTCGAAGTGGTTGGCACCGCGATCACGGGCCTTGAAGAGCATGGCGCGCTGGTTTGCGTCGGCTTTCCAGTTCCAACTGGAGGAGTCGGGGTCGGCGCTGCGCGGATCGAGCCAAAAACTGTCGATCTGGCGGAAGGGTTTGATGATTTTGGAGACGACCATGCGCCGTCCGTCGGCGAGTGGGTTATCGCTGCACGCGCCGGCGTTGTAACGCACGATGTTCATGCCGAGACCGGGGACCTTTTGGCCGGCGAAGGTGACGATGCGCGTGGTGAAGAGGAAGTCGGCGAGGTCGTCGTTGTCGCCAAAGACTTTGCCCATCCAGCAGAGGGAGGTTCCCCAACCCTCCCAGGTGCCGTGGGTGATCGACGGATCGATGCGCACGGAGGTAACGGACTCCTGTGCGGCGAGCGGGCCGAGGGTGAGCCATGCGGTCGCAACGGCGGCGGTCAGTCGGGCGAAACGGAGCATGGGATTATTTAGCGGCTGCGGTTGGAGTGTAGGCGGACTTGAGGCGCGCGTATTCGGCGGCGGTGACGGGGAGGACGGCACCGTGGCGGAACTTGAAGGGGAACTTGATGCCGGGGGCGGGTTCGAATTTTCCGCCGGCGAGGTCGTGCGTGATGTAAGGCTGATAGCCGCGGCCCTTGCTGTAGTAGTCGAGCAGGAGGCACCAGGTTGCGGGTTTTCCGGAGGAGGCGGGCTCAAGCTGGTAGCAGGCGGGGCCTTCGTAGCCGACCAGCTTGGCGAGGGAGAAACCGGGGACGTTTTGCCACGGGCCCATGAGTTTTTCGCTCACTTCCATCGTGATGGCCTTGAACTGTTCGTCCTTGGAGAAGCGGTAGTATTTCCCGTTCTCGCGGACGATGTCGGTGTCGATGACGTGGCCGGCGTTGTCGATGTAGATGAACGGTTTTCCGAAGGTGACGAAGTCCTTGGTGCGGGCGGCCCAGATGCGGTGTTTGGCGTAGTTGTCGCGCTTGGTCTGTGAAGCCCAGAACACGAGGTAATCTTTGGTCTCCTCGTCGTAAACGGCCTCGGGGGCCCACGTGCAGCCGGCGTCATCAGCGGCGATTTTGACGAGGCGAGGGGCGGACCAGTGGACGAGGTCGGTGGTTTCCCAGATGACGATGGACTGGCTGCCGGCATGGGTGGCGCGGGTCCAGTCACGGTTAAGGTGGATGGAGAGATCGGTGGCGATGAGGTAGGTTTTTTTGCCGTCGTGGGAGCGCAGGATAAACGGGTCACGCACGCCCTTCTCGCCGAGCTTACTTATGAGAACGGGTTCGCTGTTGTTGAGCGCCGCCCAGTCGCGTCCGTCGGGGCTGAGGCCGAAGTAAATCTGTTCGGTCATCGGCGTGGACTCGCCTTTGAAGGTGACGAAGAGGTAACCGGTGGAGTCGGCGGCAAACGCGGAGGCGGCGACGAGGAGGGACATGAGGAGGGGTGTTTTCATGCGGACGACGGCAGGGTAGAGGATAAGGGGAGAAGCGTAATTTCTCCGCCGACACCGTCAGGGACTGCGAAAAATTATCAAAAAACGACGCTTACGACCTGGTCGTTCTGACCGTCGGGCGGCTGACGCGCAGCAAGGCGTAACCGGCGGCGGCGAGCAGGGCGCAGACGACGACGAACCAGTCGCCGTGTTGCACGTAGAAGCTCTGCTGGTTTATCCAGCGGGCGTCGGCGGTGACTTTGACCGTCTGTGTGCCGCGGAAATAGACCGAGCCGTGGGGCGCGAGTTTGGGCGTGGAAGTGCTGAGTTCGCCGGTCTGTGGATCGCGGGTGAGCACGGCGCGGATGCTGCCGAACTCGTCGATCCAGCCGCTCCAGCCGCCGTTGCCGATGCGGAGGACGGGGCGGCGTGTCTCGACGGCGCGCAGGACGGAGTTGGACGCGTGCTGGTAGGCGGCGCCGCCTTCGCCGAACCAGCCGTTGTTGGTGTGGACGACGAGCACGTCGGCGCCGGCGAGCACGCTGGCGCGCGCGAGGTTCGGGAAAATATCCTCGTAGCAGAGCAGAGGGCCGAACTCCCAGTCGCGTCCGGCAACCGAGACGACGAGCGGCGACGGATCGGTGCCGCGCAGGAAATCGTCGCCGATGGGGACGAACTTGCCGAGCCAGCCGAGGAGCGGACGCAGCGGGACGAATTCACCGAAGGGGACGAGTTTTCGTTTCGCGTAGAAATGATTCTGCACGCCGGTCGCGGGATCGACGACGAACACGGCGTTGAGCCAGTCCTCCTCGGCGGGATTGCCGGCCATGGGTTGGCGGGCGATGGAACCGAGGACGAGCGGATGGCCGGCGCGGGTGACGAGGTGTTCGACCCACGCGCGCATCTCGGCGTCCCCCTTCACGGCCCACGGTGTGGTGGCCTCGGGCCAGAGGATCACGTCGGGCTTGGTGGCGGCGGCGGAGAGGGTGAGTTCTTCGAGAACACCGAGGATGGCCGGGCCCTTGGAGTTGTCCCACTTCACGTCCTGCGGGATGTAGGGTTGGACGAAGGCGATCTGGCCGATAGGAATGTTGTAGGCTTGGCGGTTCTTGGTCTCGGAAATGAACACGGTCAGGCAGATCACCAGTAGAAACATCGCAGTCAAAAACTCCTGCGAACGTTTGCCGAGGCCCGCGCGGCCCTCGCGGATGAGGCGGTGTGCGTAGGCGGCGAACCCGAGGTTAATGGCGATGAGGACAAACGACACGCCGCCGGCGCCGGTGAACGCGGCGATTTGCAGGATGGCCATGAGTTGCCATTGCGTCGCGGCGAGCGGCATCCAGGGAAAACCGCTGAGGACCCAGGTGCGCGACCATTCACCGACGACCCAAAGGCCGGCGAGGCCGAAGACGACGAGCAGGCGGACGGGCGTGGTTTGGCCGAGCATGCGCGGCAATGCCCAGCGTGCGGCGAGGAACCAGACGCCGATCCAGACGCCCATGAACGGTCCGAGCAGCAGGAGTCCGCCGATCGTGACGTTGTGCAGCCAGCCGAAGAGAATCGTCCATGCGACGGCTTGCGCACCGAGAACGGTCCACGCGTAAAGACGGAACGACGGACGCAAGTAGGCCCAGAAGAGCGCGGGCACCGCGAACGCGTAGGCAAACTCGGGGGTGCGTGATGGCGGGAACGACAGGACGGTGAGGACGACCGTGGCGATGAACACGCCGACTGCCCAGAGGGTTGTGGCGTGGCGTTGCGCCCACGACGACGGCGAAGTGTCGGAGCTTTCGGAAAAGTCGGAGAGAGGAGGAGAGGAATCGGCGGCCACGGGAAGGGCGAAGTGTGGCGAGCGGCGGGTGACGTGCAAGGCGGGGTGGAAAAGGCGGGTTGTTTTCCAACGGGGAGTTCCCCCTTGTGCGAGGTGAAGGCCGACGTTTGGATGCGGCCTTAGCCCATGCAAACTTTGTTCCTCTTTCCCTTTTCCGACTACTGGTGGTTCTACGGACTGTTTACGCTTTTTGTGCTCGGGATGCTGGCGCTCGACCTGGGGGTGTTTCACAAGTCAGCCCATGAGGTGACGGTGAAAGAGGCAGCGGGTTGGAGCGTTGCCTGGATCTCGCTGGCGATGATTTTTTGTTTCGGGTTCTGGCATTACGTGCAGTGGAAGCTGCCGCATTACCCGCCGTTCCTGGCGATGCTGGACGCGAAAGGGATCACCGACACGGCGGCGATTGCGGTCGAGGCGAGCCGGCTGGCCAATCAGACGGCGCTGGAGTTTCTGACCGGCTTCGTTGTCGAGAAGTCGCTCTCGGTGGACAATATCTTCGTGTTCATCGTGGTGTTCAGCTACTTTGGGGTGCCGAAAATGTATCAGCACCGCGTGCTGTTCTTCGGCATTTTGGGAGCGTTGATTTTTCGCACGATCTTCATCGGTATCGGAGCGGCGCTCATCCAGTTTCACTGGGTTTTGTGGATCTTCGGCGCGTTCCTGATCTTCACGGGCATCAAGATTTTCTTTGCGGATGAGAAACCGATCGAACCGGAGAAAAATCCGTTCATCCGGCTGCTGCGCAAAGTGCTGCCGATCACGCCGGAGATGGAAGGACAGCGTTTTTTTGTGCGCAAAGCGGGCGTCCTTTACGGAACGCCGCTGCTCGTGTGCGTGGTGTTCATCGAGCTGACGGACATCGTGTTCGCGGTGGATTCGGTGCCGGCGATTTTTGCGATTACCCGTGAGCCGCTGGTGGTGTTTACCTCGAACATTTTCGCGATCCTCGGTCTGCGCGCGCTGTTTTTTCTGCTGATCAGCGTCATGCACAAGTTCCACTTCCTGAAATACGGACTCGGCGTGATCCTGGTCTTCGTGGGCTTGAAGATGGTGTGGCTCAGCTCGCTGTTTGAGGACCACAAGTTCCCCGTGGTCTGGTCGCTGGGGATCATCGGCGGCGTGCTGGTGGCCTCGGTTCTGCTTTCTTTGATGTTTCCCAAGGCCAACGAGAAAATCGACTCGCCTGTATGACGACATGACGGCGGCACAAAAAAGGCCGATCGCGAAAAGCGACCGGCCTTTTTTGTGAAGAGATTCAATTACTGCCCGTGGCAGTTCTTGAATTTCTTGCCGCTGCCGCAGGGGCAGGGGTCGTTGCGGCCGACCTTCGGGGCTTCGCGGCGGATCGTGATCTGCGGGAGGACGATTTCCTTTTCGGCCGGAGCCTCGGGGGCGGGACCGCCGCTGGTGCTGATCGTGGTCGTGATCTGCGGAGCGGGGGGCGCGTCGGCGGGCCCGACGGCTTTCGCGCCGCGGCTCAGGAGAGCCAGCATGTTCTCGAACACGTCGAGATTCGACGCGTTGCGGAACAGGCCGGTGCAGATCTGGAGACGGATGTTGGTCATCATCTCCTCGAAGTATTTGAACGCCTCACCCTTGTAGGCGACGAGCGGGTCGGTCTGGCCGTAGCTGCGGAGCTGGATGCCGCGGCGCAGCTCTTCCATCTCGGTGAGGTGCTCCTGCCAGTGGTGGTCGATCGCGTTGATGATCACATAGCGTTCGAGCGAACCGAGCGCCTCGGGGATTTCGACGGACTCCTTCACTTCGTAGGCTTTCTTCACGCGCTCAACGACGAGCGAGGTGAGCGTCTCAATGTTGTCGCCGACGAGCTCCTCGGCCTTGAGGCCGATGGGGAAGGTGGCGTTGACCCAGCCGATGAAGCCGTCGATGGACGTCTGCGTGGCGGTGGCACGACCGGTGATGCCGCCGGCTTCGAGGCGGCTGTCGATTTCTTCCGCGATCTGCTCGAGGATGATGCTCTTGGGGCGGTCGGCGTGGATGGCGGCGTTGCGGATGCCATAGACAACCTCGCGCTGCTGGTTGAGCACGTCGTCGTATTGGAGGAGGCGTTTGCGCTGTCCGAAGTTCTGCTGCTCGACCTTCTTTTGAGCGCTCTCGATGGAGCGGTTGAGCCACGGGTGCTCGAGCTCTTCGCCGTCTTTCATCGAGCCTTCCATGAGGCGCGAGGCCAGGTTGCCCTGAAGGAAGAGGCGCATGAGGTTGTCCTCGAGCGAGAGGAAGAACTTGGTGAGACCGGGGTCGCCCTGACGCGAGCAACGTCCGCGCAGCTGGCGGTCGATGCGGCGGGATTCGTGGCGCTCGGTGCCGATCACGTAGAGACCGCCGAGTTCGCGGACGCCTTCGCCGAGTTTGATGTCGGTGCCGCGGCCGGCCATGTTGGTTGCGATGGTGACACCGCCGCGCTGGCCGGCGCGGGTGACGATCTCGGCCTCCTGCTCGTGATACTTGGCGTTGAGGACCGTGTGGATGACACCGGCGCGCTTGAGCATGCGCGAGAGGACTTCGGAGGATTCGACGGACACGGTGCCGACGAGGACGGGCTGGCCGCGTTTATTGGCCTGTTCGATCTCGGCGACGACGGCGTTGAACTTGTCGCGGCGGGTTTTGAAAATGGAGTCGTTCCGGTCGATGCGGATGCAGGGCATGTTGGTCGGGATGACCTGCACGGAGAGGCGGTAGATGTCGTTGAACTCGATGGCCTCGGTCTCGGCGGTGCCCGTCATGCCGGCGAGCTTTTCGTAGAGACGGAAGTAATTCTGGATCGTGATCGTGGCGTAGGTGCGGGTCTCGCGCTCGATGTTGACGTTCTCCTTGGCCTCGACGGCTTGGTGGAGACCGTCGGACCAGCGGCGGCCCGGCATGACGCGGCCGGTGTTTTCGTCCACGATCATGACCTTGCCGTCGGCGACGACGTATTCGACGTCTTTTTCATAGAGCGAATAGGCGCGGAGCAGTTGAGAGATCGCGTGGATTTCCTCGGAGACCTCGGAGTAGGCGTTCTGGGACTTGGCCTTGATCTCTTCCTTTTGTTCGGGCGTGAGATCGGCGCGGCGCTCGAGCTCGCTGAACTCGGTGGCGAGGTCGGGGAGGACGAAGGCGTCGGGGTTGTCGGGGCGGAGTTTGGTGCGGCCCTTCTCGGAGAGGTCGGCCTGGTGCTGGCGCTCGTCGATGGAGTAGTAGAGTTCTTCCTTGAGACGGTAGAGTTCCGTCTTCTGGAAGTCGCTGTTCATGTCGGTCTCGGTCTTGTCGAGGAGCTTGCGCCACTCGGGATTCTCCATGAGGCGCAGCAGGTGTTTGTTCTTCGGGTTGCCGATCTTGACCTGAAGGAGTTTGAGGGCGGCGGTTTTGCGGTCGTCGGGGGAGACGTCGGGCTTTTCAAGGAGGGCCTTGGCGTCGCTGGAAAAGCGGTTGACGAGGCGGGTCTGCTCGTTGACAAGGGCGTCGATGCCGGACTTGAGGCGGGTGAACGGCTGTTCGCGCTCGATGGGGGCGGGGCCGGAAATGATCAGCGGCGTGCGGGCTTCGTCCACGAGGATGGAGTCGATTTCGTCCACGATGCAGAACCAGTAATCGCGCTGGACCTGGTCGTCCTTGCGGGTGGCCATGCCGTTGTCGCGGAGGTAATCGAAGCCGAATTCGGAGGCGGTGCCGTAGGTGATGTCGCGGCCATACATCTCGCGGCGGAGATCGGACGGCATCGATTGCTGAATGCAACCGGTGGTGAGACCGAGGAAATTGAACAGGTGGCCCATCCACTCGGAGTCGCGGCGGGCGAGGTAGTCGTTGACCGTGACGAGCTGGGTGTTCCGGCCGGTGAGGGCGTTGAGGTAAAGGGGGAGGGTGGAGACGAGCGTCTTACCTTCGCCGGTGGCCATTTCAGCGATCTTGCCGGAGTGGATGGCGTAGCCGCCGATCAACTGGACGTCGAAGTGAACCATGTTCCACTGGAGCTCGTGTCCGCACACGAGGGCCTTGGAACCGACGAGGCGGCGGGCGGCGTTCTTCACGGTGGCGAAGGCCTCGGGGAGAATCCCATCGAGGGTTTCGCCGGCCTTCAGGCGGGCGCGGAATTCGTCGGTCTTGGCGCGGAGCTGCTCATCGGTCAGCGACTGGTAGGACTTCTCGTGTTCGTTGATGCGGGCAACGATGGGGCGGGCCTTTTCGAGAAACTTGCGATAATGGCGACCGGCAAAGCGCTTGAAGAGAAAGGAAAGCATGAAGGGGTGAGAACGTAGGGTGCGCAGGGGTCTTGGCAAACGACAAAATCACAGGCGCCGGTGACGTTTAGGTGGATGAAAATGGAGGCAATGGGGACAAAGTGGCTGCGGGGCGAGTTCCGGGCTATTTCAAGGAATAACTCATAACCAATTAAGAATTTGAGGTTAATGCAACGGGGGTGCGCACGAATGAGTGGCGGTGAAGCAAAAAATATCCAAGCTAGGGTGATACCCCTACCCCTGAATGAGCGACCCTACGTTTGCCGAGTGCTTCTGCGTGAAGAACAATCTGACCTCCGATGAATATGCGAGGGAGGTTTTTAACCGGGTGGTTTACCGAAGGGTGCTTTGGGTGAAGTGGTTGCTGCCGATTTTGAGTCACAATCATTTCGCGGCCGATTTTGATCTGATTTACGGAGTCGAGCGGTTGAAGCGGATGCGGGAATTTCCGTCGGAAGCGGAGCGTTTCAACGAGCATCCGGCGAATCACGGCTGGCTGCGACGGAGCATGTTGATGCGGGCCTCGACCACGCGGTTGCGGGCGTTGATCCGCGAGACTCTGCCGCATTTATCGGGCAACGTGCGTGCCGATGAGTCAGTGGAGCGAGGGACGGAAACGGCGGCGCCGTTTTGATAGAGAGTCGTGGAGTTTTTTAACCACTAATAGAATCCGCCAATGAGCGGATTTGGTGGGAGTTGTTTCGTCCAATGGCCTTCACGTTTAAGCGGAGGCGCGGCTGATGCCGCGGGGATTCAAGCCATCGGAGAGACTGAGAGTGCCGCGCGATTACCAGGCGAGCACCCAGTATTCGTCCTGGGAGGCTTTTAGCGCGGCGGGGGCGGGGACCCAGCGTTCCTGAAACTTGGGACCCCAAGAATCGGATACGGCAATCTCGTTGGACACGCGGTTGTATCCGACGATGAGGCAGGCGTGACTGGTTTCGGATTCGGGGTGGATCTCGGCGAGTTCGGCGGGGGTGAGCACGGGTTTCCACGGAGCGCCATCGGTGATGGTGCGGCGGGCCAGGGTGTTGGCGTTGGCGAGAGCGTTGTAGGCTTCGGTCGAATACAGGCCCCAGATGATCGGTCGGCCTTCGTCGATGTAGCGGGCGATACCTTGCACGGTGAGTTTCAACGGGGCTTTTTCGAGACGACGGCCCTGGCGACGGACGAAGCGGTCGAGACTGGCGGTCATTGTTTCGAAGCTGCTGCCTCCGCCGAAGTCAGTGCCGCCGGTCGCGGCGAGTTCATACATGTCGGCGGGGATGCCGGCATAGCGCAGGTAGCGCTCGAAGGTGGCGGGGACGCAGTAGCCCTTGGGCCCCTGGTTCACCATGGGAATCTGGTCGAGGATGACGTCGCCGTTGGCGCGGCGGGTGATGCGCTCTTTGAACATGCGGCGCACCTGATCGTCGCCGAGACGGGCGGTGGCTGATTTTTCGGCGGGAATGATTTTGAGGGAAACCATCTGCCCGGCGTCCTGGCTGACGAGCAAGGCATGGGCGCCCCATTCCCAGCGCAGGGAGCGGCGGCCGGCGTCGAGCCCGCCGACGGCGATCTCGCGTTTGGGTTCGCCAAGTTTGACTGTGAGAGCGGTCGAGAGTGCGTCGAAGTCGCGTTTGAGGGCTTCGTCGAAGGCCTTCAGATCGGCTTTCGACGGGGAGAAAAACCGCTCCCGATCTTGAAACGCGGCATAATCGCCGCGGTTGGTGAACTGGATGGTGAGGGTGGTGATGCGTCCTTCGGCGGCCTGTAACGAGAGCATGTTGGCATCGGCGCCCATGAGCGGCACGGGAGTCCGTGCGTAGGCGCGATAACCTTCGAAGCGGTCGGTCTTGCCCTCGATGGGGAGTCGGAGGCGTTTGGCGACGGCGGCGGGTTCGTCGTCCCAGAGCGTGTCATCGGCGAGGAGCGGGAGGCCGAGGAGGGTGTTGAGTTCGGCGAAGTCGCGGGCGGGCGGAGCGGACGGTTTTGCGGCGGACGAAGCGGCGAGTTGCGCGGAGACGACGTTGCGGTCGGCGGCGGTGAGCGTGGCGAGCGGGAGGACGAAAGTGCGGTTGTCGGCGGCGCGGCGAAGGGTGACGTCGGTGGCGGTGGCGCTCACGTAGTCCGCTTCGAGCGTGCGGCCTTGGGAGTCAGTCCACGTGCGGGCGTGAAGGGGCGTGAAGGCGAACAGGAGCGCGAGTGCGGCGTGGGGGAGGCGAGGCACGGGGTGAAGTATACTAGGGGTAGGCGATGAGATGTGCTCCTGGTGCCGTGGTTTTATTTGGATGACTTTGCCAATAGGGATTCAAAAGCGGCTCGAATTACCTTTTGGTCTTCTTGGTCGTCGCCCAAGCTAATCTCCGCGTTTTGCATAGTAATTTCACCGCTTACCCGAGGCGCCATAAGCGGTTTCCCAGCGATCATAATTAGGACTCGTTTGCCGGTCGCTCGTTTTGTCAGAGCCGTGAATTTCTCCGCATCTTCAGCGAACCACCTGATTACTAAAGTGGGTGACGATGGCTCTTTTGCCATGTTGCCGGTGTTGTCTGCACTATAGTTCTCTGTTGGACGCCCGCTTACAACAGATTCAATTTTTGATATAACTAAATCCGGTGTATTTGGGATAAACCCAAGGGACTTAAATTTGGGTGAATCGAAGTGCCATGAGCCGTCGGTTTCCGTCTCACTTACGATATAAAACTCAAGCAGAGTTTGTTTAGGTCCTTCTGCTTTCGAAGTCGGACAAATAGCTAAAATAAATAACGCGCACAGCGTGTGGAGGCTTTTCATGATTTTTGCCGGACAGTGTTATTTGCGACCATGAGTCGTTGGGGAAATGCAACGTTGAGCCGATTGGAATGCGTGCGCCAGCGCAGATAAATCCATCGTCTGTAAACAGGGCTCCTATACTTCGATCCGGTGGGGGCGGACGTCTCGGAGAGACGTCCCTACCTCGGAGAGGGCGCTCGGTTACCGCGCCGCGATAGGGCTCTTATCGCCGTCCACCTTTAGGCGGACTCAGCGGCGGCGCGGGCTCGTTCGGTGGCGGCGGCGATGAAGTAGCTTTGGGCGGAGAACGGAGGGACTCCTTCGGCGCGTTTCACGGGCAGGTAGCCGCCGTTGGCGTGGAGTTCGCGGGCGCTTTCGTTGTCCTGCAGCTCCATGACGAACAATTCGTCCGTGATCCATTTGCGCAGCGCGGGGTCGCGGACCGGGAAAACCACCTCGATGCGGCGGAAGAAATTGCGCGGCATCCAGTCGGCGCTGCCGGCCATGACGAGAGGTTCGTCGCCGCCGGAGTTCTCGAAATAAAACGCGCGCGCGTGCTCCAGGTAGCGGCTCACGATGCTACGCACGCGGATGTTTTCGCTGAGGCCTTTCACGCCCGGGACGAGGCAGCAGACGCCGCGGACGATGATGTCGATCTTCACGCCGGCGCGGGAGGCGGCGTAGAGGCTGTCGATGGTGGCTTTGTCCACGAGCGAGTTCATCTTGACGATGATGCGCGCGGGTTTGCCGGCGGCGGCGTTGTCGGCCTCGCGCTGGATCAGCTCCTGGATGCGACGGTGGAGGTTGAACGGGGCGACCAGCAGGTGGTTGAACACGGGCTCGCGGCTGAAGCCGGTGAGCGTGTTGAAGAGATTGGCGACATCGGAGGTGAGCTCGTCGCGGGCGGTGAAGTAGCTCAGGTCGGTGTAGAGCTTCGCGGTCTTCGGGTTGTAGTTGCCGGTGCCGAGGTGGGCGTAGCGGCGGAGCAGCTTGCCCTCGCGGCGGACGACGAGGGAGCACTTGCAGTGCGTTTTATGGCCGATGAGACCGTAGACGACGTGGACGCCGGCTTCCTCGAGCTGCTTGGCCCACTGGATGTTGTTGGCCTCGTCGAAACGGGCCTTCAATTCCACGAGCGCGGTGACCTGCTTGCCGTTGCGCGAGGCCTCGATCAGGGCGCGCACGATGGGTGAGTCGCCGCTGGTGCGATAGAGCGTCTGCTTGATGGCGAAGACGAGCGGATCGCGGGCGGCCTGTTCGACGAAATCGACGACCGGCTGGAACGAATCGTAGGGATGGTGCAGGAGCACGTCCTGCGCGCGCAGCGTCTCGAAAATATGCGCGGTGTCGCGGAGCGGGGAGATGTTGACGGGCGTGAACGGCGGATACTTGAGGTCGGGGCGTTCAATCTCCGCCAGGGCCATCAGACGGAGGAGATTGATGGGCCCGTTCATGCGGAAAACGTATTCGTGCGAGAGATCGAGGTGTTCGCAGAGCGTCTGGAAAATACGGTCGTCCACACCTTCTTCGATTTCGAGGCGGACGGCGGCGCCGCGGCGCATGTTACGGAGTTCCTCCTCGATTTTCTTGAGGAGATTCTCGGCCTCTTCCTCGTCGATGTAGAGGTCGCTGTTGCGGGTGACGCGGAAGGCGTGGGCGCCGTTGACGTTGTAGCCGGGGAAAAATTCGCCGGCGCACAGCTTGATGATCTCGGAAAGGAAAATGAAACGCTGGGGGCCGGAGTCGCTCGGGCTGATGGGGACGAGACGCGGGAGAATGCGCGGGACGGGGAGGATGGCGGCGAGGTTCTCGATCTCGGGCGTGGCGGGGTTGTCGAGGGAGACGATGACGTTGAGCGTCTTGTTGCCGAGCTGCGGGAACGGGTGCGACTGGTCGAGGGCGAGCGGGGTGAGGACCGGGAAAACCTGCTCGTGGAAATAGGCGGTGACCCAGGCGAGCTCGTAGGCGGTGAGCTCGGCGGCGGTCTTGAAGATGATGCCCTCGGCGGCGAGCGCGGGATGGAGATCGTCGTGCCAGCAGCGGTATTGGTCCTCGACGAGCGAAGCGACGACCGAGTGGATGCGGCGGAGGGATTCCTTGGGGCCGAGGCCGTCCACGCTCGGCTCGGTGACGCCGCTGTCGACCTGCTGCATGATGCCGGAGACGCGGATCTCGAAAAACTCGTCGAGGTTGGAGGAGACGATGGCAAGGAACTTGACGCGCTCGAGGAGCGGATGGCGGGCGTTCAGGGCCTGCTCGAGGACGCGGCGGTTGAAGGCGAGCCAGCTGAGCTCGCGGTTGAAATAGGCGGATTTGACCGGCTTGGCGGAAGGCGTGACGGGGCGCTGGCGGGACTTGGGGATGATGACGCGTTCTTCGGCGGGCAACTCGGCGACCGTGGCGGCGGGTGCGAGTGCGGGCGCGACGGCTTTGGGGGCGCGGGCGGGTTTGGTCTTCGGGCGGGACTGGGTGCGCTTCGTGGCCATCGGGAAAGACGGATCAACGTAAACGGCGGGCGGGGCGAAACCAGTTTTTAATGGGGCGTCACTGGAATGTAACGCGCCATCAAGGACATCAGGCCCGGGAGACGGTCTTGATGTTGACGAAGGCGCGGGCGCCGAATTCGCCGAGCTCGCGGCCGAGACCGGAGGACTTGGTGCCGCCGAACGGCAGGCTGGAGTTGGAGACGACGGAGGAGTTGATGGACACCATGCCGGCGTCGAGGCGGCGGGCGAGCGCGCGGGCGCGGCGGATGTTGCGCGAGAAAATCGCCGAGCCGAGTCCGTAGGCGGTGTCGTTGGCGATGCGCAGGGCGTCGGCTTCGTTGCGGGCGGAGATGACGGCGGCGACGGGACCGAATAATTCCTCATCGTAAGCGGGCATGCCGGGCCGCACGCCGGAGAGGATCGTGGCGGGGTAAAAGCAGCCGGTGGATTTTTTGGGAGGGAGGTGTCCGCCGAGCAGCAGACGGGCGCCGAGGCGGACGCTCTTTTGAACCTGAGTGTGGAGCTCGGCGCGCAGGTCGGCGCGGGCGAGCGGGCCGAGATCGGGCGAGAGCGCGGCCATGCAGGCGGCGAGTTTTTCCTCGAAGGCGGGGCGGACCTTTTCGACGACGATGAAGCGTTTGGCGGCGACGCAGCTTTGTCCGGCGTTGACGAGGCGGGCGGCGGCGCAGACTTCGGCGGCGAGGTCGAGATCGGCGTCGGCGAGCACGAGGTAGGGATCGCTGCCGCCGAGTTCGAGGACGCACGGTTTCAGGGCGGCGCCGGCCAGCGCGGCGACCTGGCGTCCGGCGGCGGTGCTGCCGGTGAGGGTGACACCGCGCACGCGCGGGTCTTCAATGAGCGCGGGTATCGTTTTGGAGGATACGAGGAGAGTGCGCAGAAGGTTGCGGGAGGCACCGGCGACGGCGAAGACGCGCTCGATGGCGAGGGCGCAGCCGGAGACGTTGGAGGCGTGTTTGAGGAGGACGGTGTTGCCGGCCATCAGCGCGGGGACGGCGGCTCGGAAGGCCTGCCAGAACGGGTAGTTCCACGGCATGATGGCGAGGATCACGCCGAGC
>DATHXF010000183.1:0-5128 GCA_035459785.1 Rariglobus sp. | reverse complement strand
AAAAGCGAACTGGCAGACGGCGAGGCGGTAATAGGCGTCGCCGAGATACGTGCTGTTGGGGTTTTTCTCGATGAATGCTTTCAGGGCTTTTTCGGCTTTGGCGTAGCGGTCGGCGTCGGAGATATCGAGGAACCAGGAAATCGCGGAGCGGTAGGCCGCACTGTCCACCCATTTGCCGGACGGATAATTTTGCGTGTAGCGGTCGAACATCTCACGGGCGCCGGCCCAGTCGCGGAGGGCGAAGCGCGCACCACCGAGTTGGATGACCACGCGCTCGAGCAGGTCGCCCTTGCTGCTGTCGATGGCGGAGCCGAAGAAGGAGGCCGCTTGGGCATCGTCCTGGAGCTGGGTGGAGATTTGTCCGCCGACGGCGGCAATCTCGGCGAGGAACGGACTGTCGGGGAATTCTTTGAGGAAGCGCTGGCAGAGGGCCTGGGCGTCGGCGAGGCGATTGACGGTTTGTCGGGCGAAGATCAGTCCGCGCAACGCATACGAACGATCGGGTGCGGTGGGGAAACGCGTGAGGATCTCGTTGTAAACAACCATGGCTTCCCAAGGCTGGTCGAGTTCCATGTAGCACTGGCCCTGGCGAAGCAGGCGGGGGATGTCGAAGTTGGGATTGTCCTCGACGCTCTTGAGGGCCTTGCGGGCGTCGCTGAGACGGGAGGCGAGCGCGTCGCGGTTGGCGGCGAGGGAGGAGTCGGCGCTGGCGGAGGCGGCGGTGGCCTGGGCCTGTTTGAGGAGACGCTCAAGCTGGATGATGCGCTGACGCTGGCGGTCGATGATGTCGGCGCGCATCGGCGCGGTCTGGATGAGATCGAGCGCCTCGGCGGTTTTGCGTTCGACAAGCAGGGAGTCGGCGATGCCGAGAGTGAGATCGAGGACGGCCGCGTAGTTGTCGATGCCCTGCGCGCCGTTGCGGTTGCGGAGGTCGCGGAGGGCGGCGATGGCGGCGAGGGCCTCGGGCATGCGCTTGGCGGCAATAAGCGCCTTGGTGAGACCGGCGCGGGCGTCGTTGAGCTGGGCGCCGTTCGGATACAGGCGCATGTAGTTGCGGAACGCTTCGATGGCACCGTCGTTGTCCCCCTTGAGCAGCTTGGCCGAGGCGATGCTGAAATAGATCGGCTCCAAGACGGGACCGGGGCGCGCCTGCTTGGTGATCTCTTCGAAGAGAGTGATCGTGCGGTCGTAGTTGCCGCTGTTGAACGCCTCGGCGCCCTGCTTGAACATCTGGTCGAGCGAGGGCTGGGCTCCGGCGGCCTGGCTGCGCGCCTCAGGGGTGGAGACAGTGCCAATCGCGAGACAGCCGGCGACGAACCAGCCTCGGTGGGGGAAAATACTCACGGGGTAATGGAAGGGGGTAAGATCGGCCGGGTTGAGCGGACGAGATAAAGATGAAGCCAATCAGGGGGTAACGGCTGCAGTCTCAATACCTGCATAGCGAGTTGAGGGGAATCTAATCAAATTGTTTTAAAAAATATTTCCCCAAGGGATTTGCATCGGGCGGATGCAGGTAGGTCCAAGGAAGGAATCGAAGGGGACTTCATGTGGCAGGGAAGATTGCGAGGAGGGGCGTGCAAGGTGAATAGCGTGGGGGCGCGATGAAACCCGACATGAGTTTTAGGCGCACCGTGTGGATTTTCGGTGCGCCGAAGCGGAGCGTCGATCAACAGTTCAGTTTACGCGTAACTTAAGCAGTGTGCGTGAGGGAAACAGCCTCGCCAGGCATGGCGACGTTTTGCATCCCCCATAGCATCGTCCCCAGCACATGAGCATACTTGAACAAACAACGACAAACGAGTGGGTGATCTTGGCCGGCGTTTTACTGGAGTTGCTTATCTTGAGAAACACCTGGCTGGCGTATCGCTCCAGGCGTTGGTTACAGGTGCCTGGTCGGGTGGTCGCTTCTTCCTTCGAGGAAGCCGGTCAGGCCGAGAGTGAGGGGGGAAGCAGCGTCTCCTGCCGGCCTAAAATTAAATACACCTATGATCATGCGGGAAAAACGTATGTCGGGAAGCGCATCGCGTATTCGATTATGTTCGGAACGAAAGCGTCTGCGGAGCGGCTGGTGCGCAATTTTCGAAGCGGGAAAACGATCAAGGTTTATATCCATCCCCGCAATCCAGGCCATAGCGTGCTTCTTACCGGTATTGATGCGGCGCCGGCGTTCATCGCATTAGTGGCGCCGCCGGTATTTGTTTTTATCAGCTTGCTCGTGGTCCGGGAAATGGGATTCGGCCGACAATAATGCGATCACCGCACGAGACGGTTGTCAGCGACCAGATCGGGCTGGGCGTCATCCGTGAAGGTTGTGAGCCGTCGGGGACGGGCGCAGAAGAGGCCGGTGGCCAGGGCAAGACCGGTGGCGACGAGAGACGCGGCGAGGAGCGTCATCATGCCTTGCAGCGTGTGCGCGGGTGTAATGGAAACCAACAGTCCGGCCGTGAGTGCGCCCAGTCCCGAACCGAGGTGGTGGGCGAGGTGCGTGTGGGTTTGGTGCGGGGGGACGTCGCCGGGCGCGAGACGAGGAAGGACCAGTCCGGCGAGGGCGAGGTGACGCGAGGAACTCGCCACGAGAAAAAGTGCGGTCACCGAGACGGCAAGGACGGCGGGCTGAGGGCCTCGCAGGACGAGCAGCGCGAGCAAGCTTGATGCGGAGAAGCCAAGGGCGGAGGTGAAGACGGCGGCGGGCGAGAACCTGCTGCGGAGATATTTCAATACGGGCGGCACGGCGAGTCCGAGGAGTGCGGCGAGTGTCAGCACCACCGGGATGTGTAGCTCGGTGTGGCCGGCGTTGAACACGAGGAAGCCGGAGAGCACGGTGAGATAAGCGGCGCTGACAAACGCAAGCGCCCCCGTGGCGACGAGGGCGGATGGCGCGGCTTCGGTTAGGAGCGGAGGGCTGGGAGCTTGGAACTGAGAGCTGTGAGCTGAGAGCCAGGCGATCAGCGCGTGGCCCGCGAGAATCGGGATAAAGGCGGCGCGCCAGTCGAAGACGGTGGCGGCGAGCAGGCAGACCGGCATGCCGAAGGCGACGATGCGCGGCGCGAGGCGCATGACAAACGGGCCGGCTTCCGGAGACAGCACGCGGTGGATGGCGACAAACGACACACCGGTTGCCAGGCCGGCGATGAAACGGGCAACGACCAGCGACGGATAATCGAACGAGAGGGCGCAGGGCAGCGTGGACGCGAAAGCGATCAGGGCGAGGGTGCGCGGCGAGGACGGCAGACGCGGCGCACGGCGCGCGAGGAGGCCGCTCAGAACGACAGCGAATGGAAAGGCCGAGGTGAGGGCGGCGAAACCGTTGATGCCGGGATGCCAGAGGCGGGCGGCCTGCGGTCCGAAGGGAAACGCGACCAAGAGGGCGAGGCCGTGCAGGCCGAGCAGCGCCGCGAAGGCGCGATCTTGCGAGCTCATGCTGTGGGACGTGGCAGGCGGGTTGGCGGATGGAGAAAGGTCGGACACCGCCTTCCACTCAGCACGAAACCTGCCGGGGAGTCGTGTTCGTTTTCAACGAAACGAGAAGCGGGGTTCATGGAGGGGGGATCGGTATTCCTTACTTGGCTTGAAGTTGTCGGGGCACTGCGGGTGTAATCGAAGGTCGTTGGTTTCGGCCTGCGGGTTTTATGCACATGCGCTCTTCATTTCTTTGTTTGGGTTTTCGCCTGATGGTGGGCGTGGCGGTATGGGCGGGTGTCGGCTTGCGGGCGCAGGAGGTGGTGCGGGTTGCGTGGCCGACGAAGAACGCGGCGGCACCGGCCACAGGGACGGAGGCGGCGGTGTATATGCCGGTGTTGCGCGCGAGCGCGGCGCGGTTGCCGGAGGCGAGTATCGTGAGTCTGGCGTTGCGGCAGTCGGCGGCACTCGGGCTTTCGGAGGCGGATGCCGCCAAGCTCAACGAGTTGGTTGCGCGGCGTTATGTGGCGATTGCGGCGAGTCCGGTGTTCAAAGCGGTGCCGTCGGTGCTGGGGTATTGTTTCGCGGAAGCGCGGCCGGCCGAGGGGCTGGCGTTGTTGTATCGTCCGGCGAAGACGAGCGCGCAGACGCCGGTGATTTTGTTTCTACACGGTTACGGCGGTTCGTTTCTGTGGTATCAGCACCAGCTGGCCGAGTGGTTTCCGGATCATATCATTCTTTGTCCGGCGTATGGGATCGATCCGTCGGCGGTGTCGGCGGCGTATATCAAAGAGTGTCTCGCGGCGGCGGGGGCGAAGTTGGGGCATGCGCTCGCGAAGCCGGTGTTGATCGGGCTCTCGGCGGGAGGGTTTGGGGCGACGCGGGTGTATGCGGCGAATCCGGCGCCGTATCGGGAGTTGATCGTGATGGCGGCGTATCCGCCGGATGATGCGTTCCGCCGCTGGCCGAAGGCGGCGCGCGCGGGGTTTCTGGTGGGCGAACGCGAATACTATGTGAAGGACGGCGGGTTTGCGGACTACTCGCGGTCACTCACGGCGCGGTCGGCGTTTTATCAAGGCGTGGTGATTCCGAAGGCGGATCATTTTTTCCTGCTCACGCATCCGGCGGAGACGCGGCGGCAGTTGCTGGTTTGGATGAAATGAAGCGGAGGCCGGATGGCCGGAAGGCGGAGACGGGGAATCGGAATTTTTTAACCGCTAATAAAAATCGCCCAATGGGGCGATTTTCTGGGAGTGGCTGCGGCTAATGGCCTCCGCGGTTAAGCGGAGGCGCGGCTGATGCCGCGGGGTGTTTACGGAGGGGTGAGGCCGAAGGGGGTGTCGCTCACGTAAACTTTGTAGTCTTTGATGCGGCCCGGGCTGCCGGTGCCGGAGCGGGCGAGGTAGCGGATGCCGCCGATCGCCACGCTTTCGCCGAGGTCGATCACGACGCGGTGCGGGAAGTCGGCGACGGTTTTCCCATACGCGCTGTGCCAGTGGCTGGAGGGTTGTCCGTCGAGCATGTTGTCGGCATCGCCGGCTTCGGCGGTGGTTTCTTCGCTGCTCACCCAGAGAATCTTCCAGGTGTTTTTCGAGAGCACGTTGCCTTGGGGGTCGAGGGCGTCGAGTTCGGCGATGGCGGCGTTGGGGCCTTTCTCGGCGTTGAGCGCTTCGAGGGCGAGATAGCGGCCTTTTTTCGCGACGGGGAAACGGGCTTCCTGCCACTCGGC
>DATHXF010000182.1:0-8904 GCA_035459785.1 Rariglobus sp. | reverse complement strand
TGGACAAGTGGTTCTCCTGCCCGACCGACCAGATTCTCGGTAAAAACTACAAGCCGCTGCCGTTCATCTAAGCGGAATACTCGGTTCAGGGAGTTCTAACCACCCTGTCAGTCATCCACACACGGATAAGCAACAATGGCATCTGCCTGATAACCGTTACGTTGCAGGCAAAGTGTTGTTGGCATTTGACGCCTAGGGTTAAACCCCTATTCAATAGGTCTGAAGATACCTATCAACAGGCCGTGACCTCATCGAGCTCAACACACTTTCTCATTTGCCTTGGCACCAGCCTCTTGCTGTCGCTGACAGCCGTGTGCGCCCGTGCGGCAACCTACACCTGGGACGGTGACAACAACGGGAATTGGGGCGTGGGCAACAATTGGACATCCAATAGCGCGCCGGCCAGCGGCGGCGGCCATGACTTGGTTTTTGCCGGCTCCGTCAACACCACCACCAGCGCCAATGGCGGCGGATGGACAATCAACTCCCTCAGCTTCAACTCCGGCGCCGGCGCGTTCACCTCGGGCGGCGGCACTCTTACCATCGGCGCCGGCGGCATCACCAACAACAGCACCGCCACGCAAACGATCAACAACCAGATCACCCTTTCCGCCAATCAGAGCTGGAACGCGGCCAGCGGTGCCATCGTCTCGACCGGCTATTTCGACGCCAACTCCAAGAACCTCACCCTGACCGGTTCGTCCGCCATCACCATCTCCGGACAAATCAACAGCGCCGCCACGCTCACGCTCTCCGGATCCGGCAACCGCACGTTCGGCAGTTCCGTCGCGGCCACCACCGTCAACGTCCAGAATACCGGCACCAACTCGTTCAGCGGCCAGCTCAGCGCCACCACGATCAACGTCTCGGCGGGCACCTCGACCTTCGCCAACGCCCAGGCCGGCTCCGGCGGCATCAATATCTCCGGCGCGGCCAACGCCACGTTCACCGGCCCCGTCGCCGGCGGCAGCGGTAGCGGCATCACGCTTTCCGGTTCCGGCGCGATCGGGTTCTCCGGCAGTATCACCGGCGGCACCCTCAACCTCACCTCCGCCTTCACCGGCACCGCCACGCTCTCCGGCTCAGGTGGAAAAAACATCAGCAGCACCGTCGTGAGCGGTGGCACCTTGGTGATGAACCAGTCCGGCGGCGATGACGCGATCAACGGTTCCCTCACCGTCAACAACGGCGGCACCGTGATCTTCGGCCAGGACAACCAGGTTCCCTCGTGGCAGACGGTCACCCTCAACGCCGGCAGCACCCTGTTGCTGGGCAACACCGAGCAAACCTTCCAGAATCTCGTCATCACCGGCAACTCGATCATCGACTTCGGCGGCGTCGATTCCCAGCTCAACCTCACCTCCAATCTCACCATCTCGAACGGAGTCACCCTGACGATCCGCAACTGGGACAGTGCGGCGGGCGACGTCTTCGCCGGCAGCAACCCCGGCACCTCTGTCACCATCCAATACGCCGACAGCAACGGCAACATCTACGCCACCGGCACCTGGGGCGGCGGCTACGTCACCCCCGGCACCCCCGTTCCCGAACCGGCAACCTACGGGCTCATCCTGCTCGGCAGCGGCGTCGCTTTCGTGCTCTGCCGCCGTCGCAGAACGTAGACCCCGCCGCCGGCCGGGTTCCGGGTTTCACCGGCCGATGCCGTGCACGCGGAACCCCATTTCCCGCAGTTTCGGCAGGTCGACGATGTTGCGTCCGTCAAAGAGGAACGCCGGCTTCTGCATCCCTCCCAGAATTTTCGCGTAGTCGAGTTTCTTGAACTCGTCCCACTCCGTCACGATGGCGATCGCATGCGCGCCCTGCGTCGCTTCGTAGGCGCTCGCCGCCACGGTCAGACGCGGATTCGACTGCCCCTTGCCCAACACGTCTGAAACGATCTCGGCCGCCGGCACCTTCGGATCGTAAACCACCACGTTGGCGTGCTCCGCCAACAGGTCGCGCACCACGTTGATCGCCGCCGATTCGCGCGTGTCGTTCGTGTCCTTCTTGAACGCGAAACCGAGCACCGCGATGCGTTTGTCCGCCACCGTGTTGAAGAGCGTGCTCACGATCTTCGCCGAGAACCGGCGCTTCTGATAATCGTTCATCATCACGACTTGGTTCCAGTAGGCCGCAACCTCCGGCAACCCGAAGCTCTCGCAGAGATACACGAGATTCAAAATATCCTTCTGGAAGCACGATCCGCCGAAGCCGACCGACGATTTCAAAAACTTCGGGCCGATGCGCGAATCCTTGCCGATCGCATTCGCCACTTCATCGACATCCGCGCCGGTCGCTTCGCACAGCGCCGAGATCGAGTTGATCGACGAGATGCGCTGGGCGAGGAACGCGTTTGCGACGAGCTTCGACAGCTCCGACGACCACAGGTTGGTCGTGATGATGCGCTCGCGCGGCACCCAGCGTGCATAGACGCTCACCAACGTCTCCACCGCTTTGTCGCCGCCCGGCGTGCGCTCGCCGCCGATCAGCACGCGATCCGGGTTGAACAAGTCAGGCACCGCCGTGCCTTCCGCCAAAAACTCGGGATTCGACAGCACCTCGAACGCCACGCCCGCCGTGTTCGCCGCGAGGATCTGCTTGATCGTCTCGGCCGTCTTCACGGGGATCGTGGACTTTTCCACGATGATCTTCGGCGTCGTAGAAACTTCCGCGATCGTGCGCGCGACCGACTCGATGAACCGCAAATCCGCCGCACGGCCCGCGCCCACGCCGTAGGTTTTCGTCGGCGTGTTGACCGACACAAAAATAATGTCCGCCGCCGCGATGGTCGCCTTCACATCCGTCGAAAAAAACAGATTCCGCCCGCGCGCCGCCTTGACGACCTCGTCGAGGCCCGGCTCGTAGATCGGCAGTGTGTCGGAATTCCAGGCCGCGATGCGCGCGACGTTCATGTCCACGACCGTCACCTGAATGTCCGGCGCCTTGAGCGCGATCACCGCCATCGTCGGACCACCCACATAGCCGGCACCAATGCAGCAGATTTTCATAGAAGAACCTCCACGGTGTCGGTGCCGGAGGCCGAATCCAAGGAGGATTTTAGCACCCCGTGTTAAATTATAAACCCGTGCCCGTGGCCCTTTTAGTTTTGCGCGAAGCGCTTGCGCAGGTTTCTCTGCGCGCATGGAAACCGAAGCGCTGCTCGCGACCCTGCGCGAAGGCACCCTCTCACGTGACGCGGCCCAGGCCCTCACGCTGGGCGAGCTCACCGCTCGCAACGCCTCCGGCAACACCGCCATCCATTCCGCCGCGAAATACGGACGCCTCCGCGACCTCTCTCCGTCCGCGCTTTCCGCAGGCCTGCTCACACTGAAAAACGACTCCGGCTACACGCCGCTTCACCATCTCGCCCTCAACGGCCACCTCTACCAGCTGCCCCCCGGCCTGCTTTCCCGCAACGACTACCTCGTGCGCAGCAACTCCGGTTACACGCCGCTCCATAGCGCGGCCGCCGGCGGTTTCCTCGACCAGATTCCCGCCTCGGTGGGCGTGCTCGACTACGACATGGCCCTTCTGCGCACCGATCTGGGTAACACCCTCGCCCACGAGGCCGCCGAAGCCGGCACTCTCGACAGGCTCCCCGCGGCCATCCTCACCGAGGAACACCTGCTCGAGCGCAATCTCAGCGGCGAAACCGTCTTCCACGTCGCCGCCCTCAACGGCCACCTCGTGCAAATCCCGTCCTCATTGCTCACGCCCGCCGCGTTGCTGCTCACCACCAAGGCCGGCGACACCGTGCTCCACGCCGCCGCCATCTCCAGCCACCTCGGCCAGATCCCGCCCGCTCTCTTGGTCCACGACAACCTGCTGCTCAAGAGCAAGGCTGGTTACACCGTCATCCACGCCGCCGCCGAGACCGGCCAGCTCGAAAAAATCCCCGCCGACAATCTCACGCTCGATCTGCTCCTCACCCTCAACGACCACGGCGACACCCCCCTGCACGCCGCCGCCCACGAGGGCCATCTCGACCAGATTCCCGACGACCTGCTCACCGCCGTCTCTCTCTCCACCCGCAACTACGAGGGCGTCACTCCGCTGCAGAACGCCGTCCGCCGCGGCCATGCCGGCCAGTTGCCCGCCGCCTTGCGGCCCAAGCCCCCGGGCCCGTTTAAGCGCGCCCTCATCAGGCTCGGATTCTCCCGCAGCCCGTTCTGAGCGCCCGGCCTGACTGGAGCCCCGACGACCCCGTCCGGGTCGCCTGCACCCGCTGCGCACCCAAAGCCAACCCATGCGCAGTCTTTCGGCTTCCCTCGCGCCCGCCGTTCGCTTCACTGCACCTTTCCCTTCCACATGAGCAATACCACGATCAGTTCCATCACCGCCCGCGAAATCATCGATTCCCGCGGTAATCCGACCGTTGAAGTCGACGTTAAACTCGTCAACGGCGTCGTCGGCCGCGCCGCTGTTCCCTCCGGCGCCTCCACCGGTGAACACGAGGCCCACGAGCTGCGCGACAGCGATGTGACCGCCAAGTCCCTCCCGAAGGGCGTCAACGGCAAGACCCGTTTCCTCGGCAAGGGCGTTCTCGCCGCCGTCGGCAACGTCAAGAACCTCATCTCCCCCGAGCTCATCGGCTTCGACGCCCTCGACCAGGTCGGCATCGACCACGCCATGATCAAGCTCGATGGCACCAAGAACAAGTCGAAGCTCGGCGCCAACGCCATCCTCGGCGTCTCCCTCGCCACCGCCCACGCCGCCGCCAACAGCCTCGGCCAGCCCCTCTACAAATACATCGGCGGCCCGAACGCCAAGGTCCTCCCCGTTCCCATGATGAACATCATGAACGGCGGCGCCCATTCCGACGCTCCGATCGATTTCCAGGAGTTCATGATCCGCCCGATCAACTTCGACACGTTCTCCGAAGCCCTCCGCGCCGGCGCCGAGGTGTTCCACAACCTCAAGAAGGTTCTCAAGGCCAAGGGCCTCGCCACCGCCGTCGGTGACGAAGGCGGTTTCGCCCCCAAGCTCGCCTCCACCACCGACGCCCTCGACGCCATCGCCGAGGCCGTGAAGGGTGCCGGCTACAAGCTCGGCAAGGACATCACCCTCGCCCTCGACGTCGCCGCCTCCGAGTTCTACGACAAGAAGACCGGCAAATACGTCTTCAAGAAGTCCTCCGGCCAGCAGTTCACCGGCGACGAATTCGTCTCCTACTACAAGGAGCTCTGCGCCAAATATCCGATCGACTCCATCGAGGACGGCTGCGCCGAAAACGACTGGGCCACCTGGAAGAAGCTCACCGTCGCCCTCGGCGACAAGATCCAGCTCGTCGGCGACGATCTCTTCGTCACCAACGTCGAGTTCCTCAAGAAGGGCATCGCCACCGGCACCGCCAACTCGATCCTCGTCAAGGTCAACCAGATCGGCTCCCTCACCGAGACCCTCGACGCCGTCGAGCTCGCCCACAAGAGCCGCTACACCGCCGTCCTCTCCCACCGCTCCGGCGAGACCGAGGACGTCACCATCGCCGACATCGCCGTCGCCACCAACTGCGGCCAGATCAAGACCGGCTCCGCCTCCCGCACCGACCGCGTCGCCAAATACAACCAGCTCCTCCGCATCGAGGAAGAGCTCGGCTCCACCGGCATCTACGCCGGCCGCCTGTAATCGGTTTCCGGATACTCGCTGCTTTCGCAATCAAGGCGGGCCCCGAAAGGAGCCCGCCTTTTTCATGCCCGAAACGGCAGGACGCGGACTCCGCTTCGCGCCGCCGCATCCCGACCGCAACCCATCAGCTCCCTCCGCGCATCCGCGAGAGATACCCCGCCGAGTTCGCCTCATATTTTTTGAGCACCTCGATGATGGCCTTCCGATATTCCAGCTGCGCCGGAATGCTGCTCTCCCAATAAAGACACGTGCGGTAATAGTCGTAGTAGTCGCCGTTCTTGAGGTCGTTCACGCCGTCCTCCGAAATCGTCCGGATCACGCGAAACAGATCCTTCACCTCGGTTGCGGAGGACACACCCGTTCCGCTGGTCGAGCGCATGCGCGTCTCGAAGCTCGTGATCAATGAACTCAGACGCGGATGCTGGCGCGCCTTGTTAAAATCCAGCCGCAGCACCGCTACCAACGCCTCCGACATTTCGGTGAATTTCCCGATGCGCTCCTCCTGCGAATTCCACTTCGCCAGATCGATCGCCTCCCACTTGGCCACGCTGTCGAGACGATACCCGAACCAGCGCTTCTCCACCGCCACAGGCGTCGGGGCGGCTCGCGTGCGTGCAGCCGGTTGTCCGGTGTGCTCTTCGACACTGACCTGCCTTGTCTCCGAATACGAAGCCACTCCCACCACCTCGCCCGTGCCCAGGTTGACGATCGGACTGCCGCTGTTGCCCGGCTCGAAGTTGGCGTTCACTTCCACGCGCGTCGGCCCCACGCCCACGATGCTGCCCGCAACCTGCGTCGCCACGCCGCCACCCTGGCGGTTACCCACCACCACGACTTTGTCTCCAATCTTCGAGGTCTTCAATACGTCCTCCGCAAGCTTCAGCTCACCCTGTCCCTTGCTGATCCGGATGATGGCGATGTCACTGCCTGCTGCTCCAAAAACCCCCAGCATGGGGATTTCATCCCCTCGCAGGGTTTTTATGATCATCTTTTTGTTTCCACCCAGCACGTGAAGATTGGTCACCACAAAATCAACATCACGGATCTTGGTTATGAAACCGGTGGCCGTTCCGCCATCTCCCTCGATCAGCACGATGCCTGACATCTGCTCATAAGAAAGCGCCTGTCCCTCGGCCGCCTTGGCGTCCGGAGCCGCCGGCGCGGCCGGCGGCGGAGTCGTCGCAACGGGAGCCGCAGGAGGCTCGTTCGCAGGCGCGCCCGCCACGGTCCCCGCACCTGCCGCCGGTGCGATGTCAGCCAGCTTCACCAAGTCGGCGACCGGAATAAATCCCATCTGCTCCGGCACGAGGCGCTCCAGTGGAACTGAAGCGGTGAGCACAAAATCCGACGAGGAGAACGACGGATTCATCTGCTGATAATTATATAAGGTCTCGGTCACCGAGACATAGCGGCTCGCCTGTCCCGCTCCTCCGGCGGGACGCTGCACAATCGAACGCACAACCTGCGACGACTCCTGATCAATCCATACCATGACCGGGGAACCTCCGCTCGTCTTCGCCACGATGCGATAAATGCGGCGGCCATTGATGGCTTCGCGTCCGATCAGATCCGGCTCAACCAAGCCGAGCGCCATGTTGCCACCAAGAGCGGACTGCGGATTAAAATGACGCAGCACCACATCATCCGCTGAACGGAGGCCCAAGAGCGAACCCGACATCGAGTTAAAGACGTGCTCCGGTATGTCCTGCACCGTAAATTTACCTGCCTGATAAGATCCTCTCTTGGCCTGCCCGTTTTCGGTGCGAGCCAGGATCGTGGATGAAGCACCTCCTCCAATCATACGCATCTCACCCATAACGTCTCTGGACGGAACCATCGGGGCGCCCTGACCTGCGGATTGCACGGACAGCCAATAACCCAGGGGGCGGCGCACCTTGATCTGCATGCGACTAAACTGCGAGCTGGACACGTCATACCGTGCGTCCACCCCGGCTTGGTTCGGCGCAAATGCAATCTGCAGCATGCGTCTGTCCACCTGCACCGAATAGGCCTGGGTTTCGGTATAAACCTTGGCCGTGGCATCCAGGATCGCCTGCGCGTCCTGTGCCATCGCGGACCCAACCGCAAAAATCAGAACACACAACACCGGGGCAAAACGGGAGAAAAACATGGATTGTAGAAGGGGTAACCTTTGCACGGCAGTGAATCTATTCATGCGCTTTGACGTCTCCGCGTAAACCCGCAAAACATCCGCACCTTGATTATCTTCACCGCATCATTTGAACAATGAACTGGGAGCAACTCGACTGGTCCGCCCTTGATCGCCTGCGCGCCGGCTTTCTCTCCGGCTCCGCCGCCGATGGCCCCTACTGGCAATCCGCTTCCGACCTCGCCGCCTACGATCTCACCTACGCCGAACGCATCGGCTGGAAATGGGACGCCCTTCTCCGCGAACTCACGCTCCGCCAGTGGAAGCCGCCCGCCGGCACCACGCTCATCGACTGGGGCTGCGGCAGTGGCATCGCCGGACGCCGCGTCCTCGCCGCCTTCGGCCCCGCACATTTCAAAGACCTCCACGTCTGGGACCACTCCGAACACGCCCGCACTTTCGCCGCCACCAAAGCCCGCGAAACCTTCCCATCCCTCCCCGTCTCCACACTGTCCTCCGATCCGAGCTCCCAGCTCCCAGCTCATAGCTCACAGCTCGCCCCCTACACCCTCGTTCTCAGTCACGTCTTCAACGAGCTCTCCGCCGACCAGCGCACCGCTCTCCTCTCACTCGTCTCCGGCGCGCAAGCCGTCCTGTGGATCGAGCCCGGCACGCACGCCGACAGCCGCACCCTCGCCGCCGTGCGCGACCAATTCCGCAATGGTCCCCACCACATCGTCGCCCCTTGCACGCATCGCGAAACTTGTCCGCTCTTTCAAGCCGCCAACGAACGCGACTGGTGCCACTTCTTCGCTCCTGCGCCCCCCGGAATCCAAAACGATTCCAACTGGGTCCGCTGGTCCCACCGCGCCGGCCTCGACCTCCGCAGCCAAGCCTACAGCTGCCTCGTATTAGAGCTCCCAGCTCCTAGCTCCCAGCTCCCAGCTCAGCACGCTCGCGTGCTCGGCCGCCCCGAAGTCTTCAAGCCCTACGCCCGCTTCCTCGCCTGCGACGCCACCGGCCTCCACTGGTTGGAGCTCTCCAAGCGCACCGACCCCGCCCTCATCAAGCGCCTCGACAAAAATCCCCCCGTCCCCCTCTACGCCCTCACCCACGACGGCAAACGTGTCACCACCATGACCCCGCTCGTGAGCGAACAGCTCGAAGCT
>DATHXF010000181.1:0-8775 GCA_035459785.1 Rariglobus sp. | reverse complement strand
GTGGTCGTGGGTCCACCAGAGGCGGGGCGAAGGGAGCGTGGCGGAGGGTTCGGCGGATTCGAGGACGACGCGGTTTTCCGGATCGCGGAGTTTCCAGGTGAAGGAGGACGGTGCGCTCGTCTCGGCGGTGACCGTGATGTGCGCGGACGAAAAATCGTCGGCCAGCGTGTAGCTGAAATCGACGTGGCGCAGGTGTGCGGCGGGGCGCACGGAAAAGCGGATGTCTTCGCAGAGGCCGAGCGTGATGAGACGCGGATGCCAGTCCCAGCCGTAGCTGACGGCAGGCTTGGTGACGTGGGCGGCTTGCGAGCGGTCGGCGGGCAGGGCCTGACGTTTGGGCGCGGGGTGGATCAGGATTTCGAGAACGCTGCCGGGGGCTTCGTTGGTGAGGTCGAGTTCGAAGGGTGTGCAGAGACCGGTGTGAGTGAGCACGCGACGGCCGGCGACGCGGAACTCGGCGTGATAATCGACACCGCCACCGGAGAGGATGAGGCGTTCACCGGCGGCGAGTTTTTCGGCGGGCACGGTGGTGCGGTAGAGCCAGAAGAAATTCTCGAGTCCGTCGTAGGCGCGGACGTTTTGTCCGAAGTTGAGATCGGGCAGGTTGTGCGCGCGGGCCCAGTCGGGTTGCACGGCGCCGGGGACGGTCGCGGGTATCCAGTCGGCGGATGCGGGGACAGTGTCGGCGGAGGACAGGCGCGCGAGTTGCCAGGTGGCGGAGGGGAGTGTGCGGGTGGACATGTGGGGGCGAACTTAGGCGAGAGAATGAAAACCGTGTTTTTGGCCGAAGCGCAGGGCTTCGGTGGCGGGGAGCACGCTTTCGGAGCAGGTGGGATGAAGCAGCGAGGTGGCGGCGGCGCAGACGCCGAGCTCAAGGGCGGCGGCGAGCGGTTGATCGTTGTGCAGGGCGAGGAGACAGCCGGAGGCGAACGCGTCGCCCGCGCCGGCGGCACCGGCGATGAGGGCGGCGGGGACGCGCACGGAGGGTTGCCAGATCACGGTGCCGTCGGAGGAGGCGGCGCAGGCCCCTTCGGGAAAGTGGATGATTACGTGGTGGCGGACGCCGAAGGCGAGGAGCGTGCGTGCGGCTTGTTCGACGATGGCGCGGTTGATCGTGGCGGCGCGGCCGAGGGTGAGGCCGGTGAGTTGCTCGGCTTCGTAGTCGTTGACGAAGAGAATGTCCGCCTCGGGGAGGACTGGTTTGACGACGGCGTGGAAGCGGTCGCTGGCTTCGCTCACGCAATCGAGCGAGGTGATCAGACCGGCGGCGTGGGCGCGGCGGAGAACGTCGCGGGCCTTCGGAATTCCGTTATCGAGCGTGTCGAGTCCGTCGAGCAGCAGCAGGTAGCCGAGGTGGAAGATTTTCGCCGAGGTGGCGGAGAAATCGAAGTGTTCGGGGGAGAGCAGGGCGTTGGCGCCGCGTTGGTGGAAAAACGTGCGGCGACCGGTAGTGCGGTCGGTCATCACGTCGCTGTAGGACGTGGGTGCCTGCGAGGTGGCGCGGAGTTGCGCGGTGTCGATTCCGTGCGTGCGACAGTCGGCGAGGATGCGTTGTCCGTCGGCGTCATCGCCCACGAGGCCGATGGCAGAGAGCGGAAACCCGGCGCCGAGGCGGGAGAGATCCTTGAGGATGTTGTAGGGCGAGCCGCCATTGCCCCAGGATTCGGAGAGGATGTTGGCGAGCGCATCCTGCTGCGGCCAGCCGTCGAGAGTTTTGACGTGGTCGATGATCCAGTTGCCGCCGGCGAGGATGCCGGAGCGCGGGGTAGGCGGGGTGGTCATTCGGAAACGAGGCGGATGGCGGCGGGCTCATCTTCCTCGATACCAGGGAAGCGGCCGACGTCGGGGTTGACGAAGAAATTGTCGCGGAGGTCGTCGTTGGCGGTGGAAACCTCGCCGATGATGCATTCGTCGCTCGTGGGGTAGAACGCGTGCCAGACGCCGGGGACGAGGGTCACGCGCGAGCCGGCGCTGAGCACGAGGCGTGAACCCGCGGGGAGGGTGACGGGTTTTCCGTTAACGGGCACGGTCACCGTGGCGGGGCCGGACGTGCCGGGTTTGGCGGGCCAGAGTTCGAGGGTGAGTTCGCCGGCGCGGCAGATGATGTCTTCCTTTTTCTTGGCGTGGGTGTGCGCGGGAGTGGTCTGGTTGCGGCGCGCATACATCAGCTTTTCGCAATACTCGGGTTCCTCCGCGAGGTTGATGAGGGTGAGTCCGTGACCCGAGAAGTCGCCGAGTCCGAAGTCGGTGATGTCCCATTTCGGCGCGGGCGGGAGCGCCCAGTGGTGGCGGGCGAAACAGGCGGAGGCGTCGCGATATGCGGCGTTGATCTCGGAACGTTTCATGGCGTGACGACGGTTTGCTCCGCGTGCGAGCGCAGGGCGGCGGCCCAGAGTTCGTGGTGGGCAACGGCTTCGTCGGGCGTGGCGCAGCCGAAACGGTCGCCGAGTTGGCCGGCGCGTTCGGCGAGATAGGCGGCCCACATTTGCATGAGGATGTCGGGGAAGCCGGGCTCGAAGATGCCGCCGGTAATCGTCTTGAAGGGCATGGCGAAACCGAGGTCGGTGGCGGACCACGCCTGCTCTTTGCCGCGGGTGTAAGTGAAGAGTGTCTTGGGGAGCTTGGTGGAGAAACGCACGCCGCCATCGGTGCCGAGGATTTCGATTTCCCACGAGTTGGTGTCGGTAGGACTCATGCGCTTCATCTCGAGTGTGAGCGGCACGCCGGACTGGCCGGGCAGATCGACGGTGCAGTGGAGGGATGCGTTGTCCCACGTGTCGCACGCGGCGGTGCCGCCTTTGCCATCGGGGCGCTCGGTGTAGATTTTCTGGAGCTGGGCGTGGAGGCGCGTCGGTTTCCAGCCCATGCGGAGCGGGACGTGAGCGACGTGGAGGCCGAGGTCGTTCATCACGCCGGCTTCGCCGCAGAATTTGTTCTGGCGCTTCCAGTTGATCGGCTTGGTGGGATCAAGATCGCTGGAGTGGAGGAAGCTGTTGCGAATGGAGAGGATTTTGCCGAACGAGCCGGACTTCGCGGCGGCGATGGCGCGCTGGACGCCGGGAAGGAAGGGGAACTCGGAGGAGACGCGGACGAAGCGGCCGAGGCGGACGGCCTCGGCGCGGATGTTGCGGGCGGCGGCGAGGTCGATGCCGAAGGGTTTTTCAGCAAGCAGATCTTTGCCGGAGCGGAGCACGTCGAGGTAGAGCGTCTCGTGGAGGTGGTGCGGCACGGCGACGTAAACGACGTCGATATCGGCGCGGGCGAGGAGGGCGCGGTGGTCGGTTTCGAGGTATTTGACGGTCGGCACCTGACGGAACCAGTCGAGCGCGGCGGCGTTGACGTCGCACACCGCGACGAGTTCGGGGCGGACGGGGCAGTCGAGCAACGAGAACCAGCGGCCGAAGGCGCTGGCGACCTCGCGGCCCATGAGGCCGGCGCCGATGACGGCGACGCGGACGGGAGTGGTGGGGGTGGAGGACATGGCTTAGGCGAGGAGTTTGGCAGCCTGGGCGGGGGTGGCGTTCCCGTGGAGGACGGCCATGAGGGCGCGGGTCATCGCGGCGGGCTTGGGATGCTGGATGATGTTGCGGCCATAGACGATGCCGCGGGCGCCTTGGGCAATGAGATCGGCGGTGCGTTGGAGGATGACCTCGTCGGAGACGCGTCCGCCGCCGCGCACGAGGACGGGGATGCCGCCGGCGGTTTCTACGACCTTGTGGTAGATGGAGACGTCGTCGGTGGGATCGGCCTTGATGATGTCGGCGCCGAGTTCGACGGCCTGGCGGACGAGCGGGATGATTTTGTGCGGGTCGCCGTCCACCATGTAGCCGCCGGCCTTGGCGTTGGATTGGAAGACGAGCGGCTCGATCATCAGCGGCATGCCGTAGTGGTCACAGAGCGGCTTAAGCGTCAGGATATTCTGGATACACTGGTCGGCGACCTCGGGCTGGTCGGGAATGCGGAAGAGATTCACAACCACGCAAGCGGCGTCGAGGCGAAGGGCCTGCACAACGGGATCGGCGATGATGCGCGAGAAGAGGGCGCGGGGGAGCTGGTTGCCGTAAACATTGGCGACGTCGGTGCGCAGGACGAGTGCGGGTTTGGGACGAACGGGGAGACCCTGCAGGTGCGGAGCCTGGCCGAGGGTGAGCTGAATGGCGTCGGGCGCGGCGGCGACGAGCGTCTTCACGGCGGCGGGAAGGTTTTCGATGCCGGCGAGGAACGAAGCTTCATTGAAGAAGCCGTGGTCGATGGCCACGTCGAAGCAGCGGCCGGTCTGCGGATTGAAAAGGCGGTTGAGGCGGGCGGTTTTCATGGGGAGGAAATTTTAGCGCGAGGCAGAATGGACGGTGACGCCGGCTTTGCGGAGGGCGGCGAGTTCGGGGCGGGAAGGCGCTTGGTCAGTGACCCAGTCGTTGATCTGTGACCACGGGGCGAAGCAGATCGGGGCGGGGCGGTTCCACTTCCCGGCGTCGGTGAGCAGGAGGACGCGGCGGCTACGTTCGACGAGCGTCTGCTTGATGGCGGCTTCGCCGAGTTCGGTGGTGCTGGCGCCCTCCTCGGCGTGGAGGCCGGAGGCGCCGAGCGCGACGATGTCGAAGCGCAACTGCCGCAGCCACGACAACGTGAGCGCGCCGACGAGGGCCTGGCTGACTTCGCGCACTTCGCCGCCGAGGGCGATGAGCTGGGCGGCGCGTTCTCCGTGCTCGTGAAGGAGCGGGACGGAGTTGGTGTAGATGCGCAGGTCGGCGCGGGCGAGGAGCAGACGGCCGAGTTCCAACGTGGTGGTGCCGGCGTCGATGAAAACGGTGGCGCCGGACGGCACGAGGGCGGCGGCCTGTTTCGCGATGGCGAGCTTGGCGGCGGTGGCGGTGCGGGCTTTGCGGGCGAAGGACTGTTCACCGAGCGAGGCCTCGGGATGGACCACGCCGCCGTGGGTGCGACCGAGCCGGCCGGTGCGTTCAAGGTGGGCGAGATCGCGGCGCAATGTGGCGGCGGACACGCCCAGCTCGGTCTGCAGCGCCTGCGTGGTGAGCTCGCGGCGGGCTTCAAGGAGGGCGCAAATGCGGGTGTGTCGAGTTTGAGCGAGCATGATCGTTTTAAAACAAACGCTCATATCTAGTCATTCATGGTCGCGAACAAAGCCAGCTCATTTTTCGAGAAGGGCGGATTGTGAATTACTCTTTCTTGCGGAGCGGGCAGCGCGGTGGTTGAACGCAGGTATACCGACGACATGACCGCTGCCACCTCACGCCCGCTGGTGTTTTCGATGCTGCTTCACGCGGGTGTTCTGGGGGGGGCGCTATTGTTGATGCTGCGAGTGGGTCGGGAGCAGGTGGTTGCGGAACAGCCGTTTGTGATTTTCTCCGCTCCCGTTCAGTCGCAAACCCAGCAGTCCACGCAGTCGGCGACATCTAGTGTCAGTGTGAAGCTCCCGGCCGTGGTGGTGCCCGTCCCGCAACCGCCGGCTCGCGTCGTGGATGAGAGGGTGAATGAACCTGTGCGTGTCGTTCCCAGTCGTCCGACGGCGCCGCCGGTGGTGCGAACCTCTCCGCGGACAACCGTTGCGGAATTCCGGCGTCAGCAATCGTCCACGGTGAAGCCGGTTGTCACTGCCGGATCAACCGCCGTGCCGACCCGTGCGCAGATCAACATGGATGAAGTGTTGAGCGACGCAGGGCAGGGGAATACGAAGTCTGCGGTGACCACTGATCCCGCGCAGGAGGCCAATTACTGGGGCATGCTTCAGGCGAAACTTCGTGACGCGCACGAAAAACCGGCGGGACTCGACGACGGGCTGGTGGTTCGCATGGAGTTTGTGCTGCGGGCGGATGGCACGCTGGGCGACGTGCGCGTGATCAGTTCTTCGGGTAACGCCGTGTTTGATGCGTCGGTCGTGGCGGCGTTCCGGCGTGTGCGGGGTCTGGGTGCTCCTCCCTCGAGCAAGGTAGGGCTGAACCAGGTGACGTTCCGCACGCAGGCGGAATAGGGTCTTACCGCTGTCTGCGGTAATCGGTGGGGGAGAGACCGGTTTCCTTGCGGAAGAGTTGGGCGAAGTGACTTGGGTTTCCGTAACCCACGGTATTCGCAATCGTGATCACGCTCTGCTTCGTCTCGCGTAGGAGGCGTCGCGCGGCATCGAGCCGGAGTTTGATCTGATATTGCGAAGGCGGCATACCGGTGGCGCGTTTGAAGAGACGGTTGAAGTGGAATTCGCTCATGCCGGCCTGCTCGGCCAGGCGCGGAAGACTGAATTCCTCCGCCAGGTTTTCCGCCATCCAATCGGTTATTCGACGCAACTTAAAGCCGGGCAGGGCGGACGAATCTCCACGCGAGGCCGCGTCGGTGAGCGCGGTGTAGTTGCGCGCCAGGTGGATCGCGATCGCCAGACCGATGCTGCGCACGAACAGCCGGCTCGCCGCCGGTCGCGTCGCCTCCTGTCGCAGTTGTTCCAGCAACGCGAGGAGTTGGGTATCCTCGAAGCCCGATACATCGCGCAGCCGGGCGTTCTCCGCATCGCTCCCGAACACCTCAGCCAGCGCCTCGCTGAATAAAGGCAGGCTGAGCAGCACGAGTCCGGTGGAAAACGGCTCCGATGAAAGGGTCTTCCATCGAAACTCATAGGGCGCGCCCGCCGCCGTCACGTAGATCGATCCCTTTTTCAGCCGCCGCGTCAGCCACGGCCCGCCGTCCTCGCGTTCCTGCGCCTCTGCCTCGCCCGAGCAGGTCCAGGCGATCAACGGCTCGGTCGTCGCCGGCATCATGAATGGATCCGTCACCGACGGCAGTGCGAGCAGCGAAAACCGCACGTCCTGCCATGCGGGGCCATGGCTCGCGCTGATTTTTTGCCCCACGACATAACGGTCGATCGCTTCGGCGGAGGTGGAGTCGGGAACGGGCATCGGGGGAAACTGTCGCTAGAGATAATCGCCCGGCCGACGTTTACAACTTTAGGAGCAATTCCCCAACAGGTCGCGCAAGCCTCCGTGCGATGTTTGCGCCACCGTGTGTTAACCTGACTTCACCATGAAAACCCGCACGCTCGGAAAAAACGGTCTCGTTGTCTCGGAAATCGGCCTCGGCTGCATGGGCATGAGCTTCAGCTACGGCCCGCCGAAGGACAAAGCCGAGATGACCGCTCTCCTCCACGCCGCCGTGGAGCGCGGAGTCACCTTCTTCGACACCGCCGAGGTTTACGGTCCGCTGATCAACGAAGAACTTGTCGGCGAAGCCCTTGCGCCCTTCCGCGGCCGGGTGGCCATCGCGACCAAGTTCGGCTTCAAGGCCGCCACGCCCGGCCAGGCGCGCTGGAGCGAACTCGACAGCCGTCCCGAGCACATCGAGCAGGCCGTCGAGGGCTCGCTCAAACGCCTCCGCGTGGACGCGATCGATCTTCTCTACCAGCACCGCGTCGATCCAGCCGTGCCCATCGAGGATGTCGCCGGTGCCGTCAAGGAACTCATCCAGGCCGGCAAGGTGAAACACTTCGGCCTCTCCGAAGCCGGCGCGCAGACGATCCGCCGCGCGCATGCCGTGCAACCCGTCGCCGCGCTGCAAAGCGAATACTCGCTCTGGTGGCGCGAGCCCGAGCAGGAAATCATCCCCGTGCTCGCAGAGCTCGGCATCGGTTTCGTGCCCTTCAGCCCGCTGGGCAAGGGCTACCTCACGGGCAAGATCGACGCCAACACGCGCTACGACTCGACCGATTTCCGCAGCGTCGTCCCACGCTTCGCCCCCGAGGCGCTCCAGGCCAACCAAGCTCTGGTCGATCTCCTCGCCACGCTCGCCGCGAAAAAGAAAACCACGCCCGCCCGGCTCTCCCTCGCGTGGCTTCTCGCGCAACACCCCTGGATCGTGCCCATTCCGGGCACCACCAAACTCGACCGGCTCGATGAAAATCTCGGCGCCGCCTCCGTCGAACTCAGCGCCACCGACCTCCGCGAGATCACCGAGGCCGCCGACCGCATTGCCATCCAGGGCGAGCGGTATCCGGAAGCCGCTCAAAAAATGATCAACCGATGAACCCACTGCCTCCCTCGCCACCTCCGTTCGCGCGTCGCCGCTGCATCACGTTCGTCGGCATGAAGCAACGCGCCTTCCTCTTCTTCCTCGCCTTTGCGCTCGCCGGATCGCTCGCCCGCGCCGCCACGTTCAACCCCGGCGGGTAGCACGCCAAGCCCTCCTCATCTCGAAGCCCTCATGTGCCTCCGATCTTCATTTCTCCGTTTTGCGACTGACTCGTTGGCCTTCGTCTTTGCACTCGGTATTGTTATGTTCTGCACCGCACCGATCTCCGCCGCCCCCTCCATGACCAACAAACCGCAGACTCCCAACGTGCGCATCGCCGAACTCGAAATCGATCCGGCCTACATCGAAGCCTACAAAGCCGCGCTCAAAGAGGAGATCGAAGCGTCCATCCGCCTCGAGCCAGGCGTGCTTGCCTTGAACGCCGTGGTGGAAAAGGAAAACCCGACCCGCATCCGTATCCTGGAAATTTATGCCAGCGAGGCCGCGTATCTCGCGCACCTGCAGACGCCGCATTTTCTCCACTATAAAGCGACCACTCAAAAAATGATCCTGTCCCTGAAGCTGATCGAGACCGTCCCGATCCTGCTCGGCGCACAGCCGAAAACAGAGTGATCGGGTCGGACAGCCTCAACATGACCGAAGAGCTTTCGCCAAGGCGACCGGCACGAAAAACAAGGAGCTATTCATCCTTCCCGGAGCTACGCACATCGAACCCTGCTGGGTTCAGGTCCAGCCGTTGGGCTGTTT
>DATHXF010000180.1:0-1681 GCA_035459785.1 Rariglobus sp. | reverse complement strand
TCGCCCAGCATCGTGAAGTGCCCGTATTGATGACCCGAATACGCCTGCGCGAGCGGTGAAGCCCCCGGCGGCAGGCGATTTCCGGCAAACCACTCCGCCCCTTCGCTTCCCGCGAGTGCGTCGGCGGACAATCCCAGGGATTCCGCCAGCCGCCGGTTCAAGATCACGAGCCTTGGCTCCCGCACGGGAGTGGGCGCGATCGCATAATGGAACAGTTGCGGCAGCCGGGCGTAAGAGTGCTCCAGACGCCACCCCGCCGCCGAAGCGGACACGGATGGGACGGAAGACGGGTGCGCGGATTCAGACATACGCAAACGCTCCCCGAAAAACGCACGCTGTCGAGGAGCGCGTAGCATTAGGCCGTGTTTATGAAATAGACCAGCCCATCGCTGATGCGCTACGAGTGAACGAGAAAGGGCACTGGGCCGGCGTTGACCTCGACGGCACGGGCCGCTGGCCCGCCTCCGTCTCGGTCGCCTTGGCCGAGCGCCCTTTCTCGCTCACGCTGGACCGGTCTATTTCATAAACACGGCCTAAACGAACGGCTGCAATCTCGTCCGACGGGTTGCCAATCCGACTACTCACTACCCACTACCCGCTACTCGCTACTTTTTCCGCCTTCCCCCGCCCCCCCTGTCACAAAACGAAATCCTGTTTCGTCTGATCTTCTGATGACCACTCAAACCACCTCCTCCGCACCCGCCACGGCCCTCAAGCCCCGCATGGACCACTGGTCCGTCGCCCCCGCGCTCATGCAGGGGCTGCTTGATCTTCAACAGGTCGCCGATTCCGCCGGCATCGAGCGCAGCCTGCACTTCCTGCTCACCCTCCGCGTTTCCCAGATCAACGGCTGCGCCTTCTGCATGAACATGCATTCCGCCGAAGCGAAGGCCCATGGTGAGTCCGACCAGCGCCTGTTCCTCCTCTCCGCCTGGCACGAGACCAATCTCTTCAGCGCCCGCGAACGCGCCGCCCTCAACTGGGCCGAGGTGCTCACGCGTCTGCCCGGCGGACACGTCTCCGATGCCGATTTCGCCGCCATGCGCGCCGAGTTCACCGAATTCGAAATCGCCGCCGTGACCCTCGCCATCGCCACAATCAACGCTTGGAACCGCTTCGGCGTCGGCATGCGCCCGTCCATCGAACCCGCGGTGAAATAACCGGCGCTTTTGACCCGACGCTTTGCCTCTTTGCGTCTTTGCGTTAAAACGGCCGGTCAACTTATCCTCCCGCCACCCATGAGCACCTCCTTCCCCGTCAGCGATCACGTCAAAACCCGCGGTGTCGTTTACTTCGCCCGCATGGTGGACAAAATCCGCCTCCACGCCGCCGGAAAACTTCCCGCCGACTACATCGGCCACCTCGGGTTCGGCGACAACACCAGCTTCGACGCCCGCTGCTGCCGCTTCTGGGGCCTCGACTACGAACAGGTGAAGGCCCGCACGCTCAAGGGCGGCACCGCCGAGGAGATTTTTGACGACCTCTTCGCCGGACGCCAGCCGCTCAACACCGAGCAGGTCTTCGTGTGGAATCTCTTCCTCCTGAAACGCGGCTGGCGCGACAGCGGCACACCCGGCGTGGTCGCCGAAAAAGCCGCCGCCGGCATCCCCGACCGCGCCGACGTGCAAACCTACGTGGACATGCACGACATCGACGAAGGCCGCCAACCCCTCGCCGTGCT
>DATHXF010000179.1:0-21032 GCA_035459785.1 Rariglobus sp. | reverse complement strand
TGATTTCCTGAGTTCCCCATAAAAACTGCGACGGGAGGTGGTGTGGTGGGTTACGAGCGGGCCCAGGCGAGGAGGTCGGCGTTGAGTTCGTCTTTGCTGGTGTCGCCGAGGCTGTGGGTGCCGCCGGGATAGATCTTGAGGGTGGCGTTGGGGACGAGCTTGGCGGAGAGCAGCGCGGAGTCGGCAATGGGGACGATCTGGTCGTCGTCGCCGTGGATGATCAGCGTGGGCACGTCGAATTTTTTGAGGTCTTCAGTGAAGTCGGTTTCGGAGAAGGCTTTGATGGAATCATAAGCATTTTTGTGGCCGGACATCATGCCTTGCATCCACCACGACTGGATCAGGCCTTGGGAAACTTTGGCTCCGGGGCGGTTGAAGCCGAAGAAGGGTCCGCTGGCGACGTTGAGGAAGAACTGCGAGCGGTCGGCGAGGTAGGCGGCGCGGAAACCGTCGAAGACTTCGAGGGGGAGTCCGCCCGGATTTTTGTCGGTCTTCACCATGATGGGCGGGACGGCGCCCATGAGGACGGCTTTGCGGACGCGGGCGGTGCCGTGGCGGCCGATGTAGCGGGCGACTTCGCCGCCGCCGGTGGAGTGGCCGACGAGGACGGCGTCCTTCACGTCGAGATGGGCGAGGAGTTGCGCGAGGTCGTCGGCGTATTGGTCCATGTGGTTGTTGTCCCAAGGCTGGGAGGACCGGCCGTGGCCGCGGCGGTCGTGGGCGATGACGCGGAAGCCGTTCGAGGCGAGGTGAAACATCTGGGCTTCCCAAGCGTCGGAGCTGAGGGGCCAGCCGTGGCTGAAGGTGACGACGGGGGCGGACTTGGAGCCCCAGTCCTTGTAGTAGATTTCGGTGCCGTCGGTGGTGGTGAATGTGCTCATGGTAGTGGATCTTTCGTTTTTGGATTTGGTTTTCTGAAGGAGTGGTTGGGCCGGCGAACCGTGTGGCTCGCTTGGCATGACAACACTCTATCGCAGATCGCCCGGGGCTTGAACGCCAAGGAGCCGACGATTTGTGCCAAAACGCGGAAAGGGCCGTTTCGGTTGAAACGGCCCTTTCTATGTATCCGAATATTAACTACACGTTGCGAGACTCAGGCGTCGAAGCCGCCGTCGATGGTGAGGTTGGCGCCGGTGACGTAGCCGCCGTCGGGGCCGGCGAGGTAGGAGACGAGGCCGGCGACTTCATCGGCGCGGCCATAGCGGCCGAGGGCCATGATTTTGGTGAGGCTGTCGGCGAAAGGGCCGTGGGCGGGGTTGAGGTCGGTGTCCACGGGGCCGGGCTGCACGTTGTTCACCGTGATGCCGCGGGGGCCGAGATCGCGGGAGAGGCCGCGGGTGAAGCTGGCGACCGCGCCCTTGCTGAGCGCGTAAACCGAGCCGCCGGCGAAGGGCATGTTGTCGGCGTTGACGCTGCCGATGTTGATGATGCGGCCGCCTTGGGGGAGGTGGGCGGCGGCGGCTTGCGAGGCGACGAACACGCCGCGCACGTTGACGGCGATGGTGCGGTCGAAGTCGGCGAGGGTGAACTGGTCGATGGGGGCGATGGCGAGGATGCCGGCGTTGTTCACCAGGATGTCGAGGCGGCCGAGGGTCTTGACGGTTTCGGCGACTGTGGCCTGCACGGCGACGGGGTCGGCGCTGTCGGCCTGGAGGGCGAGGGCGCGTCCGCCGGCGGCTTCGATCGCGCTGACGACGGCGGCGGCCTTGTCGGGCGAACTGGTGTAGGTGATGGCGACGGCGGCACCGTCGGCGGCGAGGCGCTTGGCGATGGCGGCACCGAGGCCGCGGGAGCCGCCGGTGACAAGGGCGACCTTGCCGGCGATGTTCTTAGCGTTTGAAGAGACGGAGGATACGGTGGTGGAGACGATGGTGTTCATGAGTTTTAATGAATAGATTTTTGAAGACGAGTTATTATGTAACGAACGGTATAAAACTAAGCCGAGTGGTGCGCGTCAATCATTTTTATACCGAAAGGTAAGTATTTATTTGAAAGCCGGTTTTTCCGCGGCTTACTGCTCGGTATGAAAGCTGAAAATGAAAGCACTGCCCCTGTGTCGGTGGGACGTCCGCGGGCCTTTGATGCCGACCGTGCGCTGGATCGGGCGCTGGAGGTTTTTTGGCGCAAGGGCTACGAGGCCACGTCGCTGACGGATCTCACGGAGGCGATGGATATCAACAAGCCGAGTCTCTATGCGGCGTTCGGCAACAAGGAGGCGTTGTTCCGAAAGGCGGTGGATCGCTATGAGAGCGAGCGGGCGCCGGCCGCGGGGGCGGCGTTGGCGGAACCGTCGGCCCGGGTGGCGATCGAGCGGTTGCTCAATGTGATTCTCGAATCGCACACGCATCCGGACAATCCGCCCGGTTGTTTGGTGGTGCAGGGAGCGTTGCCCAGCGGTGCGTCGGACGAGCCGATCGCGCGCGAGCTCCAGCAACGTCGCGCGGCCACCCAGGGGGCGATTCTCGAACGGCTGGAGCGGGCGAAGGCGGAGGGTGATCTGGCGGCGGACGCCGATCCGGCGGATCTGGCGCGGTATGTGTTTACGCTGATCGAAGGACTGGCGGCGCAAGCGCGAGACGGCGCAACCCGCGAGGAGTTGCGCCGCATGGTCGCGCTGGCGATGCGCGCGTGGCCGGCGGCGTGAGAACGCCGACCGGCTTTGGGAGGAGGCGGATGTTGCTTAGCGCAGGCCGCCGGAGATGAGGTGCGTCTGACCGGTGACCCAGGAGGATTCGTCGGAGGCGAGGTAGACGACGGCGGGGGCGATGTCGTCGGGCTGGCCGACGCGGCCGAGGGCGGTGGCGGCACCGAGTTTGTGGAAGGTGTCGGCGAGACCCTGGGCGTGGACGCCGTCGCTTTCGGTGGGGCCGGGATTGATGGAGTTGACGCGGATTTTGCGGGCGCCGAGTTCCTTCGAGAAGGTGCGGGTGAGGCCATCGAGGGCGGACTTGGTGGCGTTGTAAACGCCGGCGTGGGCAGGCGACTCGTAGCTTACGGTGGAGCTGGTGTTGATGATGCTGCCGCCGGCGGGGTTGAAGTATTTGAGGGCTTCCTGGGTCGATTGGATGGCGCCGAGGACGTTGATGTTGAAGAGGCGGTGGAAGTGGTCGGCGGTGATGGTGCCGAGCGGGGCGAAGTCGAAGACGCCGGCGTTGTTGACGAGGATGTCGATGGGGCCGAAAGCGCGGGCGGCGTCGGCGAAGAGGCGCTCGACGTCGGCTTGTTTGGAAACGTCGCCTGGGAGCGCGAGGGCGGTGCCGCCGGCGGCGGTGATGGAGGCGACGACGGCATCGGCTCCAGAACGGCTGGAGGAGTAGTTAACGACGACCTTGGCGCCGGCGGCGGCGAGGTGGCGGGCGATGGCGGCGCCGATGCCTTTGGAGGCGCCGGTGACGATGGCGACTTTACCGGCGAGGCGGGTGGAGGAGACGAGGGCGGTGGTGGTGGTGTTCATGACGGGTGGCTTTCGGTGTGTTTGGATTTCTTTGAGGAGTGGTGGGCCTGGCGAACCGGGTGGCTCGCTTGGCATGGCAACACTCTATCGCGAAAGGGCCGGGGCTTGAACGCCAAGGAGCCGACGATTTCCGCCAAATGGGGGGGGGGGCGGCGGATTTTTTTATGGGGAACTCAGGAAATCAGGAACGGAGGGAGATGAATTTGCGGGTGCAGGCGGGAACGGATTGTGCAGGCATGGAAACGCATGAACGCTGCATCCTCTTCGAACCGTCGCATTGTGATTTTGATGTATCCGCGGGTGCGCGAACTGGACGTGGCGGGGATCGTCGACGTGTTTTCCTCGGCGAACCACCTCTTGCCGGAGGAACGTCGCTACAAAATTGAACTGATCTCGACGCAGAAGGATCCGGAGTTGAGCGGCATGTTCGGGCTCTCGCTGCGCAGCGGGCCGCACTATTCGAAGCTGAAAGGGGTGGCGGACACGCTGCTGGTGCCGGGAGGAATCGGCATCGAGGACGGGCAGAACAACGCGGCGCTGTTGAAGTGGCTGCGCAAGCAGGCGGCTGTCAGCCGGCGCGTGGGCTCGGTGTGCGTGGGGGCGTTTTTGCTGGCGGAGGCGGGACTGCTCGACGGGAAGCGCGCGACGACGCACTGGGCGTATGCGCGGCAGCTGGCGGAACAGTTTCCCGCGGTGAAGGTGGATCCGGACCCGATCTGGGTGAAGGACGGGAATCTTTACTGCGCGGCGGGGGCGACGTCGGGCATCGACCTGTGTCTCGCGTTGCTCGAAGAAGACCATGGACGGAAGGTCGCGCTCGAGGTGGCGCGGATGCTGGTGGTGTTTTTGTGCAGGCCCGGCAGCCAGGCGCAGTTCAGCGTGTCGTTGAAAGAGCAGACGACCGAGAGCCGGCCGTTGCGCGATCTGCAGATGTGGATGCTCGACAACCTCGGGCATGATCTGTCGGTGCCGGTGCTCGCGGCGCGCGCGGCGATGAGCGAGCGGAATTTCCAGCGGGTGTTCACGCGCGAGATGGGCAAGTCGCCCGCGCACTACGTGGAGGAGATCCGCGTCGAGGCGGTGCGGCGGAAACTGGAGCGCAGCACGCAGGGCATGGGCGAGATCGCGACGGCATGCGGCTTCAACAGCGCGGACGTGATGGCGCGGAGTTTTATGCGGCAGTTGAAATGCACGCCGGCGGAATATCGCGCGCGGTTCCGGTCGTCGGGGATTTGAGTTGGCGGAAGATTGAATGGTGAACTCAGGAAACGGAATGGAACGAGCCTCGGAGCTTGTGAACTTTCCGTTCCTGATTTCCTGAGTTCCCTATAGGGTGTTTTTGATTTCGTTATGGCGGAAATCGTCGGTGAGTTGGCGTGGTGAGGCCGGAGTGATGGCGATAAACTGGTGGCGCCATGAAAACACTCACCACCACGCGCACGCAGGTCGTGCGGCCTTTGCTCTGGAACACGCATCACGATCAGCCGGAAGGCCGGCGTGTCGCGGTCGTCGCGCTGCTCAACGCGCAACTCGCCGATGTCATCGACCTCGGGTTGCAGGCGAAGCAGGCGCATTGGAATGTGAAGGGGCCGCAGTTCGCGGCGCTGCACGGGCTCTTCGACGACGTGCGGGAAACGCTCGACGGCTTTGCGGACGAACTGGCCGAGCGCGCCGTCGTGCTCGGCGGCGTGGCCCGGGGGACGTTGCAAGTGCTCGCGAAGGACTCGCGGCTCGAGGCGTATCCGCTGGAGGCGCTCGACGGCACCGAGCACGTGTGGGCGTTGTCGGCGGCGTTGACGCGCGTGGCGCAGACCTCGCGCGAGGCGATCCGTGCGGCGGAGAAGGCGGGCGATGCGGTCACGGCGGATGTGTTCACTGAGGTGTCGCGCGGTATCGACACGTTGTTGTGGAAAGTCGAGGCGCACGTCGCGCTGGAGCCTCGCTGGGAGCGGTCGGCGACCTCCTGACATAGGGGTGTCAGGAGGATCTGTCATGATGGGCGCATGACACTCCGACTTTCTCCGCTGCTTGAGGCTTTTGTCACGGCTACGAACAACCACGATGGCGAGGCGCTCACGGCGTGTTTTGTCGCGGATGCGATTGTCCACGACGAAGGCACGACGCATCGCGGGCATCCGGCGATTCGCGCCTGGTTTGATGACGTGGTGCGCAAATACCGGTTCACGATTGTCGTGACCGATGAGGAAACATCGCACGACGAGACGGTGCTGACGACGCAGGTGACCGGGAGTTTTCCGGGAAGTCCGATCGAGCTGCGTTATTGCTTCAACATCGGGGACGACAAGATCCGCGGGCTGAGCATCGGCGACTGAGCACGGCCTGTCCGCTCACGCGAAGCGCATCAGGCTCGCGCGGAGCTGCGTGGCGATCTCGGCCGGGGCGCCGCCGAAGTGGCGCTTGAACTCGCGGCTGAACTGCGAGGCGCTTTCGTATCCGACCTGCAGCGCCGCGCCCGCCGCGCTCAGTCCGTCGTGGACCATCAGCATGCGCGCTTTGTGGAGGCGGATGGTTTTCAAATACTGCAACGGGGAGGAGGCGGTCACGTTTTTGAAGTGGGCGTGAAAGGTGGATACGCTCATGCCGGCTTCGCGGGCCAGCGTTTCCATGTCATAGGTGCGCGCGTAGTCGGCGTGGATGCGGTTGAGCACGCGGGTGATTTGGCCGAAGTGGCTTTGAGGTGCGGCGAGACCGCGCAGGTTGGCGCCGAGCGGACCGGTGAGCACGCGGTAGGTGATCTCGCGCATGATCTGCGGGCCGAGGATGCGCGCGTCGTCGGCCGAGTGCAGGCACTCGAGCAGGCGCACGGCGGCGTTGCTCAACGCGTCGTCCACCGGCGCGGATTCGATGGCTTGCGGACGGGCGTCGTTGTCGGCGGGTGCGGATTCGATCTGCACGAGAAGTTCCGCGACGAGCGCGGGCGTGACGGCGATGGAAAGGCCGAGCAGCGGATTCTCGGGTGTGCCGAAGGTCTCGCATTCGAAGGGCAGCGGTGCGGTCAGCACGAGGTAGTTGTTGGCGTCGTAGACGAAGGTTTTTTCGCCGAGGCGGCCGGTTTTCCTGCCCTGTGCGACGATGACGATGCTGGGTTCGTAGGTGATCGGCGACGGCGGCACGTGCGTGGCGGAACGCATGAACTTCACGCCGGGCAAACGGGAGCTGCTGAAGCCGTGGCCCTCGGCCAGATCGGCCAGCAGGGAAGCCATGCGGGTGTTGGTGGTGAGTGTCGGGCGGTTGACTGCCATGATTGAGGAATAGGCAATCATTTCTCCTGAAAAGGCAATTCTGGTCCGGTGTTTCAGAGAATCAGGCAATACTCCAAGAGACCTGTGTATTGTGGGAAATCGCGGATTTCGATAAAGTGATGACGTCGAGACCGAGGGAATGATCCCCGACCGACATCCACTTAATACCATGTCCGCCATCGCTCAAAAAGTCGTCCTCATCACCGGTGCCAGCAGCGGTATCGGCGAAGCCACCGCCCGCCTCCTCGCCGCCAAGGGCGCCCGTGTCGTTCTCGGCGCCCGCCGCACCGACCGTCTCGAAAAACTCGCCGCCGAACTCCGCGCCGCCGGAGGCACCGTCGAATTTCGCACGCTCGATGTCACGAGCCTCGAAGACACGCAGGCCTTCGTCGATTTCGCGCTGAAGACCTTCGGCCGCATCGACGTCATGATTAACAACGCCGGCGTCATGCCGCTCTCGCCGCTGGCCGAGCTGAAGGTCGCCGAGTGGAATCAGATGATCGACGTGAACATCCGCGGCGTGCTTCACGGTATCGCCGCCGTGCTCCCGCACTTTAAAGAGCGCAAGGCCGGCCACGTGATCAACGTCTCCTCGATCGGCGGCTTCCAAGTGTGGCCGACATGCGCGGTTTACTGCGGCACCAAGTTTGCGGTGCGCGCAATCTCCGAGGGCCTGCGCCTGGAGACGAAGGAAATCCGCGTGACGATTGTTTCGCCGGGCGTCGTTGAGTCCGAACTCGCCCACACGATTTCCGATCCGGCGACGCGCGATATGATCGAGGATTTCCGCAAGGTCGCACTCACGCCCGACGCCATCGCGCGCGGCGTCGCCTACGCCATCGAGCAACCGGCCGACGTGGATGTGAACGAACTCGTCATCCGCCCGACCGCCGGAGGCCAGTAACGGTTACGGAAAATACCAAACGCAAAGACGCAAAGGTGCAAAGATTTCGATCCGTTATGAAGCAGGTAACTTTTCATCCTGCCTGAAACTTAGCGCCTTCGCTTCTTTGCGTATAATTCCGAATCAACAAACCAACCGCTCCTTCTCATCATGAATCACCAAAACAAAATCGCCCTCGTCACGGGCAGTTCGCGCGGGCTCGGCCGCAATATCGCTCTCCAACTCGCGCGCTCCGGCGCCGATGTGGTTATCACCTATCGCACCGGCCGGGCCGAAGGCGAAGCAGTCGTCGCGGAGATCCGCGCGCTCGGCCGCCGTGCCGTTGCGCTGCCACTCGACACGGCCCGTAGCGACACGTTCGCTGAATTTTACGCGTCGCTTAAGGCTGCGCTCGAAACCACCTGGCAGCGGACGACCTTCGACTTCCTGATCAACAACGCGGGCATCGACCGGAAGGCGCCGTTTGCGCAGACGACCGAGGCGGTGTTCGACGAGTTGATGGCGGTGCATTTCAAGGGCGTGTTTTTCCTCACGCAGACGCTGCTGCCGCTGCTTGCCGACGGCGGGCGCATCGTGAACACGTCCACGGGCCTCGCGCGGTTTTCGGTGCCCGGCTACGCAGCGTATGCGTCGATGAAAGGCGCGATCGAAGTGCTCACGCGTTATCTGGCGAAGGAACTCGGGGCGCGGAAGATCAGCGTCAACACGGTGGCTCCGGGCATCATCGAGACGGATTTCACGAAGGAGGCACTGGCGAATCCGGCGGCGCGCGAGTTCATGGAGAAAAACATCGCGCTTGGTCGCGTGGGCGTGCCGGAGGATATCGGCGGCGTGGTGGATTTTCTCTGCTCCGAGGCGGGTCGCTGGGTCAACGCGCAGCGCGTCGAGGCCTCGGGCGGAATGTTTCTGTGAGGACGCCGTGGTGACGGCGCATAAAAAAGACGGGCTCTTGCGAGCCCGTCTTGCGGTGTGTGAAAACGCTGCGTGGGGCGTCTTAGTTTCCGACTTTTACGAAACGCACGGCGTCCACGATCACGTATTCGTTGGCGCCTTCATTGGTGATGAGAACGCTGCCGGTGGCGGAGTTGCTGCCGGCGGCGAAGGTGAACGTGCCAGGCAATTCGTTCCACTGTCCGCCGTTGGTTTCCTGGTTCACGGTGTAGGGTGTGGAGCCGCCGGCATGATAGACGGTGATGGGCGCGTTGGTGGCCCGGTTGGCGTGTTGGGTCCACCAGACGGAGACCTTGTATTGGCCCGGAGTCGCGATCGGGGGGGTGAAGCGCACCCATTTCCCCGTGTGGGTGTTGCCATCATGGTAGGAGTAGAGGTTGCCGTAGGGAGTCGGTGTGGTGGTGGCAGACCAGCCGGTCGAGCTCGTGATCCCCGCGCCATCCGTGGAGGCTTTGTCCATGAAGATTTCGACGGGCGTCTGATAGACGAACTTCACGGCGTCGGCCGTGACCCAGCTGGTGGTGCCGGTGTTGCTCACGACGACGTTGCCGGCGTCGCCGGCGTTGAACGTATAGGTTCCGAGCGACTGCCATGATCCGCCGTTTTCACGCTGGTTCTTGGGCACGGTGGTGGAGCCGCCCGCGTGGGTGATCGTGTAGGGAACGGCGTTGGACCGGCTGGTGGGATGGGCGCTCCAGATGGTGAACACCTCGTATTGGCCGGCCTGCATCAGGGTGGGCTTGTAGGTGATGGACTTGGTGCCCTGGCCGCTGTTGTCGTCGCTCACCCAGCGGGAGCCGTGGAAGCCGTTATCGTTGGCGTTGACCCAACCTGGGCTGACGATGCTGCCCGTGCCGCCGTTATCGACGATGATGACGTTGTCGTTCACGCCGGGGCCGCTGTCGTCGCCGGTGAGGAAAAGCATCGAGGCGATGTTGCTGTAGCCGCCGGCCGGGCCCTTGTAGCGAACATACCGGTAGGTGCCGGTGTCGGTGACGGGCATGATGGTGTAGGTGCCGGTGTTGCCCACGAAGGTGTCGACGGGTTCGGTGGAAACCGAGTGAAGGGTGACCACGCCGCTGCTGAAATTCGCCGAATTGGAGCCTTCGAAAACGCCGCCGATCATGAGGTGGCCGTTGTCCTTTCGCGGCATGTATTTGATCTGCGTGATGCGCTTGGGCGCGCCGAGATCGAGACCGCTCCAGCCGTTGAGAACATTGTAGTAGTAAGTGTTGCTGTTGTTGAACGGTGCGGCCGGGCCTTGCGAAACATTGAAGAGGTCACCGATGCCGATGGGGGTGCCGCCGACGACGCGAAGGGCGGCGGGATCGGCGTAGGACTGCATGTGCGTGCGGGCAATCTCGCCCCAGTAGGAAGTGGGTTGATAACTCCAGTCCACCAGCATGGCGGGATGGGAGCCGTTGCTGAAATTCCAGCCGGTCCAGTGGAGGTTGTTGGTGTTCACCCAGTCCATCATGCGCGGCACCCAGGTCACGTCGGACTCGAAGGAGGACTGGCCGGAGAAGGTCGTGCCGCCGGGATGGGCGAATTCGCCGAGCAACACCGGATAAAGGAACGACGCGTTGCCGACGTTGAGCTGGATGTTGCTCTTCCACGGATACACGTGGCTGTCGTAAACGATGCCGTTGCCCGAGGTCGTTTCGGTGAGGGCGTAACCGTTGGTCAGGCCGTTGAAGCCGGGCATAATGCCGCTCAGGTTGTAACCCCATTCGCCACCGCCGGCCAACACGATGTTGTTGGCGCCGGTCGCGCGCACGGCATTGAGCAAGCCCTGCATGCCCGGGCCCTCGGAGTCGCCGTTGCGCCAGATATCCCAACCGGTGCCATGCGGCTCGTTGAGCAGGCCGAACAACACGACGGGATTGTTTTTGTAGCGATTGGCGGCGTCGGTCCAGAACGTGGCGTCGGCAGTCCGGGCCTTCTCGTAGTTGTGCAGATCGAGGATGACGTAGACGTTCAACTGGCGGGCGCGCTCGATCAGCGCATCGACCTTGGCCTTGTAGCCGGGGCCGATGGTGGAGTGGAACCAGTAGGTGTTTTTGACCGGCAGGCGGAAGACATTGGCCTTCCATGTTCCGGTGGCGACATCGAGCGAGTTCATGAAATTGCGGTCGATGTTATCTTCGAGTCCGCTGAGGTTCACGCCGGCCAGACGAACGCGTTCGTTGGTGGTCTTGACGACGATTTGATTGCCCAGGGTTTTGAGTTCGGGCGGGTCGGCCTGGAGTTGGGTGGCGGCGGCCAGGGTGACTGCGAGTGCGGACCAACGGACCTTGCGGCCAAGGGATCGCCGCAGCGATCCCCAGCGCGTGATCGAGGGGGTGTTTGATCGAATCATAGGTGGATTTCTTTTTGATATTCCGCGGCGGGATGCCGGAGAAAAGGGGCAAGCCGGAGGCTGGGGACAGGCGGTAGCCGGTCTGATTTGACTGCCTGAAGAGCAGTGAGCTTTCGGGGTAGGGGGGGCGGGGGAAACGCGCTGCGACGGGGCGACTGATTTACGCGGACGCAGGCGGCGAAGACGGATGGGGTGACGGCCTCAACCGTGCACAATCCAAACGAGAAGTAATGGCGATTTGGCTACAAAACTCCGATTGCAGCTATGGAATTTTAACTTCCGCCCAAGAGTCGCTCTCGAGTGGAAGACCGGCAACCGGCAGCCTTGCGGCGCTGATTTTTTCAGGGGCATCAGCGGGGCAGGCAGGCCGGTGCAATGTGCCAGTGGTTTAAGCGGAAGGAGTATCAGCGCCAGGGATAGCGGGTGCGCCTGATATGAAGTGTGTGCAGGACGCGTTTCAGGAAAGCAGGCTCCAGGAGCAGGATTTGCATGAACCGATAAGGTTGTGACAGGCGGATCGTGCCGTGGTTGAGCCACTCGAAGATGTCGAAGCGTCGGCAGGAAATGTGAAACTGCTTCGCTCCGTCGAGTTCCCAGTCGGGCAGCGCCACGCCGTTGTGGATATTGAGTGCGCGGAAGCGGGGGAGGTCGGGATAGAGTGCGACCGAGTTGGGGAATTTGAGTTCGTTCCAACGCGCGATATGTTCGGGGAGATATTTCTTTTTTCCGAAGTCCACTTTGATGAACACGCGGTCATGCAGAATGGTTTTGCAGCGGCGTTCGTAGATGCGGCGAAAGTCCTCCGCCGAGTCGTAGTGCATGCCGTGGAGCAGCGCGTGGCGGGTTTGGATCAAGTGGTAACCGTTGTCGGCCCGCGTGGATACGCCGAGCACGTCGAGGGCGCCCGCATCCTGGAAGTGGAGGAGGAAATCGATGTATTCCCGGGCGGTGATCCCCATGCCGATGAAGGGCGAGTGGCACTTCAGGCCGAACGCGGAATATATCTGACCGCCCCAGCAATCATCGCTGATGATCGTGAAGTCCCTTCGCAGCAGCCGGCGGTGCTGGTAGCGGCACGCGAGGCGTTCGCGAAAGGTGGTGAATCGTTTGGCGATCAGATGAAAGGGCACGGCGGACGGCTGACGGTCTGGCGCGCAGGCCGGCCGGGCAAGTGTTGTTTTGGGCGTGAATGGTTTCCCCGCCACGAGCAGTAGCCTAACAACATTTCGGGCGCGGCCGGCCGCGCCCGAAGTGTCCGCTTACGGGGCCGGCGGGTAGGCGGCCACGCGGACTTCGCGTTTGGCTTCGTTGCTGACCTCGCCCACGTCGTTGATCACGTGCGTGACGGAACTGCCGTCGGCGCCCTTCAGCCAGAAGTTCATGACGTTTTTGAAACGCACGCCGGGTGTGACGGGCGTTTCGATGGAGGTGTCCATGACGACAGGGGCGTCACGAAAAAAACTGTAGATGCCCATGGCGATGGCGGAGTGTTTTTTCACCGAGGGGGCGACTTTGTAGGCGGCCCAGCCTTTGATTTTGTCGTGAGTCCACGCGGCGGTGGACGGGACGTCATAGGGGATCTCGCACTGGTAGAAATACAGCCGGCCGGCCTCGCCGTTCCAGAGGGTTTGATATTCCTGGAAATGCTCCACGAAGAGTCCGTAGCAGGTGACGTTGGCGCCGTTCACGATCAGACCGTTTTTGGATCTGCTCTCGGTCCAGCCCGAGCCCTCGCCGTGGTCGGCGCGCCAGATCCAGGCGTGGTCGACGATCACGTCGCTGCTGTTGATGATGACGGCCGAGACGCAATTGGCCGAGCCGGCGCCGCCGACGCGGCAGAAGATGTCGTAGAGGTAGGTGGGGTTGGCGGCATGGTTCTTCGCGCTGCCGGGGACGCCGACCTGGAGGAGATAGGGGGATTCCTGCGCGCCCGCATCCAGAAGGAGGCCGGCGAGTTTCACGCCGTCCACGTCGGCGACATAGATCGCGGCGTTGCCCTTTTGGGGAACGAGCGTGGCCAGACCGATGCCGAGGAGGATCGTGTCGGGCCGGCCGACTTTCAGAACGTCGTCGAGGCGGTAAACGCCGGGGGTGAACAGCAGGTTCTTGCCGGCGGCGAGGGCGGCGTTGAGGGTGGCGGCGGTGTCGATATCGGCGCGGGCGATGTGGAATTTTGCGATGGGAACGGAGACGCCGGCCTCGTTGCCGCCCTGCCAGCCGCTGCCGCTGCTGTCTCGTTTGGGGCCGGGGACGAAGACCGAGTAGGCGCCGGCCTTGTCGATGCAGAGGAAAGGTTTTTCCTGAATGAGCGGGGTTTTATCGATGACGGTATGGGGCTGCTTGTTGGTCCAGGCGCCGGTGGCCGGCGGGCGGTTCACACCCATGAACACCATGTTCCACACGCCGCCCTGCCAGCTGCCCCAGTCGCAGTTGCGCGAGAGCCATTGCTGCTGAGAGCCGGAGACGACGTTGCCATCGATCTTGGAGTCGGCGAGGAAGCCGCCGCTGGCCCAGCCGCCGATGAAGAGGCGGAGCTCGCTCATGATGTGCATGCGGCGCATGGGCGCGGCCTGGGAGACGGCCCAGATCACCGGCTTGCCGGCAGGCGGCTTGGCGGTGAAGTTTTCGCACGTGCGCCAGAAATTCTGGGTGACGTTGGAGTTCGCCTCGAAGGCCTGGGTGCGCAGCACGCCGTTGATGACGACCTCGTCGGGGGATTTTCCGAGACCGGCGACGTGGGTGTAGAAACCGACTTTGATGTCCGCCTGATAGGTGCCGGGCTTGAAGAGGATGGCATACCGCTCGCCGCCGAATTGGTTGCTGAATTGCTGTTTGAAAATGGCCTCACACCGCTCCTGAAGGACTTTTTTGTCCGTGGCCGGATCGAAGATGATGACGTTGGGACCAAAGTCGGTCTCGGCGGACGCCCTGGCCTGGGTGCACAGATAGAGGGCGCATAAGAGAAACACGTTTTTCATGGGGTTCAAAGGGGTGGGGTGCCGGCCGACGGAGAGGTGTAATCCGCATGAGGCCAAAGCGGATTTCAGGGGGTTGTCCAGACTATGCAATACTATGCACTTAAAATTGCAACACTATGCAATTAATTGAGGCGAAATAACTGGTTTTACGACTGGGAGCGACGGGCGTGGTGCCGGAGTCCGCTGGATTTGAGGTTGCCGGGCTGGGAGGTGGATTCACATTCGGCGCGCGTGCCCCTGCCCAGTTCATCGTCGAAACCCGAGGTCAGTATCATCATGGCGGTTTATAACCGGCTCGACCTGACTTCGCGCTGTCTGGAGACGCTGGAGAAGTCACTGACGGGGGTGAATTACGAGGTGCTGATCGTCGATGACGTGAGCACCGACGGGACGCCGGAGTTTTTGAAGACGTTGCGCGCACCCTACCGGATTTTTCTCAACGGGCGGAAGGGGAATTTCGCCATCAACAACAACCTCGCGGCGCGCGAGGCGCGGGCGGATGTGCTGCTGTTTCTCAACAACGACACCGAGCTGGCGCCCGGCTGGTATGAGCCGCTGCGCGACGGGCTCGTGCGGTTTCCCGACGCCGGATTCATCGGCAACCACCAGACGAGTCCGGCGCGGGGCCGTTACGACCACATGGGCGTGGTGTTTTCGCCGTGGATCACCCCGGCGCATTATGGACAGGATTTTCCGCGAGTGCCGGGGTGGTTGCGCACGGGCTGCACGCCGTGGAGTGCGGTGACGGCGGCGTGCTGTATCACGCACAAGGATACATTTTTTACGGCGGGCGGTTTCGACGAGGCCTATGTGAACGGGTGCGAGGACATCGACCTGTGTCTGCGCATGCACAAGCTGGGGCGGCGTCACTATGTGGCCAACGAGAGCGTGATCGTGCATCACAAGGGCGCGTCGCCGGGGCGCAAAAAATTCAACGACGTGAACCTGGAGCGGTTGAAGGGAATCTGGACGGACTACATTCGTGAGAACTTTGTCGCGAAGGACGCTCGCTTGCTGGCGAAGACGTATCTGAGGAAGTCGCTGGTGCGTCCGTGGCTGGCGAACGCGGGGAAGACGTGGTTGTGCCTGCGGATTCTGGCGGGCCTGAAGCGGTTCTGACCCAGCCGGAATCATTCAATTGCTCGGGTCGTATCGAGGCGATCTGGCGGCACCTCTCACCCCGCTGCTTCGCCGCTCAACTGAATGATTCCGGCTCAGCGTCGGCGGTAGTCGCCGCGGCTGAAGTATTTTTCGAGCCAGACGTAGGCGCAGATGAAGAGGTAGCGGCTGCCCATTTCCTTGATCTTGAGCTTGGCCTCGCCGTATTTGCGGTTTTGCCAGCTGATGGGAATCACCTTCCACGAGTAGCCGCGCACGATCGCCTTCAGCGGAAGTTCCACGGTGAGGTTGAAATGCGGCGCGATGAGTGGACGGCAGCCGTCGATGACGGTGCGGCGGTAGGCTTTGAACGCGTTGGTGGTGTCGTTGAGTGGGATGACGAAGGCGATCCGGACCAGGAAATTGGCGATGCGGTTTACGAAGAGTTTAACGCGCGGGTAGTCGGTCACCCGTCCGCCCTTGATGAAGCGGCTGCCGAAGGCGCATTCGTAGCCTTCGTCGTTGAGGATGCGCCAGTAGGCAACGGCGTGGCCGGGCGAGTCGGAGGCGTCGGCCATCATGATGACGACGGCGTCGCCGCGACTGTGGTTGAGCCCGTAAACAATCGCGCGGCCGAAGCCGTGGGGGCCGGGGTTTTGCACGGGCGCGAGCACGGGGATCTCGGTGCGTTGCAGGGCTTGCAGGACCTCCCACGTGCGGTCGGTGGAGCCGTCGTCCACGACGACGATCTCGTGGGGCACGCCGGCGGTGGTGAAGATGCGGTGGATGTCGCGCAGCGTGTCGGGCAGCGATTCCTCCTCGTTGCGGGCGGGGATGACGACCGAATACAGCCGGAGATTACCGGGAGGGTGGATCATGATGCTTAGAGCGGGGCGGAGAGCTCCAGCCACTGCGGGTGGGCTTCGGCGTGGGCGGCGATTTCCTCGCAGATGGCGGCGACGGGAGTGCGCGGCCGCCAGTCCCAGAGGCGGGAGGCCTTGGCGTGATCGAGCACCAGCCAGGGGATGTCGAAGGGACGGGGTGTGCCATCCGGGGATACTGTGTGAGGTCCGAAGCGTTGTTCGCACCAGTCGCTGAGTTGGCGGAGGGAAGTGGCCGAGGCGGCTCCGCCGGAGAAGTGGGCGATGCGGTCAGCGAGGGGAAGATCCGGGGCGGCGAATTGTTTTTGGAGGGCGGGGATCAGGTCGCGCGGGTGCAGGCAATCGCGGACCTGGTGTCCGGTGCCGTCAAAACCGAGGTATTTGAGCGGCTGCTTGCGAAGCCATGAGTTGATCCAGTAGGCGAAGATGCCTTGGTCTGCGCGGCCGAATTGTCCGGGGCCTGCGAGGACGCCGCAGCGGTTAATGAAGACGGGAAATCCGAAAGTGGCGCCATATTCGAGGGCGAGAATTTCCGAGGCGAGTTTGGTGGCGCCGTAGAGGGAGACGGGGGCGGTGGTGGCGAAGTCTTCGGTGAGGCCGGCGGGGGTGAGCCCGGGGGGAATGCGAGAGGCGATTGGCGCGGGACGATAGGCGTCGGAAGCAATCTCGACGGGGAGCGTGGCGAGGGACGCGATCGAATAGACGCGACTGGTGGAGAGAAGAATGAAACCGGCGCGGTGGCGTTTGCAGTATTCGAGGATGTTTACGGTGCCGCAGAGATTGTGATCGACGAGATCACGAGAGGAAGTGCGGCCGTCCACTCCGGCGAGGACGCTGGGGTTGGCGGCGGCGTCGATGACAAAATCGGACGGAGGGAGGGCGTCGATTTCGGATGTGAATCGGAGGTCCGCCGTGAGGACACGGATGCCGAGGGCGAGGAGCGGCTCGCGGTTGGTTTCGCTGCCGGGGCGGATGTAGCTGTCGAAGCCGGTGATTTCGTGGCCGGCTTCGTGAAGGGATCGGGCCAGAGTGGAACCGACGAAGCCGCAGACTCCTGTAATCAAGATTTTCACGACGAGCGCTTGCGCCAGGCTTCGACGATCTGGTGGATGGTGCCTTCGAGGGACTGCGTGATGTCCCACGACGGGTAGTGGGCGCGCATTTTGCGGAGATCGGAGTAGTAGCAGATGTGGTCGCCGGCGCGGTTTTGGTCGAGGTAGGTGAAGACCTGGGGTTTGCCGGAGAATTTCTCGACGTGTTTGAAGGCCTCGAGGATGGAGGTGCTGTTGGCCTTGCCGCCGCCGAGATTGTAAACCTCGCCGGTGCGGGGGGCGGCGACGAAGGCGGCCATGAAGCGGGCGACGTCGAGCGAATGGATGTTGTCGCGGACCTGTTTTCCTTTGTATCCGAAAACTCTATACTCGCGGCCCTCGAGGTTGCATTTGACGAGGTAGGAGAGGAAACCGTGGAGTTCGACGCCCGTGTGGTTGGGGCCGGTGAGGCAGCCGCCGCGCAGGGCGCAGGTAGGCAGGCCGAAGTAGCGTCCGTATTCCTGCACCATGATGTCGGCGGCGACCTTCGACGCGCCAAAGAGGGAGTGCTTGGACTGGTCGATGGTGAACGTTTCGGCGATGCCGTGATCGTAGGCGGGGTCGGCGTAGTCCCAGCGGGTGTCGAGCTCGCGCAGGGCGATGGAATTGGGGGCGTCGCCGTAAACCTTGTTGGTGCTCATGTGCACGAACGGGGATTCGGGGCAGGCCTGGCGGGCGGCTTCGAGGAGGTTGAGCGTGCCGGTGGCGTTGGTGTCGAAGTCGTCGAACGGGATGGCGGCGGCGCGGTCGTGCGAGGGTTGGGCGGCGGTGTGGACGATGGCGGAGGGCCTGACGGCTTTGACGAGGGCGAGGACGCCGGCGCGGTCGCGGATGTCCACCTCGTGATGGACGAAGCCGGGGAGCTCGGCGGAGAGGCGCTGCTGGTTCCAGCGGGTGTCTCCTTGCGGACCGAAGAAGACGGCGCGCTGGTTGTTGTCCACGCCGTGGACGGTATAGCCCAGTTCGCGGGCGAAATAGACGCAGACCTCGGAGCCGATGAGGCCGGAGGAGCCGGTGACGAGCAGGTTTTTGGGCATGGGGCGGAGGACGGAAACCAGAACGGAGAAGGGAGTTTAGCTGCGCTTTTTGGCGTAGGCCATGGCGTCGCCGATGCGGTCGAGTTGTTCGTCGGTGTGGGCGGCGGAGATGGCGGTGCGGATCAGGTCTTTGCCCGGGGGGACGGCGGGGGCGATGGACATGACGGTGAAGACGCCCTTCTCAAGGAGGGCCTGCCAGAAGGCGTAGGCGCGGGTCTTGTCGCCGATGACGACGGGGACGGCGGGGGTTTCGCTGCCCCAGGTGTCGAGGCCGAGCGAGGTGAGCATCGCGGTGTAGCGGCGGGTGTTTTTCCAGAGGCGCTCGAGGTGCTCGGGCTCGGTTTGGATGACATCGAGGGCGGCCGAGGCGGCGGCGGCCTGCGCGGGGGCGAGCGAGGCGCTGAAGAGGGTGTGTTTGCCGTGGGTGCGGAGATACTCGATGGAGGCGCGGTCACCGGCGACGAAGCCGCCGGTGCTGGCGAGGGACTTGGACATGCTGCCGCAGATGATGTCCACCTGGTCGGTGAGTCCGAAGTGATCGGCGGTGCCGCGTCCCTGGCGGCCGAGGACGCCGAAGCCGTGGGCGTCGTCGAGGATGTTGAAGCACTCGTATTCGTTGGCGATGGCGAGGAGCGCGGGGAGATTGGCGATGTGGCCCTCCATGGAGTAGATGCCTTCGGCGACGAGCATCTTGGCGGTGGCGGGCGGGAGACTGGCGGCGACGGCGCGGAAGTCGTCGGCGCTGTTATGGGAAAAGCGTTCGACGGCGGCGGTGGAGAGGCGGATGCCGTCCCAGAGGCAGGAGTGGATGTTTTTGTCGGCGAGGATGACGTCGCCTTTCTGGGCAAAGGCGGCGATGCCGGAGAGGCAGGAGAGATAGCCGGCGGCGTGGACATGGCAGGCTTCCTTGCCGAGGAAGGCGGCGAGTTTTTCCTCAAGCTCGAGGTGGTAGGCGCGGGAACCGTTGGAGACGCGGGCGCCGGTGGGGCTGGTGCCCCATTTGAGGAGGGCGGCGCGGGCGGCCTCGACGACCTTGGGGTGGTAGGACAGGCCGAGATAATCGTTGCTCGCGAGCATGATCATGTCGCGGCCTTGCAGACGGACGGTGGTGCCCTGCTGCGCCTCCATCGCATGGTAGTAGGGGGCGTAGCGCAGGCGGAGCTTGGTGGCCGAGTCATCGCGGCAGCGGGCGCGAATGCCGGAGGTCTTGGATGAAAACAGGGAGAACGCCATGGAGGAGACGCCACTAAAGCAAACGGTGCGCCGTGAAAGGCAAAGCACAATGTTGCCGTAATGGAACTTGAATGGAGCGGCTTGCCAGCGGAGGAATACGGACCTGATAGTGGGAGCCGCCTGCAATCCAGTCACATGCCTGCAAAAAAGAACCCAATCGCCCGCGGCCATGAACGCGCACTCTGGTTGTGGATGGAGGCTTTTTCGGCCTGTGTGAGGGCGCGGGATTTTGAGGGGGCGCGACAGTTGTTTGTCCGCGACTCACATGGTTTTGGCACCCTGGTGAAAGTGGTGAACACGTGCGCCCGGCTGGAGCGGATGCAGTGGGCCAAGGTGTGGCCGGTGACATCCGGATTCCGATTCGAGCGGGCGGGCGCACGGATGCTGGTGAGCGCGGACCAGACCCAGGCCGTCCTTGTGGCGACATGGAAGGCCTGCAATCAGGCCGCTCCGAAGCGGATGGTTTTTGACCGGCGCGGGCGGGCCACGGTGGTCTTGAGGCGTGCGGGGCCCGAGGTGCCGTGGAAGGCAGAGCACGCCCATTTTCATTTGATCCGGAATCCGTCCGGCGAGGGACCGGGTCCGCATGATTTATTATTTCAGCACGCGGCGTAACGACACGCCGATCCGCCAGTATTTGCGCGCAGTCTGGCCCTCGGGGGTGGTGGCGCGGTTTGTGCCGGTGACCTACGAAGACCTGCCGCGGCTGAAGCCCCGTCCGGGGCTTTATGTGTTTTCGGACGTAGAGCTGCTGGATGACGCGCAGCGGGCGCAGGCGGTCGCCTTGCATGCACGGCTCAAGGCGGAGCCGGACCGCTACCGCGTGTGGAACGATCCGGCGCGCTCGGCGCGGCGTTTCGACGTGCTGGAGCGCATGGCAAGGGAGGGGCGCAACCGGTTCCGGGCGTTTCGCGCGGGAGAGACATTGCCGGGCGACCTGCGTTATCCGGTTTTTGTGCGCGACGAGCACGAGCACACGGGGTCGCAGACGCCGTTGCTGCACAACGCGGAGGAGCTGGACGCGGCGCTGGCGGGACTGCGCGCGGGCACGCGGCCCACGCAGCCGCTGCTGGTGGTGGAGTGGCTCAATTACGGGGATGCGGACGGCGTTTTCAGGAAATACTCCATGTTCCGCTGGGGCGATACGCTGGTGCGCAAACACGTGCTGTTTTCGTCGAGCTGGCTGCTCCGCACGCCGGAGGAGAGCGCGCGTTTCGAGGCGCCGGAGTTTCTGGCGGAGGAGCAGGCGTTTCTGGCGGGAGGAGGCGAGGGTGACGCGCACGATGCGCAGGTGCGGGGAATTTTCGAGATGCTGGCGATCGATTTCGGACGGATCGACTATACGGTAGTTGATGATCGGATACAGGTTTTTGAGATCAACACCAACCCGCTGGCGCTGCGTCCGAAGCAGCTCGAGCCGGGCCCGCGCCGGCCGGTGCACGCGGCCTTCGCGGTCCGGGCCGAGGCGGCGTGGCGGGCGGGCGATCCGGCGGCACAGGCGCCGTGGCCTCGGCGTTTTTGGTGGAGGATGCACCGGCCGAAGGTGCTGCCGATCCCGTGGTGGCGCTGGTTGACGCCGGGGTGGGTGAGCGTGCGCAATCTTTGCAAAGCAATCCGTCGTCCGGCGCTGTTGCACGGGCGCGCCGTGAGTTATGAGGACGACCGGGTGGAGGTGTCCGCGTGCCTGGAGTGGTGCGGGAAGAAGCATGTCGTGAAGGTGTCGGCTCCGGCGTGGGCCGGGGCGTGGATCGACGATTCTTGCGATGCGCTGGTGCTGGCGGCG
>DATHXF010000178.1:0-4268 GCA_035459785.1 Rariglobus sp. | reverse complement strand
GCGTAGGCCGACAGCGCGGCGATGCTCATGCGCAGGGGGTGAAATTTATCCACCAGCCAGCCGATGAAGTAGGACAGGCAGAGGGAAATGCCGAAGGTGAGCGCGAGGTATTTCCCATAGGTGTCCATGTCGACCCCGAGGCTCCGCGCATACGGAATCGCAAAGATGTTGATCGGGCCGAACGCCAGGAAGGCGAACGTCAGCATGACGAAGACCATCAGGTAATAGGGCTTGGCAAAGCACTCGCGGCAGTAGGTCCGGGCACTGCGAAAAAATCCGAGCGCGGCGCCGGTGGTGCTCGTGTCCTTCGGCGGGGGCGGCGGGTAGTCGCCTTCCTTCACCTTCAGACAAACCCAGGTGAAGGCGACGCCGTAGACGACGCCGATGACGGCCAGGATCAACGTATAATGAGCGGGCACCTTGCCCATGATCCAGTAGTTGAAAATCATGCCGTCGATGAGGCTGACGGCGCGGAAAAGACCGTAGAAACGGCCGAGCAATTCCTTCGGGACCACGTCGTTGATGAGTCCGCCGAAGACCGCGCCGCCGGCGATGGTGGCGAGTTCGAAGGCGGCCCAGAAAAAACCGAAGCACACGACGGCGATGACCATTTCGCTTTGGCCGGGGAAGTGCGAGTGGACCCACTTGGCGACGAGCGGGGAGACGGCCAGACCGATCATGCCGAGGGCGGCGAGCGGAGTGGTGACAAGGAGGAACGGGATGCGCCGTCCCCATTTTCCACGGTGGTGGTCGGACTTCACGCCGATGACCGGCATGAGAATGAACGCGACCATGGCGGGAAAGGAACTGAGCAGCAGTCCGAAGAGGACGCTGGGGACCTCGAGGTGGTTGAGATACCAGTGGGTCATCGGCCCCACGGAACGCTCGCGCATGGACCAGACGAAGTCGCCGAGCAGGAGCAGGACGAACAGGGCGATGATGCCGCCGCCCGTGTAGGTGAGTGTGCCGGCCTTCCAGATTTTCGGACCGGACGGAGTGGCGGGTGTCGACTCAGACGGAGGGACGGGTGCGACGGGCGTATTCACGATGGGGGCGGTGATATTGGGCGCGGGCCGGCCGCATACATCAAAGGTGAAGGCGGATTACGCGTAAACCTGCGCGGGGCGCGAAGTCAGCACAGCACGACGAGCGCGATCGCGGCGAGGATCAGCACCGTGCCGATAAGGCGGATGTATCGAGTGCCACCGGCGGTGTATCGCCGGCGGGTGTGGTCGGTCACGACCACTCCGATGATCAGGGCAGATAGGCGCCGTGGTCGCGGAGGAGGGTGCGGAGGTGCGCGGTGTCCACGGCGTGGACGTCGGGTGAGGCGGCCGAAGAGGCGAGGGCGGCGGCGAGTCCGGCGGCTTCACCCATCGCGAGGCACGTGGGCATGACGCGGACGCTGCCCTGCACGATGCGCTCGGTGGAGATGCAGCGGCCGGCGACGAGGACGTTGCGGAGGATTTTGGGCGTGAGGCAGCGGTAGGGGATGCCGTGGGATTCGCCGGGGGCGTAGCGGAAGTCGTTTTTCTTTTGGGAGGCGATGCGCTCGGCGTGGTTTTTGGCGGCGGCTTTCTGGTCTTGGTGGACGTCGATGAAGTAACTGTTGCGGCAGATCTCGTCGTCGAAGGCGCGGCGGTCCATGTAGTCGTTGAACGTGAGGACGTAGTCGCCGGTGACGCGGCGGGTTTCGCGCACGCCCATCATGGAGCCGGTCATGGCGAGGAAGGCGTTGCCGAAGGCGGCGGGGGCGAATTCGGCGAGGCCGTCGCGGAAGGACTGGGCGAGTTTGCGGCCGTGGGTGAGTCCGCGGGAGATGCTCCACGGGTCGGTGTTGTCGAAATCGAAGACGTGGCCGGCGTTGAAGCCGACGGTGCCGGGGCCGATCATGTTGGCGCAGAGGTGAGTATCGGGAATAAGCGGATACCGGCCGGACTCGCGCATGGCGTAGATGGGACTCTTGGGGTTGCCCGAGTAGAGATTCTCGCCGTGACGGTAGGCGTAGTCGTCCACATTGGTGAGAACGAAGCAGTGGGTGGCGGGCATGAGCGGCCCGCCTTGGCCGTCGCCCTTGATGGTCTCGGCGCCGGCCATGGAGCAGAGGTCGGCGTCACCGGTGCAATCGACGTAAACCTTGGCGCGGAGGGCGGAGAGACCGGCTTTGTTGACGACGATGAGCGCGTCCACGTTGCCGTCGGGGCGGGTTTCGACGGAGGCGAGCGTGGTGTGGAAAAGGATCTTGGCGCCGTGGCCGAGCACCATGTCTTCGTAGATGAGCTTGAGGGCCTCGGGGTTGATGGGAACCCAGTCGAGCTGGTCCTTGGGGACGTGCGGGGTGGATTTTTTGGATTCGACGAGGATGTGTTCGGCGAGGCCGCGATAGACGATTTGCTTCTGGTCGGAGAACGGACACCAGGCGGGAACGAGGGCGTTGGTGCCCATGCCGCCGAGCGCGCCGGAGCCTTCGACCAGGAGCGTGCGCGCGCCGTGGCGGGCGGCGGCGGCGGCGGCGGTGGAGCCGGAGGGGCCGCCGCCGATCACGATGACGTCCCAGGCGTCGTCGAGGGGCAGGGAACGCGAGGAAAGGGCGAAAGAGTTCATGCAGGGAGTAGGCTGCGGACGGTTGGAATGAACAAGATTCGGGTCTTGTTGGAATATAGCAAAAAATATAGAAAAAAGCGCATGAAGTCTTCCGCCGATCAGGGTGTGCTGCGACTGAGGGATTGGGCCGGGCTGAATTGCCGGCCTTTGTATGTTTACGACCGGGCGTATCCGGTGGGCGGGATAAACTGGGAGGGCGTGGGGGACTCGCAAAACGCGGCATGGTTGGTGCGGGAGGGAACGGTGACGGTCATGGCTGCGCGCCACGAGGCGAAGGCGGGCGCCGGGGAGTGGATCGTGCCGTCACGAGGGAAGCATCGGACCCGATTCAGCGAAGATGCCGCGATTCTGTCGGTGCGTTTCACCGCGCTTTGGCCGGACGGGCGATTGTTGATCAATCCGCTGCATGGCGTCGTGCTGGGCAAGGCGGTGTCCGGCGAGCTGACGAGGCTGGCGAAACGCATGGAACGTTTCGCCGAGCGCAGCTTCATCCGTGCGGACACGGGCATGGAATGGAAGCGGGCGGATGCGGTGCAATATCTCGACCTGAACCGGCATTTCTACGGGTGGCTCGGCGAGTTTGTGCGGTTGATGGAGGCGGCCGGGTGTCCGCCGACGACACCCGCGCGGGCGGATGAGCGGGTGTTGCGGGCGGCGCATGTGTTGAACACGCTGCCGTTGTCGGAGGAGTGGGATTTGGAGTGGCTGGCGAAGCAGGCGGGGGTGAGTGTTGCGCAGTTGAACCGGTTGTTTGTGGCGGCGTTTGAGACGACCCCGAAGACGTATCACCTGGAGCGGAGGAAGAGGGCGGCGGCGCATCTGTTGCGCGAGGAGCGGCGGCCGGTGAAGGAAGTCGCGGCGGGATTGGGGTTTTCCTCGGCCTGTTATTTCACGGCGTGGTTTCGGACGCAGTTTGGCGAGCCGCCGAGGAGGTGGCTGGCGAGGCGGGAGGCGGAGGAGCGAGGCGGGAAGCAGAAATGAAAACGCCCGCGACGGGATGTCGCGGGCGTGAGCGTGGCGAATGAAAGGACGGGTTATTCGCGGACCGGCTTGGGGGCGTAGGCGGCGGGATCGACCATCTGGTAGGTCGAGGATTCGCCAAGGGCCATGCGGAAGCTGTCGAAGTAGAGCACGGCGCCCTCCTCGGTGCCCTTCCAGGCGGCACCGCCCTTGTAGCAGCCAAACTTGAAGAAGACTCCCTTGTCTTTTTCCTCGTAGAAGGTGGTGCCCTTGTAATCGACGACGACTTTGCCGTTGAGGTAGAGCTTGAGCCAGCCGCCCTTGCCCGGGGGCTGCCAGTTGGCTTCCATGACCCAGTCGGTCCACTTGCCGCGCAGTTCTTCGAACTTACAGACGGGCAGGTATTGCTTCTTGGTGGTCCAGCCATCGTCGCCTTGGTAGTGAACCTTCAGGGACACCTGGCCCTTGCTGACCGAAATGCTGGTGGGAGGGCCGCCGTCGGGCGGCGACTGGCGACCGGTGCCCCAGTCGTGCCATTGGGTGATGATGCTGAAGAAGGTGTCGGCGTCGAATTCCTTGGGGACGTAGAGGCTCCAGCCGTAGCGGGCGATGCCGTAGGGCGGGCAGCGGGGGCCGGTGACTTCGGCGCGGTGCTGGTTTTTCTGCACGGAGCTTTTGAAGGCGTATTTGCCTTCGCGCACGGG
>DATHXF010000177.1:0-2034 GCA_035459785.1 Rariglobus sp. | reverse complement strand
ACACCGATGAAACTGCGCTGGGGTATGTGGGCGTTCACCCATGCGGCCGTCGCCACGCCGCAAGGCCTCAGCCGCACGGCGGGTTCGTATATTTCGTGGGCGCACAACTGGCGCAGCCACCTGCTCAGCGAGACCGACGTGGGTTTTCTTCGGAAGAATCTCAACGCCGCGGTGGAGAACGCCGGGCAGCTTGAAGAAGTCTATGGCCCCGCGCTCGCGCTCAACCTCCCGCAGATGTCGGCCATGCGGAAGTCCGCGCCCGACCTCAACGCCGGCGATCTCATCGACGATGAATGCGCGATGCTCATGAAGTGGGGCTTTCCGTGCTTGTCCGGCGTCGGCCTCGATGCGCCACCGGTCGCGCGCGAGGGCTACGTGTTGCAAAATCCCGCGCAGCTCACTCCGGAGTGGAGCGATCATCTGTGTTTCCCTGCGACCGCTTACATCGCGGCCGGTCCGGGACAACGGATCGATCCGCGCTTGCTGGCGGACATCGGAGTGGAAGCGGGCGACAAAGAGTTCGGCTTCGGCAAACATCACCTGGAGCAGCCCTCTTTGACGGCAGACGAGGTCGCCAAGATCTCCTCGGTCAGCATGGCGCCGAGCCGCCAGTTTTCGGCCGGCACTTCACGCGTGATCGTCGAAACCGAAAAAACCGTGCTGGTCGCGCAGGCGGCCTCGGGTGTGCCGCACTTTCTCTGGCAGACGCCGTATCCGTTCACGCAAACGTCGTCGTGCCTCGGGCAAAGCCAGTATGGATCGCTCGCGCCGTTCATCGCGCTCGTCCGCGCCTGGCAGCGTGCGCAGGCGAACACGGCCGCCGCGCGCGTCCATGATCTCGCCGGGCATCAGCCGGTCGCCTTCCATTTGTGGCGGAGCGGCGGGCAGGTTTTCGTGCTGCTGGGAAATCTGGAGACAGGCATCATCGGAGATTCCCGCGCATCGCGTGAAATCACGTTCACCCTCAACCGCGCGGTGCTGAAGCTCGCCGACGTGCTTTACGTTCTCGAGGACACGGATGACGGGAAGGCCACGCCGCCATTATCTGCGACGGACGACTCGCTCACCTACCGCGTCGCGCTCGCGCCGCAGGGCTCGCTCGTCTGCCGGCTGCGTGCCGTGGGCTGATCGGCGACGATTTCATCTCTTTAATTACTCCATGCACCTCCTGATCCGTTCTCTGCTTCCTTGGTTTCTCGGGCTGGCGGGCGCCTCGGTGCTCTTCGCGCAAGACGAACCCAATCTCGCGATCAAGCCCGAGCCACGCCCCGACCAGAATTACTGGCATCAGACCTTTTCGGCGCAGGCGAAAAAAGGCGGCATCGATGTGCTGTTCCTCGGCGACTCGATCACGCAGTGCTGGACCTACGAAGGGAAGGAACTCTGGGCCCGGCGTTACGCGCCGCTCAAGGCCGCCAACTTCGGCATCGGCAGCGACCGCACCGAGCACGTGCTCTGGCGCGTGCAAAACGGCACGCTCGATGGCAGTTCGCCGAAGGTCGTCGTGCTCCTGATCGGCACCAACAACATCAAGCGGGACACCGCGCCGCAGATCGCCGGGGGCGTCGCGGCCATCCTCGGCGAAATTCGCACGCGCCTGCCGAAGACGAAGATTCTTCTGCTCGGACTTTTTCCGCGCGCCGAGACGCCCGACGACTGGCGCCGCCTCAAGGTGGCGGAGGTCAACACGCACCTCGCGAAGCTGGAAGACGGAAAGACCGTGTTCTTCCTCGATCTAGGCCCGAAGTTCCTCCGGCCCGACGGCACGCTCGGCAAAGATGTGATGCACGACTTCCTGCACCTGACGACCACGGGCTACAAGATCTGGTCCGACGGGATGGAGGAGAAGCTCGGCGAACTCATGAAGTGAAGCGGGCGCGATTGGATATGGCCGGACTTTGGAGGCCACATCCGGTCCTTGGCCTTGCGCCGTTTCAGGCAAACCAGCGCAAAAATTTTACGAACTGGCACCGTGGGATAGGGGTATGCGGCTCCCCGCAAGAACGCTGCCCGTAACTAGTTACTTGGGAGCAA
>DATHXF010000176.1:0-13115 GCA_035459785.1 Rariglobus sp. | reverse complement strand
CCGTGGCGTTTCACCATGAGCGGTCCTTCGAAGTAGCGGGCGGGGGTGACGTCGCGGACCTCGCCATCGAAAGTGACCATGTCAGGCTTGAGTTTCACGGCCCAGCAGCGGCCGTTTTTCCAATTAAGACCGGAACCCCAGTAGAGATAGGCCTGGCCGTCGTCGTCGATGAAGGCCTCGGCGTCGATCATGTGGAAGCCGGGCTTTGCGTTGGAGGGGATGAGAGGATTGTTGCCGAGGGCGTTGCGCCACGGGCCGAGCGGGTGGTCGGCGACGCCGGCCCAGACCTCGTTGCCCACCGAGACATACATGTAGAACTTACCGTCACGACCGGTGACGACGGAGGGTGCCCAGACCTTGGCGCCCTTGGAGGTCGGGCTGGTGCAGGCTTTTTTCGTGGGCCAGTTGAGGACGCGGTAGGTCCAGTTTTTGAAGTCGGTGGATTCCCAGCAACCGAGGGTGTCGCCGCCCCACGGATCGAGCGTGGCGTAGAGGTAAATTTTCCCGTCGGCTTGCACGAGGGACGGGTCGGCGTAATAGCCGGGGACAATCGGATTGGCCGAATGCGGGGCTTGTCCGGGAAGATCGGCGGCGGGCTGTGCGCGGACGCAAGAGAGGGTGAGCATGAAAAAAGCGAAACGGATAAACGGGGTCATGGCGGGGGTGTTGAGTAAGCGCAGAAAGCCACTGGGAACCGACAGTGACTCATGTCCTGTCATTGAGGTTTGTTGATTAATTCATTCGGAGTTTTGGCCGCAAAAAGGCGCAAAAATTGCCAATCCTGCGAACGTTGATCTCCCGCGCGCCTATAGACGCCTTTGATGGTTCATACGCCGTTTTGGATTTTGTGATTTTTTGCGGCCATCCCTTCCGGGGTATTTCTAAAAGAACTTCGGTGCCGGGACACTAGTGGGCGGATACTTCGCCGGTTTTGAGGTCGATGGACCAGGGGCGCGGTTTGGGCAGCCAGAGTTTTCCGCCGCCGATTTCGAGGGGCATCCAGATGTAGCGGGAGTCCCACTGGGTTTGGGGTTTCCAGATATCGGCCATGAAAAGGACGGTCGTGCGGCGTGTGCCTGCGACCTTGATCATCATGGTGGATTGCGAGCCGTAGGTTTTGGTTTCGCGCAGGGCGATGTCTTTGAAATCGGACCACGGACCGGAGAGGGATTTGGCGGTGGCGTATTGGTTGTTGTTGGGATTCCAGCCGGTCATCCACGAGCCGATGAGGTAGTAGAGTCCGTCGTATTTCACCAAGGCGCCGCCTTCGAGACGCGAGGCGATGAAACAGACTTCCTTCTCCACACTCAGGTAATCGTCGGACAGTTTTGCGATGAAGAAACCCTTGGTGGGGCGGGCTTCGAAGATCAGATAAGCGGAGCCGTCGTCGTCGATGAACTGGCCGATGTCGCGGCTCTCATGGTTGAGCGGGCGGAAACTTTTCAGGTAGGTGTAGTCGCCATCGACGGTGTCGCAGGTGAAGACGCCGACGCGGGCGAAGCGGTAGTTTTTGCTGTCGAGGTGGGCGTAGAGGACGAATTTTTTGGTCTTCGCGTTGTAGAAAACCTTGGGGCGTTCGAGAACCCAACCTTCGCCGATTTTTTCCGGATCGGCGGTGTGAACGACCTGGCGGCGGAAGGTCCAGTTGACGAGATCGGTGGAGACGTAACAGGCGACATAGCGTTTGCCGGGATCGTTGTTCTTGGAGCGGTCTTCGCCGAACCAGTAGTAGGTGTCGCCGAGTTTGAGGATGCCGCCGCCATGGGCCTGGATGTGTTGTCCGCGATTGTCGGGCCAGAGTTCGCCGGGACGGATGATCGAGGCGGCGAGGCCGAGCGGGAGGAGGATAAAAGCGAAGAGGGTGCGCAACATGGCGGGTGGGGATTCGGAGTTTCTTTTAACCGCAGATTACGCGGATAGGCGCAGATGATGGACCCGCCCCTTCAGCGCTCGGAAATCACTAGGCCAGGCGGGCGGCGAGGTCGCGGGTGATCTGCCAGCGGAGCGGTTCGTGGCGGACGTAGCGCCCGAGTTCATCGACCATGTAGCGGCCGAGGCGGCGGACTTCGGCGGAGTGCGAGCCGGCGATGTGCGGCGAGAGCACGACGTTGTGCAGGGTCAGCAGCGGACTACCGGGCAGGGGCGGCTCGTGGTTGCACACGTCGATCACGGCGGTGAGGTCCGGGCGCAGGCCGAGCACCTCGGTCATTTCGTTTTCGCACACGATGGCGCCGCGCGCGGTGTTGATGAACGTCGCACCGGGTTTCATGAGCGCGAAATGCGCGCCGGTGACCATGCCGCAGGTCTCGGGTTTGTTGGCGGCGTGGAGCGAGACGATGTCTCCCTGGGCAAAGGCTTCCTCCAGCGTGCAGCGGGTGACGCCGAGTTGGGCGGCATCGAAATCGTCGAGGAAGGGATCGTAAACAATGCAGTGAAGATCGAAGGGCTTCAGCAGGGAGATCAGGCGGCGGGCGATCGCGCCGCAACCGATGAGGGCGACGGTGGTTTGGAAAGCGCCGGGCATGGGGCGCGTCTGGTCGCCCCAGGCGCCGCCGGTCTTGGCGTGGGCGGAGTAGCTCCAGAAATTTCGAAGGCTCAACAGAATCACGCCGAGCGTGTATTCGGCGACGGGCACGGCGTTGGCGGCGTAGGCACCGGTGAGAACGATGTCGCGGTCCCAAAACGCGTTGGTCGTGAAATACCCGGTCGAGCCCGCGCCGTAGAAGACGGCTTGCAGATTGGGTGCGTGGGAGAGAAACGCGGCGTCCATCCTGGGTGCACCCCAACCTGAGAAGATCACCTCGGTGTCGCGCAAAGGCGAAGGGTCGAGCCGGATGGACTCGCGTGTTTGCGGAGGCGCGACGAAGTCAACATACCGCGCGATGTCCGCCTGCTCGGGACGACCGTAGATGAGGGGAAGCGACTGGGCTTCCAGGAGGAAGAGTCCCTTGAGACGTTTCATGTCAGGGAAAGAAGGGCGGACGGATGCTTTTGTCCGTGGGTCGGAAGATGGCGCGAGAGAGCGAAATGTCCGGCTTCCCTGACCGGGGTGCCGGGATGCGCGGCGAGACGGCGAACCAGTTTACGACGCGACGGCGGTGCGGACGCGATGGCGGATGCCGCGGCGCGAGCCGGGGTTTTGACGAGGGATGTGCGAGACGTGAGAAAATGCACGGGACGTAGGGGGCCGGGGGAAGAGCCCGAACGGAGGGACGGAGATCGGAAGGAGGGGGGATAGAGGGGGCGGAAGACGTGGCCGGGAGGACACGAAAGGGGAGGCTTGAAAACGACTTAGCCTGACTACGGCGCAGACCCCCTCCGAGGTTACGTATGCGTTAACAGTAACCTTGGGTGCGCAGGCGCCGCCGGGTGGCGGGTAGTTTAAAACACCTTTAAATGGAGCGAAGCCCCAAGGCACGGGCGCGCTTAGCGCTGGCGAAGGTTTGAATCGAGCAGGCGGGTTTCGCCGGGCTTGAGGGTGAAGGAGATCGTCTTTTCTCCGAGGCGGAGGCGACCGGTGCACGGGGTCGTGCCGGGGTTGGAGAGGCGGGCGGTGTGGAGAACGCCGGACTGCCACTTGAGATCGACCGTCACACCGCCGCGTGCGCGCAGGCCGGTGACGGAGCCTGTTGGCCAGGCCTTGGGCAGGGCGGGGAGAAGATCGATGAGGTAGCGGTCAACCTGCGGCGAGGCGGGATCAACGTAGAGCTCGTGGCTTTGCAGGAGCATCTCGGTGATGCCGGCGGTCGCGCCGAAGTTGCCGTCGATCTGGAAGGGCGGGTGGGCGTCGAAGAGATTCGGGTAAGTTCCTCCGGCGGTCATGACGACCTTGGTCTCGGCGGTGGGCCGGAGTTGTTCGGAGAGGATTTTGAAGGCGTGGTCGCCGTCGCGGAGGCGGGCCCAGAAGTTGATCTTCCACGCCTTGCTCCAGCCGGTGCCTTCGTCGCTGCGAAGTTCGAGGGTCTTGCGAGCGGCGGCGGCGAGAGCAGGGGTTCCGAGTGCGGTGATCTGGTGGCCAGGGTGCAGCGGATAGAGGTGGGAAACGTGGCGGTGCCTGGGATCGGGCGCGTTGAGGTCCCAGTCCTCGCCCCATTCGAGGAGCTGGCCGGCTTTGCCGATTTGCAGCGGACGGATGCGGTCGCGGGCGGTTTCGATTTTCTTTTTGAAACCGGCGTCGAGGCCGAGTGCGGCGCAGGCGCGGGCGGTGTTGTCGAAGAGATCCCAGACGATGGCGCGTTCCATGGTGGCGCCTTCGGTGACGCTGGCGCGCAGGCCGGTGTCGGTTTTGAAATTATTCTCCGGCGAACTGGAGGGCGAAGTGATTAGTTTTCCGTCGGTGCCCTCGACGAGTTGGTCGAGCCAGAATTCGCACGCGCCCTTCATCACGGGATAAACGGAGCGCAGGTAGGCTTGGTCGCGGGTGAAGGCGTAGTGTTCCCAGAGGTGTTGGCAGAGCCAGCCGTTGGAACCGAACCAGACGCCCCACGACAGGCGGGCGCCGGGACTGGTCCAGCCCCAGACGTTGCTCTTCGGGCCGGTGACCCAGCCGGGCGTGGTCGGCCCGAAGTAGGCCTGCGCGGTTTTGGCGCCCGGTTCGACGAGACTCTCGATGTGGCGGAGCATCGGCAGGTGCATTTCGCTCAAGCCCGTCGGCTCGGCGGGCCAGTAGTTCATCTGGAAGTTGATGTTGATCGTGTAGTCGCCGTTCCAGGGAGTCTTGAGTCCGTCGGCCCAGAGGCCCTGCAAGTTCGCGGGCGCGGGGTTGTCGGGGCGGCTGCACGAGATGAGCAGGTAGCGGCCGTATTGGAAAAAGAGCGACGCGAGCGCGGGATCGGGCGTGCCGGCGGCGAAGGCGCGCAGACGTTCGTCGGTGGGCTTTTGGGCGGCGTCGGTGACGCCGAGATCGAGGCTCACGCGTTGAAAGAACGGTTGGTAGTCGGCGATGTGGTCGGCTTTGAGGCGGTCGTAAGTTTTGGTGGCGGCGAGCTGAAGTTGCTTCGCGGCCAGCGCGGGATCGGCGCCTTGGTAACCCTTGGCGTAATCCATCACGTAGGACGTGTGGGCGGTGAGCAGGACGGTGACTTCGTCGGCGTTGGTCACGGTGAGTTTGCCGTCGGCGCCGGTAATGGATCCGCCCTTGGTGAGGACGCGGGCGTGGACCTCGTAGCGGAGGTTCGCGCCGGTATTACCGGTCATCACCAACGTGTCGGGTGCGACGAAGCGCGTCTGGGCTTTCTCTTCGCGGGTGAGCGCTAGGTCGAAACTCACGCGACCGGGTTTGGAGGCGGTGATGCGCTCGACGAGGACCTTGTCGGGAGCGCTGGAAAACACTTCGCGTTGGAAGGTGACGTCGCCGGCGGTGAACTGCACGCCGGTGACGGCGCGGGTGAGATCGAGCCAGCGGCGGTAGTCGCGGACCTCGCCGGACGGGAGGCGGTGGTCGAATTTCAAATCACCGAGCGTCTGGTATTTGTTGAGGTCGTAGTTGACCTGGCAGGTGAGGAATTGGTTGCAGAGGTTTTCCGCCACGTCGTAGCGGCCGTCGCGGATGGTTTTGCGGATCTCGGCGAGATGGGTATGGCCATCGGTGCGGTTGGCGTCAGGTTGCGGGCCGCCGGACCAGACGGTGATGTCGTTGAGTTGAAGTCGGTCGGCGGTCGGGTTGCCAAAAACCATGGCACCGAGGCGACCGTTGCCGACAGGGAGAGCTTCGATCCATTGTTTGGCTGGCTGCGGATACCAGAGCATGTTGGATAAAGCGGTCAGATTTTCTCCTGGAGCGGGTTCGCCGGTCGAAATCGAGGGCGTCCATGCGGCCATGGCGGTTACGAATAAGAAAAGCGATTTGTGGGTGAGGGTGTGTTTGCCAAATAAACCAGCCCATCGCTGAAGCTCTACGAGGGAAGTGAGAAAGGGCACTGGGCCGGCGTTGCCCTCGGTGGCACGGGCCGCTGGCCCGCCTCCACCTCGGTCGCCTTGGCCGAGCACCCCTTCTCGCTCCCGCTGGGCGGGTTTATTTGGCAAACACACCCTAGGGTAATCGTCATGATTGGGTTTGGGGCAACTGAAGGTATTAACCTGTGCGAAGAGTCGTTTCATTGGTTGGTAAGGAAGGTGCGCTCGACGGGCGCGGCGGTCTTGATCTTGGGTTCACTCGAACGTCCCCATTGCCAGGCGACCACGGTTATCTTCACGGGAAATTTTGCGCGAGGCGGGATCGCGGTGAAGCGCAGGGTATCGCCGTCGATCTCGGCCGGGCCTTCGAGCACGTAATAGGAAACCGGCAGGCCCGCGTCGGACGTCGCTCCGAGCGGGAGAGCGGCGACACCGGCGGTTTGGTCGGAGATGGAGGGGAACGCGATGGTCTGCGTGGCGCCCTCGCGGTTGGGCGTTACTCGGACCATGGCTTGTTGCACGATGCCGCGCAGGTGTTCGTCGCCGGGATAGGCGGCCACCAGCCAGAGGTCATGGTTGCGGTGGTTGGCGGTGTATTCGGCGCGACCGAATTGGAGACGGAAGGTGTCGGCGCCGGTCTGGATGAAAGGGCCGACGATGCGGGACAACGTGGGCGGGGAGGAATCGGCCGGCAGGGAGAGCGCGGCGCCGACCGGGAGACCGGTCCAGAGCGCGCCCTTGGGCGAATTTCCCGGGACGGAGGGAAGAAACGCGGCTTTCAGGCGGAAGGTGAGACCGTCGGCCTCGGGGATGAAGCGAGGGAGAACGGGTTCGCCGTTGCCTGCGTCCAAAGGTTGGCGGCCATCGGTGATGGAGAGGAGTGCGGGAAGTTTGCCGCGTTGTCCGGCGTAGATCGCCTCGGTGGCGCGCGCCATTTCCTCGTCGAAGCACCAGAAGGCGGTGCGCGGGTCACCCTTGTAGCCGGCGTAGGGGGCGGCGGGAGCCAGCGGGGCGGAATCAGGGTGCCACCGGTCGATGCGCCAGCCGTCGCGGGGGTTCACCGGGCGAAGCGGCACGGGGCCGTCGCGATCGGCCGGGGCCTCGGCGGGCAGGCGGGCGGCGGCGGCTTTCTCGATGAAGCGGGCGAGGAAGGCTACGGTGCGGTCGGCGTAGTCGAAGTGGCCGCGTCCGGCGTCGGCGAGAAAGGCGACAGGACAATCGGGATGGGCGGCCTGAAAATCGAAGGCGGGCGCCAGACGGTCCTCCCACCATTCGTATTGGCCCATGACCATGAGGGCGGGGATGCCGGCGATGGAGCGGTCGCCCCAGTCGATCCGGGGTTTGCCGTTGCCGGTGAGCGTGGTGCGGGGTGCGTCGCCATGGTAGGAAATGAGCGCAAGCGTGCGTGCGGGATCCCACGCGGCGAAATTCCAAGGAAAGGTGGCGCAGGCGGAGTGGCCGAGCGGCACGACGGGCGCGCGCGCGAGTTCGGTGTAACCGGAGAGTTCGGCGAGAGCATCGACGACACGTTGAAAATGCGCCCCCGCGCCTTGGTTGAAGTCGAAGGTGGCGTCGAGGTAGGGCACGACCCAGATCTCGGCGAAGCCGAGGCGTGCGAGCGTGGCGCGCATCACCGCGTGCTCAATAATGCCCTGTTCGACCATGTTGTGGTTGGCGACGACGACCCCGCGCACACGCACGCAGTTTTCGGGAATCCACAGGTAGGCGCGCGCCTCGCCGTCGGGCACGGACCATTGCCAGACGGCGGCGCGCAGGGGGAGGACGGCCATGACAACCGCAACGACGCCGCCAAGGAGTCGGAACAGGAAGGCGGGACCGGAGGGACGCAAAGTCATCAGAGCGTGATTTTGAATCCGAGCGCGGTCTTGAAGGCGGAGGTGTCGGGCAGGGTCACGACGAGGGCGTCAGGTTCCTGCTTCCACGCGAGCGTGCCGGAGTAGCCGAGCAGGGAGACGGATTGGATGGGCTTGCCGGTGAGGTTGGCGGTGGTGCCGAGCGAGGTGATGCGCAACTCGGTGCCGGTGGCGGGGACGGTCATGCACCAGGCGTAGAGGTTGCCGTCTTTACCGACGGTGAAGCGGAAGTCGGTCGGGGCGAATGAATGGCTTGCCTGCTTGGCCCGGATGGCCCCGCCGGGAAGGACGTTGAGCTTGCCGCCGGCGCCCTCGCCGAGGCGGGTCCACGCCTTGCTGCCGTAGATGCCGGCGCCGTTGAGGCGCATCCATTCGCCGGTTTCCTTGAGCATCTTGACGGTGCTGGCGTCGAGCGAGCCGTCGGGGAGCGGGCAGATGCAGATACCGACGTTGCCGTCGCGGGAGACTTGTTCGAGCAGGTAGCGGAGGACGGCGTTGGAGTCGTTGGTGAAGCCGGGGGCGTAGAACCAGTCGCCCACGGGGGTTTCGGCGATCCAGTCCTGGTCGTTTTTGATGCCGCGCGGAATGCTGCCTTCCTCGGTGTTTACGGTGCCGTTGGTCTTGGGGCGGAACTTGACGATGCTGAAGACGTCCACTTTTCCGCGGCGTTGGAGGGTCTTGTTGTAGAAGTCGGCGATGACGCGCTGCATGGCGTCGGATTTCTGGCCGGTGCCGGTGCCCGCGCCGCTGAAGGGCTGGGTGTTGGTGCCGTCGGTGTAGATGAAGTCGGGTTGGTATTTATCGACGACGTCCATCATGCGCAGGGCCCACCAGGTGGCATACCACTTGGCGTAGGCGGCGTGGTTTTGGAAAATGCCGGCGGGCGGGGGATTCCACGCGTGGTTGGCGGCACCGACGACGCCCTTGTATTCGCGGAGGTCCACGCCGTAGAGCAGGCGCGGGTCGAGGCCTTCCCACCACTTGCCCTTGCCGTCGGCGAGGGTGAGGTGGCCGTCATAGGGGACGCCGGGCTTGGGACCGTTGGGGCCGTCGGCACCGAAGGCGGTCTGCCACCACCACCAGCTGTATTCGTGGTGGAAGGTGACGCCGAAGCGGATGTCGGCGGCGCGGGCGGCCTTGGTCCATTCGCCGAGGAGGTCGCGCTTGGGGCCGAGGCGGGTGGAGTTCCAAGGCTGATACTTGGAGTTCCACATGTCGTATTGGTCATGGTGGACGCCTTGGATGATGAGGTAGCGGGCGCCGGCGTCCTTGTAGATCTCGACGAGTTTGGCGGGGTCGAGCTTGGTGGGATTCCAGTCGCGAAGGACTTCCTTGTAGCCGACCTCCGACGGGTGGCCGTAGTTGGCGAGGTGGTTTTTGTAAGCGGTGGTGCCGGGCTTGTAGAGGTTGCGGGCATACCAGTCTCCGCTCTTGCCGGCGGCCTGCGGGCCGAAATGAACCCAGATGCCGAACTTGGCGTCGCGCAGCCACGAGGGTGTGCCGGGATAGTTTTTCTCAATTGATTCCCAGGTCGGTGCGTAGGGGCCGGGGGTGATGGGCAGGTCGAGCTTCACCTCGGCGGCGGACTTGGAATCGGCCATGGGCACGCTGTCCACGGGCTGGACGGCGGGCAGCGCGGGAAACGGCGGTAGCGGAGGCAGAGCGGCGCAAGCAGTGAGCGCGGCCAGGATGGGTGCGAGGCTCAGGGCTTGGACGGGGAAACGATGAGGGTGGAAGAGCGCGTGCATGATGTCGGGGGAATCGGGCTGGGGGCGAACGACGAGGGGGCAAACAGACAAGCGTGATTTGGAGTCGAAAGCCGTCGCGGTTAAGCGGTGCGGAGCGCGATTCTTGAGAAGGGCGGAGGAAGGGACTGCCGCCGAGGCGGAGGCTCAGTTCGTGATGAGCCCGGTGACACGAATTTCGGCGAGGGATGCGGTGGCGGCGTCGGCGAAGGTGACGCGAACGTAGCGACCGGTGGTGCCGGCGGGCGGGCGGAACTCCCATGCGTTTTTGGATTCGGAATTGGCCGTGAGGTCGGCGACCAGCGTCCACTTCGACCGGTCGGTGGAGGTCTCGACACGGAAGCGGTGGATTTGTTTTTCAGCGAAATCCAGTTGGATGCTGGAGATCGCGAGTCCCTTCTCGGTGTCGAGTGTGAGCGAGGGCGTGGCATCGTCGGGCGCGGGTTTCCATGAGGTGTCGCGTTTACCGTCGGTGGCGAGACCGGCGGAAAGTCCGGGCGCGGTGCTGCTGGCGAAGGTGGGGTTGTTGAGGCCGTAGGTGGCGGCGATGTTGGGCTGGCCCTTTTTGTCGAAGCGCACGTAAGGGCGCGCGGGTGTGGCGGGCGTGCGGCCGGCGACGTAGGGCTCCGCGCCTTCGAAGCTCAGAGTGAGATCGGCGGAGGTCAGGCCGGGCGAGGTGGCGCGGACGATGGTGGTGCCGGCGTAGTAGGAGCGGAGGGCGATGGCGGCTTGTCCGTCGAGGATGCGGATGTCGCTTTTTTCCTCGAAGCGGATCGAGGGGCCGGTGGGGAATTCGCCGGGACCGGAGACAATCGCGAGCTCGACGGGCGGGGAGTTGCTGGTGGGTTTCCCGGTGGCGTCGAGCACGGTGACGGTGAGTTGAACGTCGTCGGTGCCGTCGGTGCGGATGCCGGAAACCGAGGAGGCGGCGAGTTGCAGTCGGGCGGGCGTTCCTCGTTCGGGCCAGGCGGGAGGCGGAACTTTTCCGTAGGCGTCGCGATACCAATAGTAGGAGCGTTTGGGGATGCGGAAATAATCGACGATGCCCATCTTGCCGAGCTTGGCGCCGGCGATGCTGCCGTGGTCGAAGGCGCACCAGATGATTTGTCCGCTGCGCCACGGATGGACGGGCTGGCCGTTGTCCTTTGCGAGATCGGCCCAGCCGGGCGCGTAGTTACCGGGGCGGTCGGCGGTGACGCTGCCGTATTCGGCGACGAGGTTGGGCACGCCGGGGTTTTGAAACGCGGGGACGGACGCACCGTCACCGTTGTAGCCGGCGATGTCACCGATCTTGTCGAGGCGGCCGGCGTCGAGCGGACGCTGAACACCGCCGATGGCGGCGGGGCGGGTGGGGTCGAGTTCGTGGGTGAGGGCGACGAGGTCTTTGAGGAAGGCGCGGACCTTGGGCATCTGGGCGGAGGCGCTGAAGAAGGTTTCGTTGCCCATACTCCACGTGACGATGGACGGGTGGTTGCGATGGATGCGGATCATGGCGCGCAGGGACGCCTTCACGCTTTCCTCGAACGGTTTTTCATCCTCGGCGGCGACGGGGTAGGCGCTGCAATTCCAGTAACCGTCGGGGCGGAAACCGCCGATGCCCCAGAAGGCGTTTTCCGACCAGAGGAGCACGCCAAGTTCGTCGCAGGCGAGGGAACGCGCGGGGGCGGCCGGGTAATGCGAGCCGCGCGCGATCAGGAATCCGGCGTCCTTGATCATCTGGATATCTCGGCGCTGGGCGGAGTCGGTGACGGCGTCGCCCCAGCCGGCCTGGTCTTGGTGGATGTTGGCGCCGTGGAGATAGAGGTGTTGGCCGTTGAGAAAAAAGCCGCGGTCGGCGGTCCACTCGAACCAGCGGATGCCGAAGGTGGTTTCATAACGATCGGTCTCGCTGCGGCGGTCGAGGTCGGTGAGCTGGCTGACGGCGCGATAGAGGTGCGGATGGTCGGGATGCCAGAGTTTCGGAGAAGGAAGCGCGGGGCTGGTTTGATCGAAAGTGACGGTGGTGCCTGCGGGGATGGATTGTTTGGCGGTGAGCAGGGCGACGACCTGACCCTCGGGATCGAGAAGGGCGGTTTTGAGTTCGACGTTGTGAGAGGTGGCGGAGTCGTTGCGGACCTCGGTCTTCACGTTGACGGTGGCGGAGTCAGCGGAAACTTTCGGTGAGGTGACGAACGTGCCATACCAGGCGACATGGAGCGGATCGGTGGCGACGAGCCAGACGTTGCGATAGAGGCCGCCGCTGAAAACGTGTTCGCCGGCGCGCGGGGCGAGGCGGGCGTTCCAGAGATTGTTGAGGCGCACCGCGACGATGTTGCGACCGGGTTGGACGGCGGCGGTGATGTCCACGGGGAAACCGGTGTAGCCGCCCTGATGCGTGCCGACTTTGCGACCGTTGATCCAGATCTCGGCGTCTTGGAACGCGGCTTCGAACTCGAGGGAGATGCGTTTGTCCGACCACGCGGCGGGGATATCGAAGGTTTTACGATACCAGCCGTATCCGACGTAGAAGTCGGGACTCAGGAAGTAAGGCAGGCTGAACGTGTGCGGAAGACCGACGGACTGCCAGGCGGTGTCGGCGTAGGCGACAGCCTCGGCGCCATTGGGATTGCCGAGTTGGAATTTCCAGTCGCGGTTGAAGTTGAGCGTCTCACGCACCGCGCCGGCGGCCTGAGTCACCAGGGTGATCACCAGCAGCGAGAGGATGAATCGGAAAAGCGGGGAGCGGGACATGATCAATAGATGACGACGGGGCAGGGGTGGTGAGTTTTTTATCGGCAGATGGGTCTCAGGCCGAGGTTGAACAAAGGCGTGCGGTATTATTTCGCCACGCTGTTAAGAAATTGGGCGGGCGTGAGCGCGGTGTCGCTGAAACGCACTTCATCGAGCCATCCGAGAAAGTGATCTGTTGCCTTGCCGGCATATTGGCCCCGGGCGATGGTCCAGCCTGGATTGGATGGCGGGATGAAAAGTCCGTCGAAGTCGGTCGCGAAGCCGGCGATTTTTCCGTTCACGTAGAGTGACACGGTGCCGGCGGTCGTGTTGCCGACCACGGCCAGATGATACCAGACGCCGGGCTGCGCCTGAACATTGCTTTCGATGGTGAGGCTGCGGTCGCTGCGGGTGACCAGTTCCACGCGAAAGGCGTTTTCCAGCTGGCCCGGGCCGGGTTTGGCGTGGGTTGTTTTGGAGAGGTAGAATAGGGCGCCGGCACCTTGATCGCGCGAGAGACTGTCCCGGCCCACGAGGGTCTGGTTGCCGATGATCGACTCAAACTGAGCCCAGACTTCGATGGTGAAATCGATGAGGGCGACCCGGCTCAGGCCGTCGTCGGGTTTGGCGTAAAGATCCTCCGTTCCCGTCGCGTAAACGGCGAGGCGGTTGGGAGCGCGTGTTTTCGGAATCAACGGGGTCGGAACCGAAGTGGAGAGCGCGGGATTTTTATACGCGTAAAGGTCCAGTTTCCGGTCCGATGAATCACGGACCGTGGGACGGGAAGGCGGGCTGGGGATGCGGTCGCCGGTCACATCTTCGAACCGGTAGTAGGCGAGGGTGTCGGCGCGGCTGGCCGATGCGATGATCAGCAGCGAGGCAAGTGCACAGA
>DATHXF010000175.1:0-5773 GCA_035459785.1 Rariglobus sp. | reverse complement strand
TCCTGCTGGAAATCGATCAGTTCACCGTAACGGCGGTTCCCGAACCGGCAACAGTAGCCTTGTGGCTGGGATTCATCGGACTTACAGCCGGTATATTGTCCCGCAGGCGTAAATAACTCATCGCGCCAAGAGGGTGGTCGATCCAACGGGGTCAGGCCGCTGATTTTTGATTTTTTAGGCCTCATCGCAGGAATCCGTCTATGCATCACTGTGGCCAGCCACCGCTGCAGTCCGCCTTGCTTCACTTTCCAAGGATACTTTAATGCGCTCGATGCCATTTTCGACATCTCCAATATTCATCTGCATGACGGTGCTTTTTGGCTTTGCCACATCCGGTCAGGCAGAGGTCCGCACCCTTACCGATCAACTCGGACGTTCAATCAAAGCCGATGTGATTTCCGTCGAAAACGACGTCGTAAAAATCAGACGCGATGATGGCCGAACATTCGAAATGCCATTGAGCCAGCTCATCGAAGGGGATCAAAAAAGCTTAAGGGAGTGGGCGAAAGCGCAAGAAACACCCGCGCCAAAAGCCACCCAAACACAAGCGATAGAGCCTGATATCACCCTGCAGAAATCCTTCGCTAAATTCCAAATTCTCGAGCCCCTCAAAAATGACGACGGTAATTCTGATTACACCAGAATAGAGATCAATCGACATCCCCTTATTATCAAAGGGAAGAATTACGATGGGTTTAGATTCAAATGCCCCGACGAGAAATCATTCGATTTTGCCTGGATTTTCTCAGCCCCGTCCAATCTGGCTGAATGGTATATAATTCCAGAATCAGGATCGATGAAGGGATTCGACAATTTCTACACACTCTCAAACAAAACCATCGCCCAAGCACTGCACGCCAACCGCATGCAACCAGGAAAAACCTATCTCATTTGGTTCCGATTCATTAATGACACACCAACAGAGATGTTTGTTAAGTTCACATTTTCCAACCTGAAGGAAGACGCGACCGGCAACTTCCCCAGCTATACGATAAAAAACGCACTAACCCCGAATATAAAATAACCCAGTCGAGCCAATGGGATCGGGCCGCTAGATGCTATCTCCTAACCCACCCTTCAGCCTCAGCTCTCCGGATTGAACAGGAACACGCGCAATTCCTGCGACGTGCGGCAAGCCACCGCGAGCTTCCGCGCCCACTCGACCGCTGAGTCGCGCGTCGCAATTTCCAACACCGCAAACCCACCCGTCAACCGGCTCCCCGGGTGAATCGTCGGCGAGACCGATCCGTCGCCAGAAACCAACACGGGCGCGACGCTCTCATCGATGCCACCTCCAAACACCCAGACGCCCGCCGCCTTTGCCTCGGCAACCACCGCGTGAGAGTCGATGGAAGCCTGCTGAAGCTCCCCGGGCGTTAATTGCATGGCTTCCGCAGGAAACGAAATGAGATACTTGGCCATGGCTTGAGTGTCTTGGTGGCCGCGCACGTCGGCAAGAAGGATGTCCGGCCGTAGCTGCGAGGGCTGAGCCAATGACTCCATGCCGGATCCGCTTCAGCTTTTCAGAGCGTCATGATTTCCACCGCAGCAACCGCCAGAAACGCCAGCAGCACCACGATGAGCACGGCATTGGTCAGCGGCCGGTTGCGCTGCAACGGTTCGGCAAAGCGGACGCGATTGTTCAGGTAAAGCAGCGTCACCGCGAGGAACGGGATTAAGAGGCTGCCGATGACCGTGAACGCCACGATCACGAACAGGGGCCGCTCCGTGAACGCGAAGGGCACCGAGGCCGCCGCCATCAAAACCAGGGCGATGCGGTAAACCGGGGAGTGCATCTGCACCACGGCCTCGCGCTGTTCGACCGGCATGCGGCGCAACAGGCTGTAGCAATCCGCCGCGATGCTCGGCACGCTTTGCCAGACGCCAAAGAGCGACGCCACCACCGCCGCCCAAAAACCGATCGAGTAAATCCATTTTCCGGCCGTCCCGATGAGCGTGCCCAGGTATCCGGCCATCCGTGAAACCGCGTCGGCACCGGTGATCGTCCCTCCCGCCTCCGGGAAGGCGCGACTGGCGATGAGCATCACGGAAACCCCGAACACCGCGGTGAAAACATAACCAAGCGCGAGATCACGGCGCACCGCGGGAAGTTCACCCGGACTCACCCTGCCCTCGTCGCGCAAAAAATAATTGTAGCTGAGCAGCGTCAGCGAACCACCGATGCCGCCGATCACCGAGAGCACATAGGCCCCGCCGCCGGACGGGATCGTCGGCACCAGGCCCTTGAGCACGCCGCCGGGTTCGCCAAACGTGAATCCCGCGCAGATCACAATGCTGACAAACATCACGACAATCAGCGGCTTCATCGCGCGCTCGAAACCGCCGGAGCGGGTCCAAAAGATAAACGCAAACGCGACCGCCGCGTGGCCCAGCGCACCCCAGGTGTGAGGCACGGCGCCTGACGTGATATTTTCAATCGCGAGACCGCAACCGGTGATGAGCGCGCCGCTCACCGCCACGGACCAAAGCACGACGTAGCCCGCAAATCCGAACAACACCCAACGCGGGAGATGCCTCGCCCAACCTTCGAGCATGGTCATGCCGGTGGCGAGTTGCCAGCGGGCCATGCCTTCGCTCAGCACGAATTTAAAAAACGAGCCCAGCACGACGGCCCACAGCAACTGCACTCCGTAGGTCGCGCCGCCGATCGTGGCCGTCAACACGTCGCTCGCGCCGATGCCGCTCGCCGCCATGATCAACCCCGGCCCAATCCATCTACCAGAGTGCGTCTGCGGCGCGGTCATTGAGCCGCAATCATGCGCTTCGATTGAAAACAAACCTATGGGGTATTGCCCCTTCCCACCCACACGCCTGATCACCCCAGAATCCAGCTGCCCTCTGGCGAACCGCAGATTTCCGGTCTCCGCCAAACGAAGAAATACCATAGCAATTATGCCACGTTAACTATAGCACTGCAATAGTTTACGATTGATATTTAGCAACACCCGCATGCGCTTTTCGATTTCCCAATGACAACCCTGCGTGTATTGAAACTCGTTGCACTGACCGCTTCTTTTTGGACCTGCCTGCCTCAGGCGGCTTCTTCTCCGGCCGAGGCCGAAGCGCTGCTAAGCCAGATACTGGCCGCAAAGGCCAAGATTTCTGATATCAAGGCGGAGCAATATCGTGAGACCGCCGGTATCAATGCGAAGAAAGATGCCGCGGGCGAATGCCTGAGTCTGCTCAACCGCCCACCCATGAGCGAAGCGAAAATCGCGCAACTGGAGTCCAATCTGGTCGAAGCCAAGGCCCGGGTCATCAGTCTCGAACAACTGGTGGACTCGGCCAAAATCACAGCCCCCGACGCGCGCGCCGCGAAGAAAAAAGAACTGGAGCAATTACAGGCTCAATTGAGGGATGACGCCAAAGCCGCCGCCTTGCCCTTCGAGGAGCGGGTCAAGAATGCACATAAACCGATCGAGGCGCTCGGTGATGACTGGGCCGCGGCACTCGGCAACTATTTCAAAACCCCGTCCACCGGTCCGTTCGCCGGCCTCACCAAGACCGAAGTCAGGTGGAGTATCCACGACACCGGACAGCTCTCCTGGAAAGACACCAGTGGAAAACAGGTCTGCTGGCTTTCGATCTTTCTTATGGAGCAACCGGCCAAACCAAGCGCCAAGCAGAAGACCGTGGACGGTAAATATCCGATGAACATCAACGACGTGACCAACATTTGGGTCACCTGCGGAAACCTGAAGCTTGCCCTGAACATCAACAAAATCGAATGGCAGACGAGCGAAGCGATGGCCGTCGATATCCTCAAAGCTCTCGTCGACTTGGATGGACTTCACAGCCTCAGCCCGAAGCCGACGCCATAAGGGCCCGTTGATTTGAGGTCGAGCCAATGGGGTCGGTCCGTAAATTGGAAAAAAAGCCCAGACCAATCACCTCATTGCCAATTTACGGCCTACCCCATTTCACAAGGCGCTGGGTTTTCCAGTCTTTCCTACTTTCGCTGGGAGGACGGGGAAATCGCCGCGGTCTGCGCTTTTTTCAGAAGCTCTTTCACCGCCTTCCAGGTCACCCACTGGCTCGCGCTATTGTTGGGATGAGTGCCATCGGGCACCACCCGCTGGAACTTCTCCGGATCGTCCTTCTGCATGGCCCGCCAGATAACATAATGATCGACCAGCGGTAGCGAATGCTCACGCGCATAGCTGCGATACACTTCGTAATAGGCCTCGAGATTCGGACGTTCACTGGCCGACGCTTTCTTCGGCGAATCCCAAACCGGATTCATGGTTTGCAGGACAATATCAACCTTCGGATTCTGCTGGCGCAGAGCCTGCACCATTTTGTCGAGATTCGCCCTCGATTCATCCAAGGTGATGTCACCGCGGGTCACGGCGTCGTTCATGGAGAATTCGATGAGCACGAGGTCGGGTCGGTGCGCGAGAACGCGCTCCTCGAAATTGGCCAATCCCCATTTGGAGTTCTTCCCGGATTGCGCGGCATTTTTGAAAGTCACCTGATCCGGAAATTGCTTCGTAAAATACCTCCCGAGTTCGCCGGTCCAGGCACCCTGATGAGTCAGGCTCGTGCCGTAGGCGATGACCGTCTGCTTTTTCCCGGCTTGGAGATTCTCGAAGACGGTCGTCGGCAGCGGTGCAGCGGGAGCGTCTTCAGCCCGGATCGGCGTTGCCCACGCCACGACGACGAAGGCGATGAAATAGAGGGAGGTGAGATACCGGATCATCTCTAGCATTTCCGAAATCTTGCGCCATCAAGCAACCGGATTCAGCTCGGCGATCGAGCCAATGGGGTGAGGACGGAAACAGGAAACCAAGTAGGTCGAGCTTGTCGGTATTCATCTACCGCACGCGCTTCGTGAGGACGACGTGAGTCGCGTTTTAGGTGACGGCACATGCTCGGTGCGCTGGCTACGCCCAACAGCGCGGCGACGTTCGCGGGCTGCGGGACCAGACTGAATAAAACCCCGCGCCCCTCGGGCCGATGGAATCGAACCGAAGGGTCCGGAGCGAGTGCCAACCCGCTTAAGGCGTCTTGGTGGTTTCCGATGTGGTCGTGGTGACGGGACCGGGCACCGTGGTTTGCTGTGATGTGGTGGTCGTGCTGGTTTTCGGCGTGCTTTCGCAACCGGCAAGGGAGAAAAACGCAGCGGCGGTGAAGGCGAGGAGGATTAGTTTTTTCATGAGGTTGATGGATAGTCGGAAGGTTACCGTTGGATCCACCGGTATGATTACATCATCGCTGAACCAAGTCCCATGGGGTCTTGACCTACGCGCCTACGATCGAATCCAGCGAACCTCGTTCGTGAACAATGGCGACCCGCGCGGCTCAGGCTGTAAACGGGAAACCAAGCAGGTCGAGCTTGTCGGCATCCACCTACGGCGCGCGTTTCGTGAAGACCACGTGTGTCGCGCTGGCCGAGGGCACGTGCTCGGTGCGCTGGTAGCCGAGCTTGGGCAGATCAAGACCCGCGAACAAATTTTCACCCTCTCCGAGCAAGACCGGCGAGATGGCCAGGTGCAGCTCATCGATCAACCCGGCCTGCAAGTATTGCCGGATTGTCGCCACGCCACCGCCGACCCGCACGTCCTTGCCCTGCGCGGCCTCGCGCGCGCGCTCCAGCGCCGCGTGAATGCCCTCGGTCACGAAATGAAACGTGGTTCCACCCTTCATCTCGAGCGACTCCCTCGGATGATGCGTCAGAACAAAGACCGGGCAGTGATAAGGCGGCTCGTCACCCCACCACCCTTTCCAGCCGTCATCACGCCACTCGCCACGG
>DATHXF010000174.1:0-53675 GCA_035459785.1 Rariglobus sp. | reverse complement strand
TGTGCGCCACGACGAACCACGTTTTCTGGAGGGGCTACAACTGGAGCGGCAGTTCCACTTTTAAAACCGACTGATCTTACCCCATGAAAAAAGCGCTTCTCGCCCTCGGTCTTTTCTTTTTTCCGGCTGCTTTTGTTTTCGCACAGCCGGTATCTGGAAAAAACCTGCTGCAAAACGGCACGTTCAACACCGGTGAAATGCGTAAGGTTTCCCGTTGGATATTCCCCCCGACGCCGATCAAAAATCTTGGGACCGATGCCGAGCATGTCGAATGGGGCGGCGAGCTCGAAGCCGATGCCAATTCGGTTCTCTTCATCGCCACCAAGGCGCCGATCAAGGCCCAGCTTTGGTGGCAGCAGGAGGTCGCGGCCCAGCCTGGTGCGGTTTACACGCTTAGCGTGCGCATGGTGGCAGAGATTGTTGAATCTGCTGCGGGAAGAACCTATTCCACTCCTGATGTGGGCATCTATTTTCTTAACGCCGGGGGGCGCTGGATCGGTTATCAGCGGCTGCCGTCGCCCAAGGAGTTTTCGCCCGAGTGGACGCCTGTTTCGATGAAGGTGACCGCCCCTGACGACGCTGTTAAAATCGGGGTTCGCCTCGGCATGAGCACGTCGGCGCAGATCAAGGTTCGCTTCGACGACGCCGTGCTCACCCTTGCGCCTTGAACCGCAGCACGCGTCTTGGCTCCCCGTTATTGCGCGCCTTCGGGAAGGCGCATGCTCCGCTTATTATTTTCGCCCCATGAATCCTTTGGTTTCCCTTTTTCGCGCATCGGGCGTGAAGCTCCTTGCGATTGCGTTGATGTGCTCGGCCGCAACCGCGCAAGAGTTCAGCCTGTATCCGCGTTCTGATGACGTGCCGAACCCTCGTGTGCCCGCCGTGCCCCCCGCCAGAGGCGGTGCGGTCGGACGCGCGATGGACGTGGAAACGCGTTTTACCTACGACCTCGCGCCCTTTGTGACGTTTGCAGGAGCCGGCAGCGTGGATGTGCAGTTGCGCGACAATCCCCGTCGCCAGCGCAAGACCGCCCTCACGCTCGGACAGGGCGACGTTAAAATCACGCTCGGCTTTGCGGCGGCGTCGGCCGGCCGAACGCCCTTTCTTGCTGTTGAAAAAGACGGAAAGAAACTGACGTCTGTGTCGCTTGGCGAGCCATGGGGTGCTTCCTGGAAAAAGGTGCGGCTCGACTGGTCGGGGCAGCGCATCACGGTCACGGTCGAAGGCCGCGAGGCGGGATCACTCGAATTGCCCTCCGCGTTTTCACCGGTGCGTGTCGAGCTTGAGACGTGGCATGTGGACGAAGTGAAGATCGAAGGCCGCGGCAGTTTCAGCATCGGCTGGGAAAACGGTTACGCGGCTTCTGTCGTGCCCGTGACTGGAGATGTCGTGCAGGCCCGTCTTTTTGGCTTCGATACGTATGCAGTGAGCAATCAGTCTGAACAGCGTGATTTTCCGATGGTTCAAGTGCTCAACGGCCGCGATGACGTCCGTGAAGTGACGTTTGAATTTGCGCTGCGGGGAGAGATCTCGGGGACAAGCCAGGATTGGACGCAGACCGTTGCCGTCGGCGCGCGCACCGGGAAGCTGGCGCCGCTGCGTTTCCCCGCGCCTCTGGCAGACGATGTTTATCATCTCAAAGTGAGCACCCGCGGGTTGGGCACTGAACTCGATACCGACGTGCATTTCTTATCCGTCGCGCGTCGCGACGAGCCGAAGGGACCGGCGAAGTTTGGTCTTCATGACTCGGGTAACCAGGTCTTCGGCTCGTGGCCCGATGCGCTCGGGATGGATTTCGCGCATGTATATTCCTATTGGGGATATGTCGTCGGACCGGCGTGGGTGAAAGACGATGGTATCAGCTACGGCATCGATCCCTCGACCCCTCCCGAGCAGTGGGCGTGGAACAAGCGGGTCGATTGGCTGTTGGGCCAGGGACTGACACCTTATGTGAGCCTTCAGTCGGAGCCATTGCAGGTCTGGATGCGGGAGCGTCTTTATCCGAAGCAAAAAATCAAAAAATCGGAATGGGGTGAGCGTGGCGGTTTCCCGAAGCTCGACCTTTATCGAAAATTCGTTCGCGAGTTCGCCCAGCGCTACAAGGGCAGGGTTCTGCACTACGAAATCGAGAACGAGCCCAACGCCGGTGGAGACAATGGAATTCCGCCCGAGGAGTATGTGCCAATCGCGCAGGCGGTTTTTGAAGAGGTGCGCGCGGTTGATCCCGCGGCGCGGGTGTTCGGAATCTGCGGCACGGGCAACTTCGTGCCCTGGATGACCAAGGTGTTCGCCGATGGTGGCGACAAGTTCATGGACGGTGTGTCGGTGCATACCTACGTAACCCCGCAGTTGCCCGAGCAGGCGAATCTCGCCGGCAAGCTTGCCGAGGTAAAGGCGTTGATCGCGAAGACGGGGCGCGCGATGCCGGTGATCAATTCGGAGACCGGCACCTACGTCGCGTTGCGCGAGCAGGTGGACCGGCCGATTCCGGCGGACCGGTTGAAGGAGTTGATCGACGCGGGCACGCCGATGCTGGCGGTCTCGCGCGGCTGGCCGAATCACGCGCTGAGCGAGCAGACCGGCAGTCTCTCGATCGTGCGCAACGCCGTTTACAACTTTCTGGCGGGCGCGGAGCGGTTTGTTTTCTTCGGATGGAATCCCAAGTGGCCTGCATCCGACTGGGCGGCGGAAAAGCATCGCGGCTCGAGTGCCGGTGGTTTCGCGCTGATCTCGGCGACGATGGACGGCGTGCGCACGCCGAGCTGGCAGACGCTCGCCATCGGCGTGCTCACCGCGCAGCTCGAAGGTGCGGTGATCAAGGGCGTGCGTCCGCTTGATCAAGGCGGTGTGCTGGGCGGCGTCTTTCCCAAACAGAATGGGGGCGAAGTCGGCGTGCTGTGGTCGTCGATGGGCACGCGCAGCATTCTGCTGGAAACGAAAGACGCGGAGTTGGAGCTCGTGTCACTTTATGGTCAACGCCGGGTGTCCCGAGTGGCGACGTCGGCGGACGGCGTGTCGCGTCACGCGATCGAGCTGACGGAGGACCCCGTTTACGTGCACGTGAAAAAGCCCGGCATCGCGATCATGCCTTCGCCGGTGCTCACTGTGCGGCAAACCAATCGCGACGACGGCACGGTCGGCGTGGAGTTTACGCTGATCAATCGCGCCGCGCAGCCGTGGAACGGCCGGGTGGAGTTTGCCCCGCAACACGGCTGGCGTTTTGAGCCTGCAACCGTGCCGTTTTCGCTCAAAGCGGGTGGACGTGCATCGTTCAAGGTGGATGCCCATGCGCCGGAAGCGACCGACCGCGCGGTGCGCATGATCGAGGGACGCACTCGGCTGGCCGACGGTTCCCCATTCAGTTTTCCGGTGGGGTTGGCAGCCAAGCCGGTGATGACGCTGGCGACGCTGCCAGATGCGGTGAACGCCGAGACGATGCGTCGTGTTTCGATGGCCGGCACGCGCCTCCGGCTGGATCGTCCCGAGCAGGTGATGATCGGTCGTCCGCCGCAGCTGACGTCGATTCAGGAAGAGCAATTCTGGAAGGGCTCCGCAGAGCTTTCGGGTGAGGTGAAGCTGGGGCGCAACGCGCGCGGCCTCTATGTGTTTGTCGATGTAACCGACGCGCAGCCTCACGCGCCCGCGCCGTGGCCGGGCGTGAAGGGTTCCGCAGTCGAACTCTTCTTCGATTTCCGTGCCGCCGGCGCGGGTTTTGGCGGGGGCTTCGGTCCGGGCGCGTATCAAGTCGTGCTCAAGCCCGCGCTCAACCCAGGCGATGCGGTCGAGGTATGGAACGCGTCGTCAGCGAAAGGCGTGCTTGCGGACACTTCGGCCATCGGAGGCCGCACCTCGAAAGGATATTGGATGCTGTTTCACATCCCATGGGAATCCACCGGTCGCACAGCCGCGGATGGCGCGGCTTTTGGTTTTGATGCAGGCATCGACGGTCCGGTGGCCGAAGGAGGCAATCGCAAGAGCCAACTGATATTGTTCGGCACGGCGGCGAACAATGCGAGCACGGCGGATTACGGCCTGGTCATCGCCCCGAAAAAATAGCCGGGCGTGCAACGGCGGCACACGGAAGCGCGTGTGATATTGGTCGAATTTACCCCATGAATACTACCCCAACCTCGCTCTGTCCGATCGCGTTTACCGCGGGAATTAAATCCGCGCGTCTCTTGATTCCCGCGCTTCGTATCGTTGGTGCGGCACTGTTATGTTGGGTGCCTGCCCAAGCGGCGGATACTCCGCTGGCGACTTACCTGTTTGAAGCTACGGGAGACGCTTCGGCCTGGACGGCGTCGGCGGGTAGTGCGCTTTCAATCGTCGGCAACGCCGATGTCCTTCCGGTGAGCGAGGGGCGCCGGTGCCTGCAATTTCAGATGACCGGCACGGCGGCAGGCTCTCGCAACGTGCGCAACGAAACGTTTGTGCCGGTGACCGTGGCGACGATACCGGGAACGACGCGCCGGGTGTCGGTGTCGCTGGCGTTGCGATCCGAGGGGTTTCAGACGGGTGATCTGATGGTGCGAGTGCTGGAGCAGACGTCCACGGGCGTTTCGAAATGGTTGATGGATACAACGGATTTTATCCAAGTGCCGGCTTCGCGGCAGTGGACGACGTATTCCAAAGTCGCCTTTTTGCGTGATGATACGGCGCGGCTTTATGTTTACGTGTATGTGATGGATGGCGCCAACAACACGGGCACGTTGTGGATGGACGATGTGCGCATCACCGCGTTGGAGGCGCATGCCGACTATCTGGTGGAGGCGGTCTCGGGGAAAACGGGCAACGTGTTTCAGGCCGATACGGGAGTAATGACGGTGAGCCTTTATGATCCGCGCACCGCGTCGCTCGGTGTAACGGTTCTGGATTACACGGGAGGCGTGGCGTCCGCGGCGGATGTCACGATTTCCACGCTCACCGCGAAGAAACGGCAGATCACTTTTAATCAAAAAGGATACTATCAAGTGAGGGCGACCGTGACGCCTTCGGCGGGTGCCAGCGTTATCCGGACCTGGAGCGCGGCGGTGTTGGGGCAGGACACTCCGGCGGTTTCACCATTTGGAGTTTTCAGCGTCAATTCGGACAACCCGCTCGCGACGGCGGCGGGTGCCAAATGGAATCGTTACTTCATTCATTTCCGCAACGTGGCCGCCAGTGGCGGTAGCTACCGCTATACCGGCTCGGCGAACAAGGCCTCGAGCGAATGGCTTTCAGGCACCGCGAGTGTCACCAGCTCGATGCGGTATCTGCCGGAATCGGTCGATCACACTTGGATTGCCTGCCTGGACGGTATTCCCAACGCGCTTTTACCGGCGGGGAAAACTTCCGCCAACCGCAGGCAGTGGGAATATTATAACGACAAGACCGCCTTCAAAGCCATGCTTCGGTGGGTTCTGGAGGATCTGCCGCCCTTTGTTCAGCACATCGAGACCTGCAACGAACCCGAATGGGGTAACTGGGGCGGAACGTGGGCCCAGCTCGGTGACTACATCAAAACGGTGAAGGAGGTGGTGGATGAAGTGAACGTGGCCAACCCCGGTCGAGGATTAAAATTAATCGGACCGGTTTTCGCCCATTTACCGACTTCCGTGTATCCGGATACAGATACAAATCCGGCCTCCAATTATGGATTCGCGAGCAAGTATCTGTTGCTGGATAATCTGCTCAATACGCAGGGAGTTGCCGCGCATCTCGATGGAATCAGCATGCATGCCTACGGCAACGGAGGTCCGCCGGAAGACCAGTTCCTAACCCGGCTGGACGGATTCCGGAGCTATCTGACCAGCATCGGCGCGGGCGGCCTGCCGGTGTATTTCACGGAGTTTGGCTGGCAGTCGGGCAACACGGGTGACTGGCAGGCCGGTGTCACCGAGCGCGCGCACGCGGATTACACGGCGAGATCCTGGCTGCTGTTGCTTGCCCGGGCGGAAGAGCACGGCATTGAGGGTGCGCTCAGTTTTTGTCTGCGAAACGGATCGCCTGCATCCTTCGATCATTATTCGTTTCTGAATCTGGATTCCACTCCCCGGCTGCCGTTTTTCGCCTATGCGCGCACGGCGCGTGAAGTCGCGGGTTTCACCGCGGCACGCCGGTATATCCATCTGGCTTCCGATGTGCGCGTGTTCACCGCCACCGGAGGAGGCGAGACCTTGCTCGTGCTATGGACCAAGGTCGCGGCGTCGCGGGTGACTCCCGTGCCGATGGCGGCAACTTCGGCGCGGGATCTTTATGGGCGTCCGGTGACGCTGGGAGGGACCACCAAACAGGTGACCGCGACGCAAAGTCCCGTGTTCATCAAGGTGACTGGTGAAGCGCTGGGCAATTACACGACGGGGCCTTCCTACTCGCTGGCGCCCGGGAGCACTTCGCCGGTTGAGTTCACCGAGATGATCTGCCCGCCTATTTTTGAGTGGGTGGGGTCGAATTTGCATGTCTCGTCCGTTGCGACGACAGGCAGCTATACCATTCTCGGCCGGTCGGGTTCTGTGTGGAAGAGCTACCCGATCACCGTCTTCTGACTTTTATTATCATGCCCATCCTGATCCTCCCGTTTCGTGCCGCCCTGGCGATTGTCGTCTTGGCATCGATCATCGCACCGCGTTTGTGCGGAAAGCCTGATTTCACTCCGCGTGAAGCAGTCGAGCTGACCTCGCGCGGCGGACTTCCTAACTTTTTCGAAAAACTGGAAAAAGGCGGTCCGGTGACCATCGCTTATCTTGGCGGCAGCATCACCGCGCAGCAGGGCTGGCGGGTGCAGAGTCGCGCGTGGCTGCAGCGGCAATATCCGAAGGCGAAGATCGCCGAGATCCATGCGGCTATCGGCGGCACGGGTTCGGACCTCGGCGTGTTTCGGGTCGAGACCGACGCATTGGCGGGGAAGCCGGATCTGCTCTTCGTTGAGTTTGCGGTGAACGACGCGGGTGCTCAGTCCGAGCAGATCCGCAAGGCGATGGAGGGCATCGTGCGCAAGACATGGCGCCTGCTGCCGCAGACGGACATCTGCTTCGTTTATACCGCGACTGCGAAGGACACGCCGGCTTTGGCCGAAGGGAAAATGAAACGGTCGGAAAGCGTGATGGAGGAAGTCGCCGATCACTATGGCATTCCGAGTGTGCATTTGGCGCTCGAAGTCGCGCGGATGGAGAAGGCGGGCAAGCTTATGATGAAGTCCGACGACGCACCGATGACGCGTGTGTCGGGCGACGAACTCAATGCGTCCGCAGCGCTGGCGACCGATGCGCAGGGACGCATCGTGTTTTCCAAGGACGGCGTGCATCCGTATCCGGAGACCGGACACGTGCTTTACACGCAGGCGCTCACGCGGTCGCTGGAAGCGATGAAGGCGGCAGGCTCGCCGGGATCACATGCCGCGCGCGCACCGCTGGTTGATGACAACTGGGAGGCCGCGCGACAGATGCCGCTTGATCAAGGCGGTGTAGTCGCGGGGCCGGTTGTGAAGCTCGATGCGAAGACCGATGCGGTGGCGAAAGCTTTTGCCAACCGGATGGGGGCGCTGTGGAAGTTGGAACCGGGCGCTTCGCTGCGGTTCAAGTTCAAGGGCACGAAGGTTTCCATTTACGATCTGATCGGGCCGGACGGCGCTTTGCTGGAAGTGACGGTGGACGGGAAGACGCGCAAGCAGGCGCGTTTCGACGGGTATTGCACGTATCAGCGCCTCTCGATGTTGGGAATCGGCGACAACATGCCCGACACGGTGCATGAGATCGAGGTGACGGTCTCTGCGGAAAAACCTGACAAAGCCGGCATTCTTTTTGACCGCAACAAGGGCGACCTCGAAAAATTCCCCGCCAAATACGAGCCGACCAACTGGTATGCCGGTGCGATCTTCATCGTGGGAGAAATCGTGAAGTAACCCGACGATCGGGTCATTCGCACATTTTTATGCCGAGTTCACATTCCACTGCCCACGACTGGTTCAACCAAGCCCGCTATGGACTATTCATCCACTGGGGGCCCTACGCAGTCGCCGCCCGTGGAGAATGGGTGCGTAACCGTGAGCGCATCCCGCAGGACGAATACTCCCGGCTGTATGCCGAGAATTTTCGCGCCGAAAATTACGATCCAGCGACGTGGGCCGCGTTGGCGAAGGAAGCGGGCATGGGCTACGTCGTGCTGACGACCCGGCACCACGACGGCTTCGCGCTGTGGCCGACGAAAACCAGTAATTTCCACGCAGGAAACCTGGGGCCTAAACGTGATTTGGTGAAACCGTTCGTCGAAGCGGTGCGTGCCGCAGGGCTGAAGGTGGGATTGTATTATTCACCCGCAGATTGGCATCATCCCGACTATCCGCAGGGATTCTTTCGCGACTGGCCTGGCGAAAAGGATTGGGCGAGCCCGGAAGCCCGCGAACGATTCATTGCTTACTATCGTGCGCAATTGGTCGAATTACTCTCCGACTACGGCCAGATCGATTATCTTTGGTTCGATGGCTGCATTCCTGACGATCTCCGGCGAAGCGAGGTGAATGAAGAGTTACTAAGACTTCAGCCACACCTCCTGATCAACGAACGCAACGGATCCCCTTCGCATGTGCACATAAGCGAACAAGCCATTCGTGCGCCGAACACCGGCGGTTTATGGGAGGCGTGCATGACGCTTAACGATAACTGGGGCTGGCATGCGGGAGACACCCAGTGGAAGTCCCCTCGCGATGTAATTAAAATGCTCTGTGAAACGGCGACGAATGGAGGAAACTTATTGCTCAATGTAGGTCCGAGAGCCGATGGAGCCATCCCGGAAGAATCGGTGTGTATTCTCCGTGATGCGGGGGCATGGCTGGGGCGAAACAAAGAATCAATCCGCGACTCGGAGCGTTCACCCTTCTCGTGGAATAATTGGGGGCGTGTAACCGTGAAGGGAAATTTTGTCTACCTGCACATTCGCAACAGCACAGGATCAGATCTCTGTTGGACTGAGTTGAAAAACAAAGTGCTCGCGGCCCGCTGGCTGGATGGCGGGGCTCCTGTAGCATTCGAGCAGAAAGGGGAGCGGTTATTCTTACGTAATCTTCCTGTGCTCCTGTCCGATCCTCTCACGACAACCATCGTTCTGGAAGTCGACGGCAAGCCTGCAGCGCTCACAGCGCAGACGAGTTTCTGGATCCCAGGCTAGCCCCCGCTATCATTGAGATGAAATTAAGCGACTCGTCCGCGCCCCACGCTGCTTCGGCAGACATTGTGACCGATCCTAAAACCGGTCGCACGCTCTGGTGCGCCGGCACGCTGCGCTACACGAAAGGGGGATTAATCATCCTCTTCGCTTGGCTCATGTTTAATGATTTTTTCCTGATGCTGATGGAGACGGTGAAGCCCTCTCTTTCCGGTATCCTCATGCGCGAACATGGTGCGACCAACACGGAGATAGCATTCTACCTTGGGACGCTCAGCACGATGCTTACCATTTGGATCAACCCGGTGGTCAGCACTTGGTCGGATCGCACACGCACACGGCTTGGCCGTCGCCGGCCATTTCTTCTTGCGGCCGCTCCTCCCGCCGCCGTTGCGCTTGCTGCAATCCCTTGGGCTCCGGAAGGGTGGAAGTGGCTCATGGGCATTCCTTGGTTCGCGGCCCATTTTGGCTCCGGCTCTATCAACGGCGCGGTCCTCGCCATCGGCGTCTGCTGCGTGTTGTTCTCAATCTTCAACGCAGTGCTGCTGGCAATTTTCATGTATTACTTTTGGGACGTAGTTCCCAAGGCTGTGCTGGGGCGTTTTAATGCCATAGCCAAAATAATCACGACACTGCAGTCGTTCGTCTGGAATTACTGGATATTCGGACTTGCCGAAAAGCACATGCACTGGATCTACGGACTCTTGGCAGCCTTTTTTTTGGCGGCCTATCTGGGCAGCGTTTTTATGGTCAAAGAGGGGGCGTATCCGCCTCCAGAACCGCGCGCCACAAGCGGGGTTCTGGCTCCAATCAAAAGTTACTTCATCGATTGTTTCAGCCACAGTTATTATCTGTGGTTTTTCGCCGGTTTTATCGCCTACCAGTGTGGCAACATCAGCAACCTCTATCGAGTATTCCACTGGCGCGAAACCCTCGGGCTTAATCTCGATACCATCGGCAAGATGCAGGCTTGGCCGGCAGTGTCGCTTGTGCTTTTGGGCTATCCGCTTGGCGCGTTGATCGATCGGCTAAACCCGATACGTGTGCTGGTCCCTTCGCTTGTTTTGTGGGGGGGATGTAACGTGCTCTCGTTTTTTGCCCTACGCGGAGCGGCTTCGTTGCTCGTTTGCATGGGGTTGATCACGCTATCCAGCTTCATTTTTACGATCTGCATCAACGTCCTGACGGTGGAAGTCTTCCCTCGGGAAAAAATCGGCCAGTTCTGTTCTGCCAATTCTATCTGCCAACAGTTCTTCGTGCTCCTGCTCACGCCGGTGGCAGGCATGTTCTTTGACTGGGTTAAAAACTATACCTACGTTTACCTCTGGTCGGCTTTGTGGCAGTTCGCCGCCGCCGGGATTTTCGCGAAAGTGTATTTTAATTGGAAGTATCGGCAGGCAACAATTGCCGTGAATAGTCTATCCTGATGAAAATGCGTCGATCAGCCACCGGAATTCCGGGCACCAGGCGACAATTGATAAAGAAGCACGGGCCCGTAGCGGTCATCATACATCAAACTGAACACTCCAATGGCCTGCCCGCCACTTACCACTTGTCCTTGGTCAACCGGAGGAGCGCCCATTGCCTCTTTCATCAACGATGTGCCCGACCTGAACTGAAGTAGGGATGCGACTGCCCATGCTACACGCCGGACGTGAGGAACTGATCAGAGTGCGCAAGCATTTGCTGCGCGGACCGCTGCCCTACGCCAGCGACCGCGCCCCACGTCTGAAAGGTCTTCCGGAAGGCATGGAAGTGCAAAACCCGCCCGCTGGAGTCCACACGCTCCATCCCCCGCTTCAAATCACCATGCAATGTGTCATTGGAATTGAACGATATTCTACTGGGAGGAAGGAATGGCTTAGCCGACCTCACGCAATCGATCCTGTAGTTCTTCGACCGAGATGCGTTGCACCGGACAATTATCTCGAAGCGCCAGTGCGGCCGCCATCGCGGCGGATTGGCCTAAGACCATCCCAACCGGCTCCATGCGGATTGCGCCGAATGCAATGTGCGTGGATGAAACACACCAAGGCACAAGCAGGTTGGAGCATCTACTTTCACGGGGTCGAATAGACCGATGAGAAATTGGATACGGCGTCTGCCGGGTTGCCGTGGACTTGGGTATCGAGCGCGGCATAGCCATGGCGCGCGTGTTCGACGGGGTGCCGGACGTGCGGCATTACCGGCTTCGGGTAGAACGAGGAGCGAAGGAAAAGGGCCGGGGCTTTCGGGTTTGGTGAACCAGCCATGAATCGTCTTCCCTTTGGAAGAGACAAAACTGACCCGGTAAATCTCGACCACTTCACTGTAAACGCCGGCGGGGTGATAATTATCACCGCATTCAACCCTATTCCTGCTTCCAAGCCTGAGTAAGGGGATCTTTTGTGTGAGATCCGTGTGAGGCTTTTCGCCTCTCTAGGAAAGTGGTGCTCGGGAAGGGACTCGAATAATTAGGCTACTATTTTCGACTTGTGACTAGAGCTGTTTTTCGTGGCTCGTCTGAAATCGCCTCGGGTAGACAGAAAGTTGTCATAAAATCAGCTCGGGGCGTGACTCACGGTAAAGTGCATCATTTTACCCTCGCCGACTTCGCTAAGCGTTTCCGGAGCGTTCGTCGCCAAGTGAATGGGAGGAAGCCACCCAAGATTTTCGCATTATAATCCTTCGCCTCCTGGGCATCCGTCGGAACGCGAGCTTGCTTGCCAACCTGCCGAAAGATTTTACCGCACGACGCGGCCAGAGGCGTTACCCTCCATGAGGGTTTCGACTTCCATGCGTGAACTGAAGTTGAAGTCCCCTTCGATGGAGTGGGCGAGGCACGAGGCGGCGACGGCAAAGCGGATCGCGTCGGACGAAGCGGCGAGTTCCGGTGTGTTGAGCGCAAAAATGAGACCGGCCGCGAAGCTGTCGCCGCCGCCGACGCGGTCCACGATGTCGCGGATTTCATAGGGACGGTAAACCCCATCGGCGAGTGGGGCGAAGGTGGAGGTTTTGCCCGCGACGTCGTAAAGCATGGCGCCCCAGTTATTGTGCGATGCGGAGATGCTTTCGCGAAGGGTGATGGCGATCTTGGAGACGTTGGGAAAGCGGCGGGCGATTTCACGGGCTACGGCGGGATAACGATCCACGTCGAGACGGCCTCCTTGAATGTCGCTGTTGCCGGCGTGGATGCCGAGCACGTCTGAGGCGTCTTCTTCGTTGGCGATGACTACATCAACGAAGGGCAGGATTTCGGTCATGCAGCGAGCGGCGAGAGAGGAGGCGGAGAGGCGGGGCTCCCATTGCCAGAGTTTTTTGCGAAAGTTGAGGTCGCACGAGACGGTCAGGCCGGCCGCTTTGGCGGCGCGGACGGCAGCGAGCACGGATTCGAAGGCGATGCGGGAGAGAGCGGGCGTGATGCCGGAAACGTGCAGCCAGCGGGCGTCGGCGAAGATGGTTGTCCAGTTGAAGCGGTCGTGCGACGTCTGGGAAATCGCGCTATGGTCGCGGTCATAGGCGACATTGCTGGGGCGCTGGTTGGCACCTTTCTCGACGAAATAGAGGCCGAGGCGACCGGATTTCACGCGGAGCATGTGCGAGGTATCCACGCCGATGCCCCGGAGAGTCTGCACGCAGGCGTCGCCGAGAACGTTGAACGGGAGCGCGGTTACAAAGCGGGTCGGCATGCCGAAAATCGTGAGCGAGGCGGCGACGTTGGCCTCCGCGCCGGCGAAAGTGAGTTCGAGGTTGCCGGGCATGCTTTGAATAAAGCGCCGGTGGCCGGAGGGGCAGAGACGGCCCATGATTTCGCCGAAGGTGACAATGGTGGTGTTCATCGGGTGGAGCGGATTTTGAGAACGAGATCGCGGGCGCGTTGGGCGCGGGCGGCGATTTCAACGAAGTCCTTTTTCTGGATGAGTTCGCGCGGGGCTATCCAGGAGCCGCCGAGCGCGATGACGGAAGGTTCATCGAGGTAGGCGGCGGCGGTGGTTTCGCCGATGCCGCCGAGAGGGATGTAACGCAGGCCGAGATGCGCGTAAGGGGCGGTCATGTTTTTCAAGTAGGAGAGTCCGCCGGACGGTTCGGCGGGGAAGAACTTGAGGAGGTTGCAGCCGTGTTCGACGGCGGTCTCGATATCGCTCGGAGTGACGATACCCGGGGCGAAGGAGATGTTGGCAGCGGCGGCAGCGGCGAGCACGCGAGGGTTACAGCCGGGGGCGACGGCGAACTCGGCGCCGGCGTCGATGACTTGGGGAATTTGCGTCGGGGCGAGCACGGTGCCGGCGCCGACGAGCATGAAGGGGAAACGTTTTTTGATTTCGCGCAGGGCGGCGAGCGAGTCGGGGGTGCGCAGGGCGAGTTCGATCACTTCAATGCCGCCGGAGGCGAGCGCTTCGGCGAGGGGCAGGGCGTCAACGGCCCGGTCTATGACGAGCACGGCGATGATGCCGGCGGTTTCGATGCGGGAGAGGCGGGCAGGCGAGAAGAGCAATGACATGGCGGGAGGGCGCGATGCAGGCGGCAGGCTGGAACTGGCTCAAAAGATATTCCATGTTATGTAAACATGATCGGGGTGGACGAATTGGGTTTTAACCACAGATTACGCGGATGGGCATAGCCGACCGAGTTACAGCAGCGCAGAGGGAAACGGCCAAAACTACCGTTGCTCCATGAAAAACGGACCGACGAGTGTTCATGCGGTGGCGAAGGCTTGTGGCGTGTCGGCGATGACGGTGTCGCGGGTCTTTAGGAATTCGCCGCAGGTGTCGCCCGAGACGCGGGAGCGGGTGATGGCGGCGGCGGAAAAACTGGGCTACCGGCCGGATCCGCAGGTGTCGCGGTTGATGGAGCTGGTGCGCGGGTATCGGGCAAAAAAGATGCGGGCGACACTGGCGCTGATTCGTGACGAGAGCACAGACCGATCGCCGCATGAGACCGGATGCAACTATGTGCAGTCGGACCATGTGAAAAAACGCGCGGCGCAATACGGTTACGAGGTGGCGGAATTTGATCCTGTGCGCGCGGGGATCACGCCGAAGCGGTTGAGGAAAATTTTGGAGACGCGGGGGATTCGGGGGGTGCTGGTATCGGTGGGTTCTGCGGAGTCGTTTGGGGCGAGGTTTGATTACACGGGATTTGCGGCGGTGACGTTTGGGTTTGGGTTGACGAATCCGCCACTGCATCGGACGGGCACGAACATGACGCAGGGGATTTTAGCGGCAGCCGAGTGTTTGGAGGCACGGGGATTTCGGCGTATCGGGCTGGCGGTGTCACCGTGGATAGATGCACGGTCGGGGCACACGTATTCGGGGGCGTGGTTGCATTATCAGAAGGCGGTGCCGGCGCGGAGACCGGTGCCGTTAATGTTGTTTAAGGAGGCGGTGCTGGAGAAAAACGAGGCGGAGTTTGGCGTGTGGATGAAGGAGCACCGGCCGGATGTGGTGATCTCGTTTCATCGGGCGGTGCCGGACTGGTTGGTGCGGTTGGGGCTGCGTGTGCCGGAGGATGTGGGCTTTGTGGTCCATGATTGGACGCCCGACATGGCGGGGTTTGCGGGCATCAATCACCGGCGCGATCATGTTGCGGCGGCGGCGGTGGATCTGGTGGTCACCCAGTTGCAGCATAATGAGCACGGCGTGCCGCCGGTGCCCCGACATATCTTGATACCGCCGGTCTTTATTGAGGCGGTGCGTGCTTGAGCCAGTTTTGTCAGACATCCCTGGATGCCGCTGACCCCGTCCCCGATCTTTTTTAAGTGAAATGATTTAGGGACACTCCATTATGTGTCCGTTTCGCGAAACTGAGTCGGCGTGAGCCGGGTGTGTTTTTTGAACACCTTGCTGAAATGTCCCGGCGACTCGAAACCGGTTTCGAAGGCGACATCGGTGACGCTCTTGTGCGGTTGCCCGCGCAGCAGTTCCTTGGCGGCAGTGATGCGCTCCACGAGCATGTAGCGATGAAAGCTGATCCCGAGACGCCGGCGAAAGCTGCGCGTAAGGTGTTCGGGCGAGACTTTGAACCGCCGGGCCACGCTTTGCAGGCTCAGGTCGCCGACGAGGTTTTTCCGCAGATGGGCGCACACGTTGCTCACCAGCTCGCACCGGTAGCCACCCGATGCGGGGGGGGCGCCCGCGTCGCCGTTGCGCTGCACGATGGCGAGCAGGTTGAGGAGCAGTCCGAATGCAGTGTCGCGCCAGCCCGGCAACTGGAAATTGACCTCGTAGCGCAGCCAGCGCGCCAGCTCGTCTGCACGGGCGAATTCCTGCTCGTTGAGCGCAAAGGGAAACCCACCGTTCTGAGGCAACCAATCGAGCGCGAGGAGATGCTCGCCGCGCGCCGTGGCGGCAAAATCAGACGGGACGAAGCAGACGACCGTGCGTTGAAAACGAAACGTGGGGTCGGAGATGAACTGATGCGGATTGTGACCGCGCAGCACCATGCCTTGGCCCGGGCTTTGCGGGTGGTTGCGCCCGCCGACATGGAATAGAGCGTGCCCCTCTACTGTGAGGTGGATCTCCACGCCGGGCTGGCAGTGATAACGTGTGCGGGACCGATTGTCACGATGCTCGACATGGATCAACGACGTCCTGAACGAGGCTTCGATCCCCGGGTTTTGTGCGTCGATCGGTCCACGGCCAAGCTCGTCCGACGGATGGGGATGGACGGGAGGCATTGTGCCATCCTAATGGCTGATGCTGGGCGTCCAAGTCAACCGTCGGTCCGGCAGATCAATTTTGGCCGGTTCGCGCATCAATCCCTGACACGCCGGACTCTCAGCGATGTGTTAAGCTTGGGGATGCTGATCGATTTCGACGTCCACCAAAATATCCCCCGAGCGGCGTGGTCCCAGTATCTGGAAGAGCCCTATAAAACCGAGGTGGCCGAATACGGCCTGCGACGTGTCAGCTACGGCGTGCGCGCCGAGGACGGCGGCAACCGCTGGGACGTGCAGGATGCCGAGGGGCGCTCGCCCGACCTGCATCCCGACCTCATGACCAAGCAGCTCCTCGATGCCTATGGTCACCGTTATGCACTGCTCACAGGAGTAAAGGGACCGGTCGCCGGGGTGCCCGACAACGACTACGCGGCGGCAATTTGTCGCGCGTTCAACGACTACACGATCGACGTGTGGCTGCGCGCCGATCCCCGCTATCTCATGGGTATCTTCGTGCCGTTGGGCGACCCGCAGCTGGCAGTGCGGGAGATCGAGCGCCTCGCGGGGCATCCCCAGATCCGTTGCGTCTGTTTTTACGGAGCGACGAGGATTCCCTTTGGGCAGCGTTTCTACTGGCCAATCTACGAGGCGGCGGCTCGCCACGGCCTGGGCATCCATCTGCACCCGGCCACCACCGCGTTGATCGCGAATCCGGCGACGACGGGCGCAGGCATGGCCTCGACCTATCTCGAGGCGCACGTATGCGTGCCGCAGAACTACCAAGGCCACTTGGTGAGCCTCGTGTTGGAGGGCGTGTTTGAGAAATTCCCGACGCTCAAGTTCGCCTTTGTCGAGGGTGGCTTTGGCTGGGTGCCGCACGTGCTTTGGCGCATGGATAAGGAGTTCAAGGGACTGCGCCAGCAGGCGCCCTGGCTCAAGCGCCTGCCAAGCGAGTATGTGCGCGAGAGCATGTGTTTCGGCACGCAGCCGATGGAAGAGCCGCTCAAGACGGGCCAGATCGTGTCGTTCTTTGAGATCATGGATGCGGAGAACCTGCTCGTCTATGCGAGTGACTACCCGCATTTCGACTTCGACCCGCCCGACGTGTTACCACGGGGCATCAGCGAGACGGCTCGCAAAAAAATTCTCCACGACAACGCCGCCGCCTTCCTCGGGCTGACCTGAGCGCAGAGTAACCGAAAGACAACATCCTGCCATGCCCGCGCATCTGATTGGACCAAGCGAAGAGATCGTCGAAGGCCGTTTCAAAATCGTCGAGATGGGAAAACGCTCGGTCGGCGTCACCCGGTTGCGAGGCGTGCTGTATGCGGTTCTCAATTATTGTCCGCATGCCGGCGCGCCGATTTGTCACGGGCATCTGACCGGGCTGGTGACGTCGGACGGGCCGGGGCAGGGCGGCTACGATGCCGCGCGCGCCATTGTGCGCTGCCCCTGGCATCACTGGGAATTTGACCTGGCCGACGGGCGCGGTATCTGCGCCGGAACCGGCCGCATCAAAACCTATCCCGTTCGCGAGGCGGAGGGACAGGTGTGGATCGATGCTTAGGAAGACGTGCGAGAGTCCGGTTGGAAGGCGCAGGGAGGAGTATGCCCGCCGCGCTTTCGCTGCTAATCATGGCCTCCGGGAATCCAGAAGCTGGTCTGTTCGATGAGAGCCTCGGGCTTGCCCTCGACTTCCAGCACGAGTGTATTTGCGAGCGGATCGGGCAACGGCACCGGTAGTCCGCGCAGGAACAAACGCTCTCCTTTTTGCTCGAACGCCACCGGTGCGCCTCCGTGCAACCAATGCGCGGAGAGCACCCGGTTTTTTAATTCCGCCCAGCACAGCTCCGGCCCGGTGCTCTTGCGGATGTGCAGGTAAACGCGACTGCCCTTCACCGTGACGCGACCCCAGTTGTTCCAACTGAAGGGGCATCGTTCCGAGTTCACGATCGCCTCGCGGTTGCGGCGCAACCACCCGCCCGCTTCTTGCAGGATGCGCACCGACTCGTCGGGAATCGTGCCGTCGGGTTTCGGTCCGACGTTGAGCAACAAGTTGCCGCCATCCTTCGCCGTTTCGCAGAGCATCTTTATGACCTCGTAGGCGTTTTTCCAATGGTGGTCACCCGCGTGCCATCCCCAGTTGTCATTGAGCGTCATGCACGCCTCCCAGGGCGCGGTTTTGTCCTTCGGCGCCCGGATCGCCTGTTCGCTCACCTTCACGTGCGAGGGCGGACCGTTGCGTTCGTTGATCAGGAGGTGCGGCTGCAACCGCAGCAGCTCTTCGTTGACGTCCTTACGCTGCAAATCGTCGGGAATGCATCCGTCGAACCACAGGTAGTCGATCTTGCCGTAGTTGCTCATTAGCTCGACGAGCTGCGCCTTGTAATAGGCGATGAAACGCTCGCGCGCCTCTGGTGAAGCCCAGTCTTTTTCAGACGGCCAGTCGCGAAAAAACGGCCCCGGATAGTCCGCATGACTCCAATCCGCCGGCGAATAATAAAGCCCGACCTTCAGCCCCGCCGCGCGCACCGCCTCGACGAACGGTCCGACCAGATCGCGCTTCGGCCCGATCTTGCCAGCGTGAAACTCGCCCTGCTTCGTCGGCCACAGCGCAAACCCGTCGTGATGGCGCGTAGTCAGCACGACATAGCCCATACCCGATTCCTTCGCCAGCGCGGCCCACGCGGCGGGATCGTAGTTTTCCGCGCGGAAATTATCCGCGTAGAGCCGCGCGTATTCTTCCTGCGGGATGCGTTCACGGTTGCGAAACCATTCGCCGCGTCCGGCGACCGAGTATGCGCCCCAGTGGATGAAGAGCCCGTAGCGGGCTTCGTTGAACCAGGCGTGTTCGGGAAGAATAGGAGAGGTCATCGGTGGCGGGGTGTTTCCAAAGCGAAAATTTTACACGGTCGAATCCGAAGGCACCTGTTGTGCATTGAGTCCACCATCGATGACAATGCGGCTTCCCACAAGCGTCGGTGCCTGGCGCGAGGCAAGGAACAACGCGAGGCGGGCGATCTCCTCCTGTTGCGTCGGTTTGTGACCGGGCGTGTTTTTACGGCGGCGTTCCTCGTGCTCCGGCGCGAGGTTGTTCCAGCGCGGCGTCCAGATGTAGCCGGCGGAGATGCAATTGACGCGGATGTCGTGCTGCACGAGTTCCAGCGACATGGCGCGAGTCAGGCCCTCAAGCGCCGCCTTGCTCGTGCAATACGCGGACCGGCCCCAGATGGGGCGCTCGCCGGCCAACGAGGTAATGTTGACGATGGCACCGCCCTTGCCGCGCGCCCGCATTTCCAATGCTGCGAGCTGCGAGCAGCGGAACGTGCCGATCAGGTTGTCGTCGATCACCTCGCTGAAAAACTCCGGCGTCTGTCCGAGAAACGTGGTGTCGGGGCCGAGGCCCAGATGCGCCGCATTGTTGACCAAAATGTCGGGCGCGAGTCCGCGTTGCCTGAGGTCGGCGAAGGCGGCGTCCACTTCTCCGGCGTCGCCGAGAGAGAAGTGCACGGCATGCACGTCCCCCGCGGGCAATTCGGCACGGATGCGGTCACACGCCGCCTGTGCGTCCGACAGCGTGCGACCATGCACGATCGTGCGGGCTCCGGCGCGCGCGAAGAGCAACGCGATGGTGTGGCCGAGGTTTTGCGTGGAGCCAGTTACAAGCGCAGTGTGCCCGGTAAAATCGGGAAGAGGTGACGGTGTCATGGGTTGATGGGGTGGAGTGTCGACGGACGAACGATGTCACCCCGCAATGACCTCGACGATGGACCGGTCGGTAAGGATGAGCGGCGTGTTGCTGATCGGCAGCGGCTTGAACACACGCACGCCCTCGGCCTGGGGATCGGGGGCCATCCACGTCTCGGCGCAGGTGCGTTTATCCATTTCGAATGCCACCGCATAGACGTTCTGGGTGGCCGGATCGACCAACACCGGGTTGTCCAGCTGGAGGCCGGCTTCAATCCAGTAGGTCATTTCCATGGGCTGCACCACGGGATCGTCCTCGACCGATTCGGGGAACCACCAGGCGTGGATAGGCACGTTGCCGCGCACGAAGTTGGCGTGCCACGTGGAAGCCTTGGTGGCGCGGGGATCTCCCGTGTCGCTGAGCACACTCATGTGACAGGAGGTGCGACCCTCGGCAGGTTGCAGGTCCTCGCACAGCAGGGTGGCCAGCGATTGGAGCGCGTAGTAGGCGGGCTTGGGCGAGCCGTCCGCCAAACGGACCAATCCATAGTGATAGGTCCGCCGGTCGCCGGCGTAGTGGGCGAAGTCTGCCATGTGGAAATAGCTGCTCATCTCGCACCCGTGGTGGAGCTCCAGCAAGGTGCGCCGCAGAAGCATCCGCGCCTGGATGGACTCGCTGGATTTCATTTTCGAGAGCGCACCGGCGTTGCCCGTTTCCGGCACATAGGACTGCACGCCCGCCTCGCCTTGCCAATATTTCAAGGACGGCTTGTATTTATTTATCAAATACTTGAACGCGGGCAATTCCTGCGTGCTGTGCCGTTCGGGGATCGATTTGTAGCCGTGATAGGTGACGATATCTACGAGCTCGTGCATTCCGGCTTTCATGCAGTCCTCCAGAAATTTGATGCTCCACGCCGTCATGCCCCAAGCGATGGCGCCTCCGATGACTTTTGCCTTGGGCTGAAGCCGGCGGATGGGGCCGGAGGTAAGTCGCACCAGATCGACATAATCGGCTGCCTTGGGACCTCGTTTCCAGAACGAGGTCAGATCGGGCTCGTTCCAGACTTCATAGTGATCGACCCGATCCCGGAAGTGAATGACCAGTGCCTCCACGTAGTTTTGCCAGGCGTTGCGCTCCGCCTCCGTATAAACCGGCGGGTAGCCAACGCCGGTGACGCTGGACCCGGGGGTGTGAACCGGGTTTCCATAACTAAAGCTGAGCCAGGGCGTGACTCCTTTGGCCGTGAGTTTGTTGACGATATCATCCAGCCACGCGAAGTCATAGACGCCGGCCTGCTTCTCGCATTTGGCCCATCCGGTCTGGACGCGCGCCCACTTGACGCCGAGCTCGTTGATCACCGGCCATGCCTGGTTGGCGTCCCACATGTCGCGGTCGAGCGTCTCGAAGCCGACGCCCAGGCGCGAAGAGCCGATTTCCGTGCTCTTCTTCGTCTTGAGTTTACCGATGTAAGTAAGATTTGGGTATGTATCGAATTTCATATGAAAAGCCGGTCAGCGGGTTGAGGCGGAGAATGTCGTGGTGGAGTCGGGCGGACGGATCGCCGTTAGCGCGCCGGTGTAGTGGCGCAGCTCGTGGACCTGATACGGATGCGCGGCGAGGGCCTCTTCGTTGATCTCGATTCCGAGGCCGGGGGCATCGGGAATGGTCATCTCGCCGTTCACGAGGCGGCAGGTCTCGCGGGCGACCTCGGAGCGCCAGGGCACGTCGGTCGCCATGGTTTCGAGGTAGAGGAAGTTGGGCGTGCAGGCGGCGAGCTGCAGCGTGGCCGCGTTGGCGACGGGACCGGACGGGTTGTGCGGACAGAACGCGACCTGCGCGACCTCGGCCATCGCGGCGATTTTGCGCAGCTCCCAGATGCCGCCGGCGTGCGAGACGTCGGGCTGGATGAAGTCGGCGCAGCCGCGTTCGAAGACTTCGCGGAAGTCCCAGCGGGTGTAGAGCCGTTCTCCCATCGAGATCGGCGTGCGCGTCTCGTGACGCAGGCGGGCGTAGTTTTCCAGATTGCCGGGAATAAGCGGCTCCTCGAACCACTGCACATCGTAGTCTTCGAGCGCACGGGCGATGCGGCGCGCGGCGGGCAACTCAAAACGGCCGTGGCCCTCGATGAGCAATTCGGCGCTCGTGCCGACCGCGGACTTGACCGCATCGACGACCGCGAGCGCATCGCGCAGGCCTTGAGCGGAAATCGTGCGGAATACGGAGCCGAACGGATCCCACTTGAGCGCCTTGTAGCCAAGGGCGACGGCTTTTTTTGCGCAGGCGGCGAACTCGTCGGGCGTCTTGGCGTTGGCGAACCAACCGTTGGCGTAGCAAGGCACCGCGGATCGGACCTTGCCGCCGAGCAGTTGATACACAGGCACGCCGAGTGATTTCCCCTTGATGTCCCAAAGCGCCATCTCGACTGCGGACAGCGCGCTCATCAGCACGGGGCCGCCGCGCCAGTAGGCGTCGCGGTAGGCGTCCTGCCACCAAGCCTCGATGTTTTCGAGGTCGCGGCCGCGCAGGCCGCGTTCGAGTTCCTGCACGGCTTGAATGACGGTGTGCTCCCGGTATTCGAGGGTGGCCTCGCCCCAGCCGTGGTGGCCGGAGTCGGTCTCGATCTTAACGAAACACCAATTGGTGCGATAGGCGTCGCAGATGTAGGTTTTGAGGGCGGTGAGTTTCATAAGAGTGGCAGGACGGAGGCGTCAGTGAGAACGAGGGGATAGTCGGGCAGGGGAAAGCGGAAGCGGCGGCCTACGACGGCACCGTCGAGCACGAAGTCCTTCCCGCGTGCGGAAACATCGTAAACCCGGCCGGTCAGCGGATCGAGAAGCGCGGGGCGGTCCATCTTGAGGTCAGAATCCCACCACACCGTCAGATCGATTTCCTGGGCCGCGGTCTTTTGCTGCGGATCCTCCGCCTGCCACACGGCGAAAAGCGGCGCGCCCCGGCGGGCGAAGCTCGCGCATACCGGGGAGGACAACAGGCCGCTTTGCCGGGGATGACGCGGATCGATCTCGTCGAAACGATAATAGAGTTCGCGCCGATGGCTTTCGTCGTCGAAGAGCGAACAGATGCGGCGCAGCACCTCGAACGAGTATTTGGGTTCGTAAGATTTGCCATGGATCACGCCCATCATCACGGGGCGGTTGATCTTTCCGCCGGCCTGCCGGTAGGGACGGTCCATGAGGTCCACCGCGTGAAAATACAGCGACAGGTCGAAGCCGATCTTCAGGTCGATGAGCACACGGCGGGCGATCCACTTGGCCTGCGTGACTTGGTCCATGTCGTAGAGGCCGAGCCAGTCATCGTTATGGCCTTCGGTCTGCGACGGGCAGCCGGTTTCGCCCTGCCAGATGGCGATGCGGCGGCCTTTGCCATACCGATCGAGCAACCGGCGCACGAGGTCGTGCATGTTATGGAGATTGTGTTCGGGAACCAACTGGTAGGGGTGGAAGGAAAACACGTCGATGTCTCCGGCCATGCCGGCCTTCAGCGACTCTTCCAGAAAGTGCGGATCGAGTTTAGACATGGCACCGCCGATGATCGTCGCGTCGGGAATCTCCGCGCGCACGGCGTCGGCGGTGATGCGCACGAGTTCGGCATAGGCGCGCCCGCAGGGTTTTTTAGGATGCCAGAACTGAGGGATGTTGGGTTCGTTCCACACCTCCCAAAATTGAACGCGTCCGCGAAAATGGTGCGCCAGCGCCCGCACGTAGGCGACCCACGCGGCACGACCCTCCTCGCCGAAATAGAGCGCAACATGGCCGACGGCCGACTCATGCGGCACATCCGGCATGTAGAGCTTGTTGCCAAAAGTGACGGAGAAAAACGGCTGCACCCCGATCGCGCGGAGTCGGTCAACGATGACACCGAGCCAGGCGAATTCGTAAACGCCCTTGGTCAGTTCGCAACGGCTCCATCCAGTCTGGACACGCGCCCACTTCGCACCGAGCACGGCCAGATGTGGATACACGCGCTCCGGGTCGAACATGAACCGGTCGAGCGTCTCAAACCCGATGCCGATGCGCGACGAGCCGATGGCGGCGGTGGTGCGGGGAGTGGCGAACCGACCGAGCTCGACCAGACCGGGCAAGGAGGGCGGCAGGAGCAAACGACTCACGAGCGCGGGGATGTCCTGTGACTCGATGGGATTGTCCGAAACGCTTTCGTGAACGCGAAGGGGTGTGTTCATAATGCGAGCGTGGCGTCGCTTGAAAAAAAGACAGGAACCGAGGCTTTATAGGCGTGGTAAAAAAGTTTATAGATGTGTGCATGAACCTAGGTCCCGCTTCGCCTCCGCCGACTTATTGGGATGGATTGCGCATCTCCCTTATTCGTTTTCTCGAGGGGCCACCCATCGGGCGACATGGTCTTTTTCACGGGGTGGTTTTTACGGTGTTTCACCTTCTGGAAGGAGAGGTGACCGTGATCAAAGACGGTCACACCGCACAGGCCGGCAAAGGCCAGTGGCTCGTTTGCCAGCCGGGCGAGAGGTTTCAGGATTTTAGCGATTCTGCGCAGATCCTTTCGATTCACCTGCTGATCGAAAGCTCTGGCAACGGAGCCGGATGGACGGGAGCACCCGTCGTCACGCTGGACGGGGATCTTGAATTGGAACGAAGGGCGCGACGAATGCGACGGGCGGGCATTTTGCGTCGCCAACGCGAACAAGGAAAACTCACTCCGCAGGCGATTCCTGCCACCTTCGCCGAACAGGTCGAGTTGCAGGAAGTGACCGCCGCATTCTTCGTCCGGCTGCTTGCGCTGCTGGAGGCGAACGGCATGCGCTATGAGGCGCCACCCATCCGTGATGCCCGCGTGCGGGAGAGCCGGCAGCAACTGGCGACCGCGAGCCTGCGCGAGACATTCTCGCGCACGATCCTCGCGAAAAGCCGCGGACTGAGCGCAGCCCAGCTCGACCGCCTGTGGCGCACCGAACTCGCGACGACGCCGGCCCAATACTGGAACCGGCGCCGGTTGGAAACCGCCTGCGCGCTGCTGCAGGGGGACGGTCACTCCATCAAGGAAGTCGCCTATGCGACGGGGTTCGGACACCTGAGCCAGTTCTCGTTCTGGTTTACGACGAACATGAACGAATCGCCGAGAAAATTCCGCGGACGCCACGAGCGAGATTGAAGCGCGCGGGAAGGGCGACCTGAGCCTCTGGCCATAAAAGGATTACTTGATGACCTGCTCTGTTTCGGCGTCGAAGAACTGCACGTTGGAGAGCTTGAAAGTGACCTTTACTTTCTGATCAGTAGCGAAGCGGTCGGTGGGGTTGACGCGGGCGATAAACGATGAGGCACCGGTCGTGAGGTAGAGATAGGTCTCGGAGCCCATCGGCTCGGAGACTTCGACTTTCACTTCAACGGTCGCGCCGGAGTCAGCGTTCGTCACGGCGAGTGTATTTTGCACGTCTTCCGGTCGAATGCCAAACACCACAGGTTTTCCGACTCGATCAGCGACTTTTCGTGAGAGATCAGCGTTCAGCGTAACGACGACAGGTGTTCCCTGTGTGTTGGTCTCGATGAATTGCAGACCGCTCTCTGCTTGTTTGATGGTGCCGCGCAGGAAGTTCATGGGCGGGCTGCCTATGAAGCCTGCAACGAACATATTTTCCGGATGATTGTAGAGTTCCAGCGGCTCGGCGACTTGCATGATATGGCCGTCTTTCATCACGCAGATGCGATCGCCCATGGTGAGGGCTTCGATCTGATCGTGGGTCACGTAGATCATCGTGGCATCAAGCTTCGCATGGAGTTTGGAAATCTCGGTGCGGGTGGATACACGCATCTTGGCATCTAGGTTGGAGAGAGGTTCGTCGAAGAGGAATACCTTGGGCTTGCGCACGATGGCACGACCGACAGCGACGCGTTGGCGTTGGCCGCCGGAGAGCGCCTTGGGCTTGCGATCCAGGTAGGCGTCGAGGCCTAACATGGCGGAAGCTTCGCGCACGCGTTGGTCTATTTCGTTCTTGGGGAACTTCCGCAGCTTCAGACCGAAGGCCATGTTGTCGTAAACCGTCATGTGCGGATAGAGTGCGTAGTTTTGGAAGACCATCGCGATGTCGCGGTCCTTGGGGAGCACGTTGTTCACCACCTTGCCGTCGATGGAGATCGTGCCGCCGGAGATTTCTTCGAGGCCGGCGACCATGCGCAACGTCGTGGACTTGCCGCAACCCGAGGGGCCGACGAGCACCATGAACTCGCGGTCGTGGATATCGAGATTGATGCCGTGGACGACCTTAACGTCGGGTCCGCCGGAGCCGGGGTAGATTTTGACGAGGTCTTTGATTTGAACGGTGGCCATGGGTGTAAAGAAGACGGCGGGGTTATTTCATCGAGGGCACGATGATGCCGCGCATGATGATTTTCTGGCAGAAGAGGAACACGATGAGCGTGGGGATGGAGGTGACCACAAAGCCGGCCGTGGTGATCCAGGGGGACTGCGCCCACCAGGAGTTCGCCTGATAGAGCCACACGGAGAGTGTCCACATGCTCTTGTCCTGACAGATAATGAGCGCCCACGCCCAACCGTCGTAGGCGGCGATAAACGCATGGAGTGCATTGATCGCGAGGATGGGCGTGACCATCGGAATGGTAACGTAGAGAAAGATCTGCCACTCCCGTGCACCGTCGATGGTGGCGGCCTCATACAGCTCCTGCGGAAGGGAGTCGAAAAAACCCTTCAAGATGAAGATGCTCATGCCGCTGGCCGCTCCGGGAAGCACGAGAGCGAAGAAGGTGTTCAACATGCCGAGGTCGCGCATCAGCAGGTATCCGGGAATCGCGCTTACCATCGCGGGAAAAGCGGAGGTCGCCAGGCAGAAGAGCAGGATCTTGTCCTTCATCTTCAGGTTGAAACGCGAGAGCGCGTAGCCCGCGAGGGGGTTGACCGTGAGAGAGGTCGCGATGCTCAGAACGATCAGCCAGAGGGTGACGGGGATGGAATTCCCCTGATCGACCAGAAAGCGCAGGATCGTGCTGTAGTTGAACAGCAACGGCTCGAAGGCGAAGGCGACCTGATGGTTTCCGTAGGTAACCGCATAAGCCTTGTCGAGCGGCATGCGGGCCTCCTCCCAGAAAGACAACTTCCAGCCGTAGGCGGCGTTGAGCGAATCGAGCGTTTTGTATTTATTTTTAAGATACATCTGCCAGGCCGCATCCCCCGATCCAACGATGCGATCAGCGGCAGGCAGGCTCTTGGCGAAGGAGAACCATACCTCGCGCAGACTGCCTCCCCGGTCGGCGCGCGCCTCGGGAAGGGACTCGGGCAGAGGCACCGCGGCCCAGCCGGAGTAGCTGGTTCCGAGCAGGTGGTTTAGCGACGAGATGCTTTCGTAATTGGCTTTGAGAAAGGCCTCGTAGCGGTCGCGCAACTCTGGGGTGATGCGCAGGTGCGTCAGACGCAGCGGATACTGCTCTTCGATAAAACGCATCCAAAGCGGTTGTAGCTTGGGAAGACCATCGGCGGGCAACGGAAACGGGGTTTCTTCCAACCGGGTGTAATCAGTTCCGGCCAGGGCGTTGTAGCGGGTGATATCGAAGCGTTCGGAGGCCTTGAGGCCGAGCCTCTCCCGGACGTTGTCGCCGGAAAGATATTTAATCCAAGTCTTGCGCAGTGAAAGCGGGATAACCGGAGAAAGCGGTGCGCGGGTGCGGGCGAATTCACGCCAGAGGGCCGCCTCCTCGGCCGGTGCGTCGGCGGGCAACGGACTCAGCCGGCGGATATCGTCGGATGAGTAGTTGCGGTCCCGAAGGTAGCCTTTCCAATCAGCCAGCACACCCGGCGTCTGCAAGCCGTGCTGGAGGGCAAAACGAAGCGTGTTGAAATCAGCCCATTTGGCCCCGCCGGGCGGAACCCAGGATTGTTGGGTCATGGGATACCGGGCTTCGCGATCAAAGCGGACGCCAATGTAGTTGGTCACCGGCACACCCCAATTTTCAGAGAGCAGCTCGAGCGCGGCCCTCTCCCGGACCGATTTACGCTCGTCTGCGAGCGCGGGATTCCGCTCCACGGCCAGCTTCACATAGTGGGCGAGGATAAACTCGGCGGCGATCTCGCGGTTGATCGTGGCCTCGGAATCCACGAGCGGATAATCCAAGGCAAAGTCGGAGTAATCGGCAGCCTGGCGGCTCCACAATTCGCGCTCCGCAGGGGACACGTCCAAATAACCGTGCGCGATGTGGTCCGAGGTTTTCCGATCGAGACCGACCGAGCGCCATGAGGTCCACAACGACGGCTTTTCGAGAAAGAGTTCACCCGGTCCGGCAAAATAGGGCGTGCCCTTCATGAAACGATCCTCGGCGGACCAGAGCGCACGCGGTGCGATCGAATACCGGTCGTAGTCGTAGTTGTTGGATGCCGAACTCGTCAGCATGATCAGGAACGGCACGGCCATGGTGGCGCCGAAAACCGTGAGCGTGCCATAGATGAACCAGACGAAAAGACGCTGGGACCAGGTCTTGTTGCCTACATTGGAAAGAAGGGGCATCGAAGTGAAGGGGTGTCGCTGATGGGCGGGGTGGACAGGCGTTGGCTCAGTCCTTGGAACGACGGAACTCGACGCGTTTAAGCACCTGCATCTGCAGGAAGGTGAAACTGATGAGACATGCGCCCACGATCCACGCCATGGAGGTCGCAATGCTGAAGCGCAGGTTATTGTAGGCCTCGATCCAGATTTTCATGCTCACCACCATGGTGGTCTCACCGGGACCGCCGAAGGTAAGCAGGAAGATGTTCCCCATGTTCTGGAAGGTCGCGATGAACGCCCCGAGAAAGTTGATGATGATCAGCGGCATCAGCACCGGCAGCGTGATGTGGCGCAACTTCACGAGAATGCCGCCGCCGTCGATCTCACAAGCCTCGTAGGTGTCCTCGGGCACGCTCTTGAGTGCAGCCAGATAAATCAGACTGGCCATACCCGCGCTCGCCCAGGCTCCGGGCAAAACCACGCAGATCATCGCAATGGACGGATCCTCCAGCCACGATTGCGCGCCGATTTCAACGCCGGGAATGTAGTTAAAGATCGCTACAACCTGGTTGAATATACCGTTGGGCCGCGGATCGAACATAAGCTTCCACAGCAGCGCGATCACCAGGCCGCTGGTGACCTGCGGGAGGAAAAAGAGCGTGCGGTAGAGCATCTTCCCGCGAGGCACTTCAGAGAGCATGATCGCCAGGGCGATCGGCGCGGTGAAGGAAATCATCATCGTAAGGGTGACGTAATAAACCGTCGTGCCCATGCTCGCCCAGAAGCTGCGGTCGAGCGCGAGTGTGATGAAGTTGTCGAGTCCGACGAACGGACTTTCGCCGGCGACACGGAAGTTTTGGAACGCCATCACCATGCCTCGGATGAGCGGATAATACCCCCAGGTTCCGATCAGCACGAGGGCCGGCAAAAGGATGAGCCAGGGTAGAAAACGGTTGTTCACCATACCGGCCGCGCCGGCCGACTTCTTCTTGAACATCGAGCGCACGATCATCACGGCCAGCGCCACGAAGCCTGCGGCGATCACCGCAAAGATAACACGCGCCAACGGGCGGTGCTCGTCGAGTTCGGCCTTCGGGCGCGCAAACATCACTCCCGAGTTGGCCTTTATGTTCACCGCCTTGAGCGCGGCGACGTAATCGAATTTCTCTCCGCTTTGTGAAATCAGAATACCCAGCACCTCCCGGTTGAGGGAACCGTCCATCGTGGTCCAGAAGCCTTGGTAAGGTTCGGTGAAGCTCTTGATTTCGCCGGTGTCCATGCGGCCGTAAACATCGCGCAGCGCGGTCGGAATCGTGCGCACATAATCATCGTAGCCCAACCGGGTGAGCGTTCGCGGATCAACAAACCGAGCCAGACCAAAAGCCACCATACGAGCCGCGGTGGCGTCACTCGCATTATGGTCGGTGACACCTTGCATGACCTCCCAGACTTTGTCCCGCTCGGCCTTGGGCCGCAGACTGACATTGGTGGCCATGGACGCATAGTGGCGTTGTAACTGCACGACAGGTGCGGCGCCCGGCGAGCCGGACGGAATCGGAAACCAGCTGAGCAGATCGGGGTTAAGGCCCGAAGTGTTGCCGGTGCTGAGCAGGTCGGTGACGAACCAGGTCGTCATCGCCACCTCACCGCGACCCAGCAACTGCAGCGGATCGGTGTCGCGCGAACCGAGATGCGCGCGCCCCACGCCTTGGCGGACCTGTGCGGGCGTAAAGCGAACGACTCGGTCACCGACCATCACCTCGCCTGCGGCAACTGCCGCATCGTCGAGCACAACCGGGTTACCCGTTTCGGGATCGACCATCCAGCGTCCCCACCGCAGCCGGTGATAGAAGCCGGCGGCTTTGATCGCCTCGGGCGAATCGAAGTTGGCGCGGAACTCGGGTTTGACGGACGTCAGATCGATGCCGTCGGGTAAAACGAATGATTTCTCCTCCAGCGAAAACACATGCTCGCGACCGGTCTTGGGATCGGTGCGCACCTGCACGATGGGTTCGCCACCGGCGCTTTGCACCCATGGCAGCCAGGTGAATCCATACGGCACCATCGCCATGGCTTTTTGGCCTTCGTTGTAAATGCGCCCGGGCACGGGCACGCCGGGATCAGTCAACCGCAGGGCCCATTCATAATACTCGTCCCAAGTCGTGGGCGGATTGCTTGGGTCGAGTCCGGCGTTGCGGGCAAGATCGGTGCGGAACAGCACGCCCATGGTGGAGACACTGGCTTGGGGGAGGCCATAGACCTTGCCGTCGACTGTGGCGACTTTGCGCCAAAGCGGGGGAACGTCCTTCCAGCCGTCCCACTTGGCCTCGTCGAGGTCGATCTCGCCGTTTCCGTTGAGATCGTCGCCGATCCATTCGTTGAGTGGATAAAGAAACCCTTGATCGATGTCGTTACGGATGACGTGGAACCACGACTCCATGATGTCCGGGGAGGTCTGGCCGGCGATCGACATGATGATGGCGGAACGTCCGCCTCCGCCGGGCAGCGCGAGTCCGCTCCACATCTCGATCGTCAAATCGCGGTCGCGTTTCATCAAATCGACCAGGTTCGGCGAAGCCTCTGGCTGGTTCGGATCGTAGAAACGAGAAACTACGGAGACTTTGATCTGCTCTTCCACTGAGGGCGCGGCGACAAGGCGGGCGCCGCAGAAGGACGACAACGCGACGCCAAGGGAAAGCGTGTAGTTGAATAAACGGGGTGAGGCCAGGCGCATCATGGGGAATCAGAGGTGAGACCGGGTGGTTTGGCGAGTGCGCTACGGGAGATAGAGAGCAGGCGATGGGCGCCACCGCTGACCAATACAAGTTTCATTAAATTGGGGACTTAAGGAGGTAGCGTTCGTGCTTTAAAACGCTCTTTATTGTCTTTATTTCAATTAAAAAATAAAGAAAATAAAGAATTGACTCCAGTGGTTTGGAAATAAAGACAATAGGTCGGCTTATTATCCTGCCTTAAATCTTATGAGTATATGTGTTAATAACTTATAAAATATTCAATAGAAGCCAATTACTATGAATGCCATTTCTCTTGATCGTATCACAGATTGTTCGGCCTTCGAGCCGGGCTTGGATGCAGCAGGTCGCCGTGAGTGGATATTTTCTCAAGTGCGTCGGTCGTTTCGGAAATTCGTGGACAGGGATGGGATTTGGCAATCCCCGCCAGCGGTTAAGCCTCACCCCGACCCGCGGGCATTGGTGCAGGTGGCAATCGCCTATTTGCACGGTGATGAGGCTGATCGTAAGCTGGCGGAGTGCTTGTTGCTGTCAGATGGGGTGACCCAGCGGCTGGTGGGGATTCCGCCGTGTGCTTTCACTAAAAACTACCTGATCGTGTTACTGATCGTGGCGGGACGCGTGTTGTCGGACGAAACGCGCGAGATTCTTAAGGAACGGGCCACGCGGAACTTATTGTGTTATACGAGCCGTGATCTTCGGCACCATGGTTATAACGACAACCACGTCACCTTGGCGACGGGAGCCTTGATTCTGGGCGGGGAGATGTCGGGTAATCTGGAGGCGGTGGAGCAGGGGAGGACCAACTTGTTGAACTTCCGTGACACGTTTTTAAGGCGCGGCTTCATGCACGAGACCAACGATTGCTACATCCCGCATACACTTTACCCGATAGCAGCGATCGCCGAGTGGTCGCAGGATGCGGAAATCCGTCAGCTGGCCCGGGATTGTGAGGCGCGCATCTGGGCGGACTGGATCGGGCACTGGCACGTCAACTTGGGGCGGAAGCCGGGCCCGAGCGCACGCGACTATACGGGGATGCGGTTGCAGCCGTTGACCTACCATACCGCGCTTTGGAGTATCTTTGGCGATTCGTTTGGCGTGCCTGCCTATCCGCCGGCGGATTCCTTTGCAGAAAAGGTGCCGGACGAGCGTTTTTTTCAGTTCAATGGAAACCCGGCTGACGGGCATTGGAACCTTGGGTTTATTTCCTTCCTGTGCGCGCATGACTATCATGTGCCGGAGGGCTTGATGGCGCTTATGTATGAGCGCAATTATCCGCATATCATCCGCGGCACGCATGAGGTCGGGCATCTCTCGGAAAATGTCACCCATGTTGTGCGCGACACCGTTTATAACCTGGATCGGCACGCCTCGAAGTTGCTGCCGTGGGCGATGCCATTTTCGGCACGCGAGATTTTCACGTATCAATATCAGGAACGAGACTGGGCCATGGGCACGGCGAGTCAGCGAATGATTGGAAACTGCCCCAATAACAACTGGTCTGTTGTTTGGCGTAAAACCCAGCGGCTGGAGCGAACGAGGGATCAAGGCTTGGCGTTTTGTTCTTTCACGCTCAACGAGAAGTGCTGCACCGGGAATCACTCCTTCATTATCGATCCGACACTGGCACCCGGCCAGAACAAGGGGGAGGTGGAGCACTGGTTCGACAATGGGAAATACGCGGCCGTGCAGCATGAGCGCACCTCAATCATGCTTTACCGCCCGCGCGTGCACGACCGACATGAGCTTTCGGCGATCGCCACGAGCATCGTGTTCCCGCTCTGTTTCAAGAACCACATCGATCGGATGGAACTGGGCGATCAGGTGATCCACGATTTCAAGGGCGAGTCTACGGAGCTGTGCGATCTTTTCGTGCAAGATGGGCCTCTTTTTATCGGCATCCGCCCATTGATTCCGGTGGAGTTGCCGGCGGATGTGCGGGTGAGGGTGGTGCGGGAGGAGTTTTGGGGCACAGTGCACTTTTACAGCTACCGCGGGCCGGCGCTCGATTTGGAAGAGATCGATCTCTGCCGTCTTGGCGGAGGGTTTGTCTGCGAGGTGGCCACGAAGGACGACTTTGCTTCGCTGGAGGCGTTCAAAGCGTGGTTTCGTCGCGGCGAGGTGGTGGACGAGCAGGACTTTTTTATGCGCCACGTGCGCTATCACCGCGAGGGTCTGGACTTGGGGCTGCGCTGGGATGTGTGGGTGGATAATATCATGCACCGGACCCTCAATGGCCGTGCCTACCCCACGCCGGTTTTCGAATGCAGCGGGGTTGATCCTGAGCAGCTCCCTTGGCTCACCGGTGACGTTTCGGGACTCGATCACTTTTCATGGGCAAAGAAACAGTCGATCCGGCCGGAGGGGAAGTGGCCGGGCCGGCCGTTGGAATTGCGACGGGCAAAAGCGGCCGAAGCGGCGGAAGAGGCTTAAGGCGTATGACGCCGCATCTACTTTCAGGCCGGTTCGGCACCGACTCCCGATAGCTTGAATTGAAGGAGGATTGGCTGCGGGGTGCGACCGTGGAATTGGTCGTCCAATTGTTTGAGCAACGCGGCTGCGTTGTCGCGCGCGCTGGACACCACGAAGGTCGCCGGCAACGGGCAGAAGAGGTCGATTTCGTCGTTCTTGTGCAGCATGAGTTTCAACTCCTGCGTGTTCACTTGGTGGGCTACAGCCGCCATGATCACGCCGCGGGCAACCACGTCGGGGTAAACGAGGAGACCGTCGGGGCGCTCCGCCTGGGCCCATAACTCGTTGAAATAGTCATAGCCGTATTTGTAACCGCTGGTCGCGGCCTCCACGTATTCGCCGGGACGCAACAGCCATTCTTCGCGGATTTCCAAGCCGAGCTCGGCGCTTTTGGCGCGGAGGTGGTCGTAAAAGAGGGTGTTGCCGTCACGGATGTGGGTGATCAGGCCGACCGAGCGGCAGCCTTGTTTTTTAAGACTGTTCAAGGCGAGGTCGATCATCTGGGGGATGTTCCATTTGGCACTCGATGGCTGCGTGGCGCCGTTGTAGGCGACCGAAACGGGGAGCTTGTCCAGCCAAGCAAGGTGCGTGGGGTCGGCCACGGTGGACACGAGGCCTACGATGGAGCGTTCGCGCGCGGCGGTCTCAAGCTCGGGAAGCGTGGTTGTCTGGTCTTTGCGCGGCCGGTTATCGACCAAGATGCGGGTGGCGATGCCTTTGTCGTGAGCCAGGCGCTGGAGTTCGCCGTGCAGGCAGTGAAGGAACAGATCGCTGCGTTCGGCCGGAATATTTTGCGAGTAATAGATACCGATGGGCGACATCAACGATTTGCGTTCGGTGACGTAGGTGCCGACCTTTCGGGCGCGAGTGATGAGGCCTTCGCGGACCAAGTCGGTGAGCGCGCGATGGATGGTTTTCACATCCGTATCCGCCAGTTTGGCGAGTTCCGCAGTTGAGGGGAGTTTGGCGCCGGCGGGGAGTTCGCCGCTCATGATCTTGCTCCGCATCTGATCCGCGATCTGTCGCCAGACAACTTGAGGGCGATCAATTTGAAGAGAGATGTTAAGCGGATTGTTCATACTGAGCTGTTCTCTGAATCTAATTATTCCCTTTAGTCAAGAAATGGGGACGTGGCGGGAATTAATGAATATTGAAATAAAGCAAATAAATGATTGAGATTATGGCGTGAACGCATCTTTTGGCGTTATTCTTTATGGATTTACCCAAGACTGCTGGCGCCCCTGTTTTTTCATCGAAAACGCGTTGGATTTGGCACGCAGGATCTCGAGGCGGTTATCATGATTACAACCGGTTTCGGCAGGAGTTTGTCGGACCGAAGACGGGATCTGCCCGGTTGTTGATTACGGCGGATGCCTATTACCAAGTATGGCTCAACGGGCAGGTGGTCGGGCATGGACCGGCCAAGAGTGCGGCGGGGCGGCGTTCGGTCGATGCTTACGATGTCACGGCTTTTTTGCGGCCAGGGGCGAATGTCCTCGAGGTGTTGGTTCTCGGTCTGGGCGTGGGGACGATGACGCATTGCCTGGGTGAGGCTGGGCTGATTTTCGAGCTGAAATCGGAGGGTGAGCCGGTGGTGTGGAGCGGAGGTCGGACGCGTGTGCGGCCGGAAGCGATGCGGCGGAGACCGACGGTGCGCAGATGGATTTTGCCCGGAGTGGAGGATGTGGATGCCGCCGCGGCCGGGGTCGAAGATTGGAGCGCGGCGACGGTGGTGGAGTCAGGCGCGCAGTTGTATGCGCGTCGCGTTTCCATGCCCTTGCGCGAACCGGTATATCCGCAGCGGAAGGTTGCGGTGGATCGGGTGGAACTGCCGGGCTTTCAGGTGGGATTCCGGCTCAAGCCGGCTTTGGTCTCCGCGGAGGAGGCGAAGAGGCACGAGGTATTTACTACGCCGGCGAAAGTGCGGCTCATGTTGGAGTCACCGGTTGCCCAAGTCCTGCGATTCACTCCGACGTTGGGCAGTGTGAAATGGACGTTCCATGGGAAGGAGCTGTTTCCGGGTGGCTCAGGCTGGCGCTTGTGGGGTGCGAAGGAGGAGCAAGTGGAGATCCGTTTGAAAAAGGGTCGGAACGAACTGGCGGGCACGCATGGCGAGGATCATTTCGAGCACATTACCCTCGCGGGTTTTGTGAAAAAGCCGCTGCAGGTGGGGGCGCTCCGGGTGCAGAAGGACGGCACCGCAGCCGGCGGGGTGGTGGAGGTTGAGCCCTTGTTGTTTTCGAATCCGCAAGACCTGGCGATGGGGGCGTTGGTGTCGCCCTCAGGCGAGGTCTGCCGGACGATCTGGGATCTGGGTGCGGTGTATTACGGCTGGATTGCCTTCGAGGCTGAGGGGGCGCCGGGCAGTTCGCTGCTCCTGTCGTTTTTCGAGGCCATGGAAGGTGCGAAGATACAGTGGCCTGACGGCTGTAATAACGCGCTGATCTACCGGCTTGCCGAGGGTCGGCAGCAGTTTGAAAGTTTTTTCCCGTATGGGGTGCGCTACATCGCGATGCACGAGATTGGCGGCGAAGTGCAGGTGAAGAATCTGCGATTGCTGAAGGCGTCGTGCAGCGCGGTGAGGCAAGGTTTTGTGCAAACGGGGGACGCTCTGCTGGATGGGATTTACAAGATTTCGGCCCAGAGCGTCGAATCCGGGACCGACGACACTCAGACGGATTGTCCGACATTCGAGCAGGTGAACTGGAATTTCGACAATCGCCTCGCATCGATCGCCGATCTGCTGATCTACGGGAATGCGGACATCACGTGCAACAGCATCGCGTTGTTCGCCGAGGAACCGCGTCGCCGGGGGTTGGTGGATTCGCAGACTCCGACCGAGTGGCGTGGGCGACCGATTCCGTTGTGGTCGTTTTACTGGATCATGTGGTGCTGGGATTATTACTGGGCGACGGGTGATGTTGATTTTGTGCGGTCGATTTTCCCGGCCGTGGCTGAGGGGATCGACGATGCGCTGGGGCGGATCGGGTCACGCGGCCTGTTCGAGTGGCCGGGGGCCTGGCATTTTGTAGAGTGGGCGCATGCAAGGGATGACGACCATGCGATCAACACGGCCGAGCAGGCGGGATTGGTGGCCGCGCTCGACGCGGCCGCCCGGCTCGCTTTGGCGGCGGGTATCACGTGGGAGCGCACGGCGGCGCGGCGCGGGCTCGTGCGAGCGGTCAACCGCCACCTTTGGAATCCGGCGCGGGGCTGCTATGCGGACAGCTTGCATGCGGATGGCACGCAGTCGCCGGTCTCCAGCCGGTTGACGAACGCGATGGTGGCGTTGCACGGGATTGGTGGGGCGGCATGGTCGCGACGACTCGCATTGGATTTGGCCAGTGAAAAACGTGACGGGCTGCTGCCTTTCGGCAGTCCCTTGGGCCTGTATCCCATTCTTGAGTTGCTGGACCGGCATGGGCAGGTGGAGGCGATCTTCCGCCATGTGCGCAACCGTTGGGGTGATATGGTGCTGGCGGGCGACGGGACCACGTGGGAGATGTTTGCCGAATATGGGCACGGCGGTTGGCCGACGCGGAGCCGTTGTCATACGTTTTCCGCTTACGTGGTGAAATATTTCACCAAATACCTGCTGGGTGTCGAAGCGCTGAAACCGGGTTATTCAGAGGTGCGGATTCGGCCTCGTCCACCTAAGGGAATCGTCTCCTGTCACGGAGCTGTGCCGACGCCGGGCGGGTTGTTGCGGGTGTCATGGAAGACGTTGGGGCGGCGTATCGTGGCGGATGTGCAACATTCTGAATTTACCCGAATAATGGAGTGAGCGGGATAATTTAAATGCGTTTAAGACCGGTTAATTACTTAAAAGAAATAAATGGGAATTAATGCTTGCCAAGCCTTGCCGGATTCCGTGATTTGGCCGCAGCGGATCATGCGGAATGATCGCTCAACCACCACCCCACTTGTAGTGTTTCTATGAATACCCCATTGGATAAAACCCCCTGGATTGCTTTTCGGCGCGCTCATCGTGCTTCTAGTCTGTTTTCCTTGTCGCTTGGACTTGTCGTGGGTGGCGCCTCCGAGGCGAGGGCCGTCACTTACACGTGGAGTGGGGCGGCGATCCCAAGCGATACCACCTGGCCTACCAATTGGAATGCGACTCCGGTGAGCGCGACGGACACGGCCCTCGTGTTCACTTCACCCACCCTCGCGACGACCTCGGGGACCAATGCGATCGTCACCACCAACACGGGCGGGACTCCTTTTTTGCTCAATAGTCTTACGCTCACCGGGCTGCGTCCGGCGGCTTCGAGCGCGACGACCATCACGATCGCGGGTAGCGCATTCCAGTTTGTGAAGAACGGAATCACGGGTCCGGTAATCAACCTCGATTCGTCGGGCGGCAGCACTGGCACCCTGACCTATAACATAACTGCACCGGTCATCGTGGCGGATGATCTCACGATCGCGGGCACAGGTAACGCTACCGCGATTTTTCAGTTTTCCGGCGGCTTTAGTGGCACGGGAAATATTACGAAGACTGGCTCTTCAAACCGCTTTGATGTGCAGGGTTCGGCTAGCCAGACCACTGGTTTTTATGGAAATGTAACGATCAATGCGGGCCAGATGCGCTTGGTTGGTTCGTCACAGATTTACGATGCATTTGTGAGCAACGGTGCCTTATCGGTGGCTTCGGGAGCAAGCGTCACCTCGGGGGCCGCACAGGGCGGGGCTGCGTTTGGAGGTCTTTATGGCGACGGAACGGTCAACTTCTCTCAAGCCCGTCGATTGACGGTTAACTATAGCGGGCTGGATACAGATGTGTTCAGTGGCTCGATTACAGGCTCTACTTTGCTGGAGAAAAACGGGACGGGCCTCCTGAAGCTTACCAGCGCTGTGACCACAGGTCAGACTATTTCACAGAATTGGGGGTCTCTGGAGCTACCTGCCTTGACGGGCGCAGGAGGCGTGATCGTTTCGGACGGAGTGATGAAGGTCACGGCCAACTCCGGCGTGGTGCTGGGCACGAATTCGGGCGTCGTGAGTCGCCTGAACGGCGGCACGCTTTGGGTGGCTCCAGACGGTAGCGGGGCGAATGTGACTGTGACGGCGGCTTCAGCGGCTACAGCAGCGAGTTCCTTCAGGCTCAGTGGTGGGCGACTACTACTGGACAAGGGCGCGAACCAGAGTCTGACGCTGCAATTGGGGAATAGCGCCTCCACGCTGGCCACCGTTTCGGTTAACCCGGGCGGTCTGATTCTGGCGGCGGCTTCCGGGCTGGCTCAACTAGGCGTCACCGAGAAACTGGTGATCGTCGGGGCAAATACGACACCGCTGTCAGTCCTTGATGTGCGCAACAACATGGTGATACCCCGCGTCATCGGCCAGGACAACGACGCCAACTTGAGCGGTAATTTCCTTAGTTATACCGGCACAGGGCTGGCGACGGATGCGGGCTTCAGCTCCTTTGTTTATAGCGGGGCCAATGCGGACATCAATTTTGCCGCGCCCTCGACCACCAAGGTCACGCGGGTGACGTCGGCGGCTACGATCGCGGCCAACACCCAGGTGTTCGCTTTGCGCAACGATGGCCAGGTCATCACGGTCAACAGCGGCCAGACACTTGTGATCGGCGACAGCGTGCAGAACTCGCAGGGGGGGCTTATCATGAACGGAGGCGAGATCAACGGCGGCACTCTGGCCTTCACCCAGACCAGCGGTGCCAGTGCCCAGGCGACGGTCTATACCAGTCTGGCTAATGCGACCATCGGGAGTAATATCGTTTCAGGAACCCGGGTGAGTATCGTGGGGCCCGGAGTTTTGAAATACACCGGCACGGCCTGGAGCGGTGTGACGGAAATTTACAGTGGTGCCACACTCGATGTAGCCGATGGAGCATTGGCCTCTGATAAATTACTCACTCTTGCCGGAGGTGTTTTGCAATCGAAGGGATCCTTTACGCGGGCGCTTGATAGCACCGGCGTGAACCTCTCGCGAGGCGGTGGATTTGCGGCTCGAGGGGGAAGCCTGACCGTTAATATCGGTGGAAGTGGAGAAAAACTCTATTGGAATAATGGCGCTGGGTCGGGCACAACGACCGCAAACTTCCTCGATGACGGTGCGGCTTTCGTCTTCGGCTCGGTCACGGCCGACAACGAGGTGATTGTCGCCAATGCGATCGATCTGGGCGGTAACACGGCGAACTTCACTCGTGTGATCCACGTCGTCGATAATGCGAACTCAACGACGGATCGCGTGCGTTTCACCGGGGGGATTTCCAGCACTTCCGGCAATAACGGCATCGCGAAGAGCGGCGCGGGCACACTGGTGCTGGATGGCGTGAACTCCTACAAAGGCGCTACCTATGTCTCCAAAGGCACGCTGCTGGTAAACGGAAGCCTGACCCAGTCCTACCGTGTCGAGGTGCAGAGCGGGGCGACCTTGGGCGGCACGGGCACGGTGAATACTGCGGTCACGGCCACAAGTGCTGACAGCGTATTTTCGGGGGGCGAAATCGGGGCGGTCGGCACACTCAATCTTACCGGCGGCCTCGTGGCGACCAATGGCGCTACGTTCCGTATTGATATCAACGGAGCCTCTGCGGATCAGATTAACTTTGGTGCGGGCGCGGTTACGCTCAATGGGCCGGTCTCTCTTGTTTTTGGCGCGGTGGGCGACGGTATTACCAGCGGGTTCGTTTACAGCGTGTTCATTGGCTCGGGGACTTGGAGCGGCACGCCCACCTTTGACCTGCAGAATCCTTTGGGCTACGTGCTAGATTCGTCCTATGGCGACGGAAAGGGCTACATCTGGGATGCGGCGGGCAACGAACTTTCCGTTCAGTTTTCCGCTGTCCCGGAGCCGGCGGCTTTCGCACACCTATTGGGCTGCGCAGGGTTGGCGGTTGGGTTGATGCTTCGTCGGCGCAACGCGAGGTGTTGAGTAAAGCCAGGGCGTGGCATGGCATTTGTTTCGACGGGCACCGGCGGTCAATCGCACTGCGCGGTCAATTCCATTAGTCAGACTTTCCATCATCAAAATGAGATCGATAAAAATTATCTTCACGGGGTTTCTGGCCGCGTGCGCACTTCCGATAATTTGTCTTGGGGATTTGAATACCGATGATGCGGCTCGCCGGCTTCCGTTGGTTTTGTGGGACGTGAATTTCAACGCGGATACGATCGGGCTCCCTCCTCAGCCGGCCACCAAGGCGGAGCGGGAACGGCGGGCCGCGGGCGGCGTGTGGGCTCAATTTCCCCTGCGCACTTACCATGAACTGAGTTGGATCACCCGCACCCGCACGGCGACGGTTGCCGGCTCGGCGCTCGGTTTGGACGACCAGCCCTTGGTCTTGGGTTATGGGACGGAGGTGAGTGATCCCCAATACGGGCCGCAGGTCATCTTCACTCTGCCGCAGGAGGTCTGCAGCGTCGCGGGCCGGTATCGTCTAACGTTCGATGTCTCCAAGCGTAATCTCTCCCAGTCCGGCTGCGTGACCTTGGTGGATGTGGGCGTCATCACTTTCAGCGAAGAAGGGCAGATGGCCGTTAATCGCCGAGAGATCGCCCGCTACGAGCCGAATACGCCGATGCGAGTCGAGGTCGTGATCGACGTGGGTGCGAAGACCGCCACGTGGGGCGTGGCGGGTAAAACCGAACCTCTGTTGACTCTGCCGTGGAGCCGGCCGCAGGCGCAATCCTTCCGCATGCTGCGACTCGATGGATTGATACCCGGAGGCTTTGCGCGCGGCGCCAGCCAGACGGCTTTCGACAATATCAAACTCACCTTGGAACAAACTTTATGACGATTACCCCCATGAAATCCATCTGGCTGGCGGCGCTCTGCTGCGTGGCGGCGGGTGCGAGCGCCTGGGCCAGCGGTGGCCGCAACCGCGTCCTCGGGTCCAGTGTGTCGATCGACGCCACCCGCGCGCCCATCGTCGTGGATGGTGATCTCAAGGAATGGGACGAGTCGCGCGCGGAGCTGCTGACGTTGACGAACAAGGGCACGACCGAGGCGGTCAACGCCTACCAGGACTACATCGCGAAAGTCGCCTTTCGCTACGACGAGGACGCTTTGTTCGTCGCCGTGTGGTGGGGCGACCCCACACCCCTCGGGCCGGAGCGCAACGGCGACGCGTCGCCCGCCTCGGACGGACTCGTGTTGCACCTGCCCTTCGCCCCGATGCAGCACATCGCGCTCTGGCGCGAGACGGACGGCGCGCAGGCGCGGGCCATCCGGGCGCTGGGCAACCAGCCTTGGTCGGAAGCGGCCCCGCTCAAGACCGTGAGCCAGGGATTTCGCGTGACCGGGGCGAAGAGCTATACGCAGGAAGTGCGTATTCCGTGGGCGGAACTCGGACGGCGTTTCGAGCCGCAGCGTCCGCTGCGCATCGGAATCGAGCTGTGTTACGGCGGCTTCGACGACGGGCTCGGCTATCGCAGTTTCATGAAGCACATGCGCACGACGGGCGTGCCGATTGATCGTTGGGGCGGCAATATCGGGTGGGGCTTTTCCGACGGGTTCAGTGATCCGGAGCGGAGCACGAACTCAATGGATCCGGCGCTCGGCGCGCGCGTGAAGCTCGTGGCGGAGGGCGTGGCGGCACCGGCCAATCCCCCGCGTCTCTTCATGGGTTCGGAAAGCACGCGCACGACGGAAATGGTCGCATGGCCCGCAAAAAACATCGTCCTCGACGGACGGCTGGAGGGCGGCGAGTGGGATGCGCGTTCCGCCACCACGGTGAGTTCGGAAGCGGCGACCTTTCCCGGTCGCTACTCGGTGGATATTCACTGGGCCTACGATGAGAAGGGGCTCTATGCCGGCCTTCGCTGGCACACGGGCGGGCAGCAGTTCAACCTCAACGATCCGGCGGTGGTGAACCGCGGCTATGACGGCGGCGATGCGTTGCAACTGCGTCTAGGACTCGACCGCGTGACCCATGCCGACATCTGGTATTTCACCGAGGGCAAGCGCCCGGCGATGGCCCTCAGCTACGGCGTGAAGCTCACCGAGGGCAAGGTGCCCGACGCGCTGGCCAAGGGGGCGCTAATGGCGCTGCAACCGGCGCAAGAGGGCTACACCCAAGAGGTGTTTCTGCCCTGGTCGCTCATCACACAAACCGGACGGCCGCTGGTGGAGGGGCAGGATTTTCGCGCGCTGCTGGCGGTGTTTTTCAGCGGACGGGAAGGCAATCGCATTCCGTTTATTTTGAACGCTCAAATGACGCAGCCGACCGGCGTGGCGGGGCTGCCGTTTACCGCGCCCGAGGGTGGTTTTTATACGGTCGTGATCGAGAACGCCGCGGGCGTGATCGTGCGCCGGCTGGCCGCCCATGCGAAGTTGTCGAAAGGCGAGACGTTCGCCGAGTGGGACGGTCTGACCGACGAGGGCGAAGTGGCGCCCGCCGGCGACTACCGGTTTCGCGGACTGCGGCACACGGGAGTCGGTCTGGATTACCTAATGTCCTACAACAACCCCGGCGTGCCGCCCTGGCGCACGGTGGACAACAAAGGTGAGTGGGGTGGCGATCACTCCTCGCCCCAGGCAGTGGCTGCCGACGAGACGGGACTCTATCTCGGCTGGCCCGCAGCCGAGGACGGCGATGGTATCATCGCCGTCGATTTCGAGGGCCGGCGCCAGTGGGGTTATTTTCAGACGCCCCGGGCTACCTCGGCGGGCGCGGCCCACCTCGCGGTTGACGGCGACACGTTGTATTTTCTCAACGACACGATCACCAATCCCAAGCCGGGTGAACCCGAGCGGATCTATGTCGAGGCGGTGCTGAGCGCGATCGATCGGAAGACCGGTCTTCGCACCGGGTTCTCGTTGGCCAAGCCGGTTGAACGCATCGCTCGCTACGGTGCCTCCGAGGTCAAGCAGAGCTGGTGGTGGGACCTGTGGCGGGACAAGTCGTTTTCCTTGGATACGCATTCGGTGCACGACGATTATTTTTTCTCAGGACGTTCCCTGGGCGGCAATGCCACGGGCCTGGCGGTGCGCGGCGGTCGCATTTACGTCAGCCTGCGAATTCCCCAGGAGGTCGTGGTGTTCGATGCGAAGGACATGCGGGAACTGGCTCGATGGTCTTTGCCGAAGCCCGCGGGATTGGCCTTCACGAAATCCGGCGAACTCTTCGCGATCAGCGATCGTTCCGTCGTGCAGATCGATCCGGCCACGGGCAAAGCCACTCCGATCATCAAGACGGGATTGGCCGCTCCCGTGGGTCTGGCGATTGATCGTTCAGGCAACCTTTACGTGTCCGATTGGGCGGACGCGCAGTGCGTGCGGGTTTTCACGGCCAAGGGCGTTGCCTTGCGCACCATCGGCAAACCCGGCGGCCGCGCATGGGTGGGCGCTTATGATCCCGCAGCCATGTTGTTGCCGCGCGGTCTCGCCGTGGACAAAGACGGCAAGCTCTGGGTCGCTGAGGATGATAGCAGCCCTCGTCGCGTGAGCGTATGGGATGCCGCGAGCGGAAAATTGATCAAAGAGTTTATCGGCGGCACGGATTATGGAGCCGCTTCGGGAGGGCACATCGATCCGGCGAACCCCGCGCACGCGATTTCCTGCGGGGTGATGTATGAGATCGACTTGAAGAAGGGCGGCTACCGTCCGCTCTCGACGTTGGAGCGTCGGTTTTCGAAGGAGCAGATTTTCAGTATTGGACGTCCATCAACCACGGATCGTTTCGTCGAGCGCGATGGACGCAAGTGGCTGCTGACCGGCGAGCATGGCGCGCTTATTTTCGGCGAACTTCTGCCCGACGGAACGTGGAAGGCCCGTGCTGCCATCGGGGGTGTTTTTGAGCGTTCGGACAATCCCATGGCGGCGAAGGATGAGGCCCGCCTGCGCTGGCGGGATACGGTTTTCCCGGCGGTGTTTGCCGAGCATCTCTCACAGAACTATGTCTGGACGGACCTCAACGGTGACGGTGCGGTGCAGTCCGAAGAGATGGAGTGGAGCCCGCAGACGAAAGAGTTTTCATCGATCGGCCTGCGCTGGGGCAGCGGCGGCGTGGACAAGGATTTCAACGCCTATGTGGGCGGCCAGTCCGTGGGCCAGTTCCTTGCCTCCTTCGCGTTCCAGGGCTGGACCGAAAGCGGTGCGCCGAAATACAGCTTCAACCGGGCGAAGGCGATCGTGCAGACCGGCGAGGATATGCGCAGCCTGGCGGTGGGTGCCAACGGCGACGTGTTCACCAACATCAACGGCGAGCGCAAGTCCCCGAAGTTTCAACCGAAGCTCACGTCTTACGACGCGAACGGGAAGTGGCGCTGGTCCTACAATAACAGCATGCCCAGCAACCGAACGATGGGCGCGATCACCGGAGACGCCATCATGGGACCCGTGCAGGCGGGCGGTGAGGCCGGTGAAATTCTCGGCCTCACGCAGTGGCACGGGTGTCAGATCCCGTTAATCACGGCCGACGGTCTTTTCATCGCGCGCGTGTTGCGCGATCCCTCGGAGGGCGGGGCGCCGGGCCCGGATCTTTACCGGGGCGAAACCATCCAGTTCCTCAACCGGCTCGACGACGGACGCATCATCCTGTCGCACGGCAAAAACGTGCATAATCTTTTCGAGGTGACCGGACTGGCTTCGGTGCGTCGCTTCCAAGGAGCCTTTACGCTTACGCCGGCTCAATCGGCCTTGGCGGCGGAGCGTTTGCAGACATCGAAACAGCAGGAGGTCAAAGTGGCTCCGATTGTGGTGCGTAAAGGCAAGACCCCGGTCGTCGTGGATGGACGACTTGACGAGTGGAACTGGGCCGACGCGGTGGACATCGGCGCGAAAACGTCGGCCGCCCGCGGTGAGGTGCTGCTCGGTCTGGACGACAAGAACCTCTATCTCGCCTACCGTATCGTGAAGCACGGGGCGTTCTTTAATGGCGGCAAGGACGTCACGCAGCTCTTCCTGACTGGCGACGCCGTCGATCTTCAGTTTGGCACCGACCCCGCGGCCAATCCTGCACGTAAAGGCGCGGTGATGGGCGACACGCGTTTGCTCCTCTCCAAGCTCGGCGACAAGCCGGTGGCCGTGGTTTACAAAGCCAGCGTTCCGGGTGCGAAAAAAACGGTGTCGTTCCGCTCGCCTACTCGTGCCGTGGAGTTTGACGAAGTCGTCGTGGTGGATGATGCGCAGGTGGTGATCACGACGATACCTGACGGCTATGTGGTGGAGGCGGCGGTGCCCTTGGCCTCAATCGGACTCGGGAGGGGATTGACCGCGCCGGCTTTGTGGGTCGGACGGGTGCTGCGTGGTGACGCGGGTTTTATCGTCGGTGACGCGACGGGTAACCGCGTGGCGCGCATCTACCGTTTTAACCAGGACACCTCGGTCATTTCCGATATCCCGACTGAAGCGACGCTCTCGCCTGACAAGTGGGGCGAGATCGAAGTGCGGAAACCGTAGGCGCGGTATTCAAAATAACCCGACGCTCTGCTTACGCCCTGCGGTAGCATCGGGTTATCCAGGCCTGTGGGAAGCTCTGCGCGTTTGATCAGCGCCCAACGCGCGATGACGAATATCCGATCAGCGGATATCGGGAGAGACGTTCAAGGCGGCGGCGAGTTGTCCCATCAATCCCATGCCCATGGGGGCGAGGACGCGGTAGGGGCCGCGTTGGAGTGGTTCGCCGCCGCGATTGCTTTGAGCGGCACCGCCGAGGAAACCATCGGGGGTGAGGTGCACGGGAAGCGCTTTCCAGCAGCGAGTGGCGGCGGGTATGAAGATCTCGGCGGGAAGCAGGCCGGCCTTAGCTCCGCGAGCGAAGGCGGTGGCGATGCCGGCGGAACCGGATGTGTCTTGGAGCGTTGAGTCGTCGTCGAGGAAGCAGCCCCACAATCCGTCGGCGCGTTGGTAGCCGAGCGCCCACGTTGCTGCGGCGAGAAATTCGGTTTTGAGGTCGGTGGTGTCGGTGAGTCCTTCGAGGTGTTCGAGGGAACGGCCGAATCCGAGGAGATACCAGGCGACGCCGCGGGCCCAAGAGCGGAAGGTGCGGGTGTCGTCGGGGTGGTGGCGGAGCCAGAGCCCGTCGGGACGGCGCAGGCTCTCGCGGCGGACGCGCAGGACGTTGGCGGAGAGTTGGGCGAGGGATCGATCGCTGCGGATTTGCGCGAGGACGGCGAGCGGGTAGGCGACAGTGTAGCTGCCTTCGGCCGTGATGGATTCGGGGTGCGTAAACGTGCCGTCGGCGTTGAATTTCGAGCGGAAAAATTCGAGTGCGAGCGCGAGCAGCGGATGAGCGGGCGCGATCTTGGTGATTTGGGCGAAGGGGAGGGTGCCTTCGATGCTGCGGAGTGTGCCGTCGGCGGGGTGTCCGCGCGCGTTTTCGTAAACGAGGCGGTGGTCGGGCGTGATGAAGAGCGCGAGGTGGGCGTCGAGAGCCGCGCGCCAGCGCGATTCACCGGTGGCGGCGTGCAGATCGTGGAGCGCGTCGAGGACGCAGCCTTCCATCCAGCCGAAGGTTTGGACGGAGGCGCGGGAAGCCAGTCGATCGAAAAACGCCGCGAGGCGATCGGTGGCGAGGTCGGGGATGAGTTGGGGCGCGAGCGGAGCGGCGTCGGACGGGAGATCGTGCGCGAGGAGTTGAAGCGGACAGGTCACTTGAGTGAGAGTAAGCACCACGCCTTCGCGCGCGGCGGCGGTGTAGTCGTCGGCGGAGAGGGAGAGTTGAAAGGGCTCCAGCGAGTGTGCGTAGCGGAGGTCGATGATACCGACTTCGCGAGAAGTGGAGGGCAGGCTGACGGAGAGGAGTTTTTCTTCGCGGTCGTCTGTGGAGACGGTGATGCGGAGCCAGCCGCCTTGAGGCGCAGGCTTGGCGGGCGCGGGAAGCCTGAGCGTGAAGGGTTGGCCGGGAACGATACGGATCACGGGCCAACCGAACGGGGCGCGAAGTGCGGACATCGGCGGGTAGTGGATCAGGATGTGCGGGTGGTCGGGATGACTTGAATCTCGGCCCACTCCAGCGTGCCTTGCGTCGACGGCGGCGGGACAAACTCAACGACGTTCACATCGTCCAAGACCGCTTCGGTTTCGTAGTAACGGACATGTCTGGCAGCTTCCGGCAAGGTGGTGCGCCAGGAGCTTACCGGGGGGGTGCCATCTTCATAAACCGGCGCGGTCGTAGTGACGGCGACCTGGCTGTTGATGCGCACTTCCATCCCGTCCCAAGCTTCGGCGGGGGCGTCGGCCGCAAAGCCGAGAATCAGAATGTAGCGTGCGGCGGCGGTTTTTTTCCCAACAAAAATCCGCAGAGTGATGTTCTCCGCCAGGCGACCAAAGCTGCGACGGTTGTTCTGGAGCGGGATGGGAAGCTGCGTGCGACAGGTCTCCCCGGGTGCGTGTGTATGCGTATAGGTCACCGGATGGCGGCGGACCAAGGTAGCGAGGGTATCGTGCGAGCCGATATGATTCAGGATCGTTTGAAGGTGCTTCGGGTAGCTGCTTTCGGAATAGCACTCGTTGAAGAGATAGACCCCGTCGGCATCTCGTTGCAGGGCCGAACTGGCAGCGCCATACATGACGTGTTGATTTACGGTTTTCTGCGATCCGGGGTAGGCGAAGGCGGTGCTTTGCACCAAGGCCAGGAGCTTGGTCTTCGGGCCGACCAGGCGGCGCCAGAGAGGGATCGGGACGTCGAAATTGGCACAGGCGCCGAAGGACGAAAGAATGATCTCATCGGCTGCGCCGCGTTCGACCCACGCTGGCACGTCGTAGCCCAGAGCGTGGCAGGTCTGCGGTTCGGGAGGGACGCGGTGGCGTAGTGCGATGCGATGGCCGCGGCGGATTTCGGCGCGATGACGGGCTTCGTTCACCTGGTCGATGAAGCCGGTGAGCAACTCGCGGCCTTGCGCCTCTTTTCCAGGCGCGAACATCAATCCCCAGCGCATCCAGTCGAGTTCCAGGCCGTCCATGTCGTAGCGTTCAAACAGTTCAAGGATGAGCGCGAGATGATGACGGCGGACCTCTTCATGCGAGTAGTCGAAGGCGGATTCGAAACTGCACTCAAACCGCCACGGCGCGCGGCGAAGGTGGGGATTCGCTTTCCAGTATTCAGACGCGTGCCGGTGGTAGTGGTCTTGATCGGAGGCTTTGACGCGGTCCTTCGCCCACCAGTCTCCATGGCCTTCAAGTCCGTGACAGTCGTTCATGCGCATCGAAAGCCAGGCTTCGAGACCGTGATGCCGGGTGCGGTTCAGCCACACGGAAAATTGGTCGATGCCGTTTTTGCGCAACTCGACCAGGCCGCGGGCTTCGCGTCCGACTGGAAAACCGGGCTGAGGATCCGGTTTGGTGAAATCGTAGCCGTCGGTCATGCGTTCCCACACGTCGCTGTCGAAAAGCGCCCGTTGCATATTGGTGCAAAAGGCGATGCCGGCGAGCTGACTGCCTTGCGCATAGTAATCCACCAACCGTTCCAGGCCGGCGACGGTCATGTCGGAGAGCGGATGACAGCGGTAAAAGTGGGCGTCGTCTTGATTGAGGTGGATGCGACGGGGAGGGGAAGAGGATGTCATGTTTGGTCGGATTTCGGAGGTGGCGTCGTCGTTTTCAAAACGTCGTCCAGCCAGCGCCACGCATGACGATCAAAGGCCGGCGACCAGTCGTGGCCGATAGTGGCGAGTGTGATCAATCGCTTGGGGCTACGGAGGCCGAGATAAGCGGCCTGGACTCCGGTGGGCGAGGAAACCGGGTCGATCAAGCCATTGTTCATGAGCACGGGGCAACGCACGAGTGACGCGAAATGAACGACGTCCAAATACCGTTCGGGAAGGGTTTCGTCGCACGCCTCCGCAGTGTCACCGGTGAAACCTTTTTCGCAGCCGGACTCGCCTGCTTGGTTGAGGCGTTTTGTCCAGTTTAGCCAAGGCAGGTAGCAGTGGTTCGTGATGGCGGGCACCGCCGCCTTGATTGACGGCTCAAGTGCGGCGACCACGAGTGCGAGCCGTCCCCCTTGACTGCCTCCGATAACCGCCAGGCGTGTCCCATCCACGGAGGGTAGTTGTTTTAATGCCCGTGATGCCTGAAGTGCATGGAGGTAGATGCCGTAATGGCGAAAATCCTGCGGATGATCCGGAGACTCGGGCAGGACTTTGGTGTAGTCTGCGGCGTCAACGGGGTTGCCGTGCACTTGAATATCGAGGGCGGCATAACCGTGGCGGGCATGTTCGACGGGCGCGGGGCGGGCATTATTGCCAGCGCCAGGAAACACGAGCAAGGCAGGGAACGGCCCGGGTCCGGTCGGTTTGGTGAACCAGCCTTCGATCTTTTTTTGGCCGTAGGACGAAAAGCGGACTCGGTAAATTTCTACGGTTTCAGCGCGTATCCCGGAGGGATCGTAATTTTCCGGCAACGAGGCGGAGGTGATGTTGTAGGCCTCGATTTCAGGCCCCTGCAGAACTCGCTCAAGTGTGCACGAGGCAGTCAGAGGTATGTCGTCGAGTAGTCGGTGAGCCGCCGCCCAAAAGGCATCAAAATCAGCCGGACGCCGGGTATGCACGACGAGGTCATTCACTCGCCAGCCAACGGTGGTCGTCGCCGTCAGTGAGAGGGTGGCGGTGACATTAATAGTAACGCGCACATCGTAGAAACCAGGAGCCAACCCATGAAGCGGCAGATCAATGACAAAGGAATTGTCGAAGCTCACGGGAACCGTGCCGGTGCGAAGCGGCGCTTTGACGAAGTTGTGGCAAAGCTCCCATACAAGGTCCAAACCACGCAGGGCAGGATGGCAGATGACTCGGGTCTGCAAGCCCGGCTGAAATAAAAAATCAGGGGCCGCGGGCGCACTAAAGGTCACGTTTGACGAGCGAGGCCGCGAGGGAGGGGGAGAATAGGGACGGGCGAGGTTGACGTTCATAGCCGCAATGGGAGTGCCGATGACATAAATACAAGTAAGGCGCAGTGGCTGAGGATGGGACTATAAGGTGTTAATCTAATGATTGATGAATGAATCCACACGCAGGGATGGACGGTCGGACGGAAGGGCTAGGCGTCGGGCGGCTGTAGTTTCGTAAGACGAAATACGGCAGGCCACAGGTGGACTATCTTTTCGCCTGAAGCTCGGTCCGCCCGTCGGCGTAAAGGCGAACATTTGCTCTTCCATGAGGAATCTGATCGTCCCCTGTTGCCGATGGAACATCTTGGCAATCTAACACGCCCACGAGTTGGGGTTGGGCAAGGGAGGCCAATCGATATCCCTGATTGTTGTCGTTCGGGTTACGATTATAGGGGTTAAATTTTTCTTCGGTGGCGACATAACCGGTGACTTTTTTCCAGACAGATCCAAATTGAGAACCGCCTTCCAGGTGACTGGCAGCATAGTTTACCGGGTCGGGATCTTCCCAAAAACTATCGGGTATGTATGGCGCCAGTTTACGGGCAATCGTGCCACGGTCTGCCGTCGACACTCCATTGATTGTAGTTGGCCCCACGGAACCCGAAGCGCTGGAAGGCAGGAATCCCTTATTGTCTTGAGAATACAAAAGCGTGGCCTGCCAAACTTGGCGCTTATTGCTCGCGCAGGCATTGCGCTGCGCGGTGCGCTTAATATTGACCAATCCGGCCAGCACCAGTGCTGCTAAAATGGATACAATTGCGATGACAACAAGAAGCTCCGTAAGAGTGAATCCGTAGTGTTTACTACTGAAGGATCTACGAGGAAAATGCGCCAATGGGCAATTGGGGGGAGCCAAGAGGGGAATTACAGCCATTGGGGTTAATATGGTGTTTTGTTAACTTAAGAAATAAAGCAAATATAGAGGCTGTCAAGACTTGTCGTGTGATCATGTGATCGATCAGCTGTGCGGCCTATGCATTCTCTGACTCGACTGATTTCGTTTTCCTTGGTCGCCCTCTTGGGCTTGACGACTGTTTCTGCCAATCCGGCGACGGCACCCGTGCCGCGCAACGACTGGATGGAGCAGCACGAAAGCTTTAATGCCGTTGCTCAGAAAGGGGGTGTCGATGTGGTTTTCTTGGGTGATTCAATCACCCATGGCTGGTGCACTGTCGGCAGACACATTTGGGACGAACGTTTTGTTCCACTCAAAGCCGTCAACTTCGGTATCCGAGGTGATCGCACGCAGCACGTTCTCTGGCGTGTGCAGAACGGCAACTTCGCCGGGATCACCCCGAAGGTCGTGGTTCTCATGATCGGCACGAACAACAGCACCGGTTCCGACACTGCCGAGCAGATCGCCGAGGGAGTCGAGGCCATCGTGAAGGAAATCATGAAACGATCGCCGGCCACAAAGGTGTTGCTACTCGGTGTATTCCCTCGCGCTGAAAAGCCTGACAGCCCCGCACGCGTGAAGATTGCCGCGATCAACGCTATCCTCGCCAAGCTCGATGACGGCGAGAAGGTGGTCTTCCTCGATATGGGAGAAAAATTCCTGCAACCCGACGGCACGCTCACGCGCGATATTATGCCTGATTTGCTACATCTGAGTCCCGTCGGCTACCAGATATGGGCTGATGCGATCCAGGAAAAGCTTCCCGCGTTACTGAAGTAAACGTGTCCGATTTCGCGAGGGTGTTGGCACGGGCCGCTGGCTTGGGTCTCTTGGGCGAGGGTGGGGGCGAGCCGCAACCTCGTGACGCACGCCACAAGTGCCAAGCAGCAGCCAAACGGTGCGAAAGCGTTTCCAGTGAATCGGAGCTGAGAGCGGTGAACATCCACTCTTCGCCTTGGGAGTCGCCTTGACGGATAACAAACGTGGCTGGCTCAGGCCGTCCCAGCTCTCGGAGGTATGCACTCCGCCAGGCGCGAGGAGTGCGATGTCAAATCCATCGGGCTTCAGGTTAACCAGCCAGGGCTTACTGTGATCGTAGGAGGCGGAAAGGCGTTGAGTTCTTGGGGGCGCGCATGGAGATGGGTTTTATTTCTTTTATTACAATAAAGAATATTGCCAAGTAATAATGGGGGTGTTGGCTCAGCTTTTTGGAAATATCCCAGACTGATCAGCATATGTTTAATACAGATTTTGCGTGTCGTATAACTGAGCCTCTTGTGGGGCAATGGGGGTTGTTGCCTGATCCGATGGAGCGAGGGCGCCGGCAAGCGTGGTGGCGCAAGGAACGCGTCTCGGGAGAGTTTTTTCCGTCCTATGACGATGCTTCGTTTTGGCCGACGACGGTTCCGGGGGCCTATCAACTTTTGCACCCGCAGTTGGAGTTTTATGAAGGCTTGGTGATTTATCGGCTGCGGTTCCATGCTGAGCCGGCCGCCCAAGGGCAGCGCGTATTTCTGTCTTTTGCCGGGGTGGCGGATCGTTGTCAGGTTTTCTTGAATGGACGCTGGGTTGGAGCCCATGACGGGCCATATACGCCTTTCTCATGCGAGATTACCGCTGCTTTGTCTGCAACGGGCGCGGAGAACCGACTCCTTGTGTATGTCGATTGCAAGCGGCAGGCGGATGGTGTGCCAGGCGAAATCCATGACTGGTTTCATTATGGTGGTATACACGGAGCAGTGGAGATCTGTCGTGTGCCTTCGGTTTTTGTGCAAGAGGCGGCGCTTGAAACGATCCTTATGCCTGAGGGGCAGGTCCGACTTGCCTTGGAAGTGCGGTTATTCGGGGCCGAGCGAGAGACACATCATCCGGTTATCGGGCGCCTCCTTGACGCCGGAGGGCATGAGATCACGCGTTGGACGGGTGCTGCGACCGCCGGTCGGCGAGTAAGAATGGAGAGCTACGTATCCGAAGATAAAATACATTTGTGGTCACCGAGTGATCCGAAGCTTTATCGCCTTGTGGTGGAGCAGCCTGAAAATGGCGATCACTGGGAAGACGAAGTTGGCCTGCGCGAAGTGCGCACTCGAGGGCGGGAAATTCTTCTCAACGGTGAGCCCATCTTCTTGCGTGGTGTTTGCTCATGGATAGCGGATCCTCAGCGCGGGCTTTTGTCCGCGTCCGCAAAAACAGCGGAGACGCTTGTGGGCATCGCCCGAGTGTTGAACGCCAATTTCCTTCGAGCCGCTCATTGGCCTCAGAGTCGTGAGTTTGTTCGCGCATGTAACCGGGCGGGGATTCTCCTTTGGATGGAAATACCTGCCTATTGGCTGCCCGACATGGCCGAACCGACCCAAATGCATAGAGCGCTGACCTGTGCGGCCGAAATGCTGACCGCCTTTCGTAACGCGCCTTCAATTATCCTGTGGAGCGTGGGCAATGAGTGCGTATATCACGACGTTGAGAAGCCCCAGACCAATCTCGCCTATTTCTTACGAGCAGCGGAGTTTTTCCATGCCAATGATCCCACTCGGCTTGTTACATACACGGGAGGCATTGAGGGCACTCGCACGGCACATGTAGAAAAAATTTGCCCGGTTGAGTTGGTCGATCAACTGGATGTGATCGGGATTAATACATATGCGGGCATTCACGACGGCGTGAAGGCTGGAGTCGAAGAGATTGGGGATCTTGCGGTTTGCGCAAGACAGGCATCGGCCTTTGGAAAGCCGGTGATTCTTGCTGAAAATGGTATCGACGGTGTGAAGGGCGAACCGGGTTTTGATTTCGGCGAGGCGCGTCAGGA
>DATHXF010000173.1:0-19798 GCA_035459785.1 Rariglobus sp. | reverse complement strand
CGCGGTCACGATTGTAACCGCCGCCGTAGAGGACGACCGAAGGCACGGTGCGGCGGGCGAGCAGGTCGAGCACGTGGCGGTCGCGGGCTGCGAGGTCTGCGTCGGTGAGACGCATCTGGCCGAAGCGGTCGTTTTCGTGCGGGTCGGCGCCGGCGATCCAAAAGACGAGGTCGGGGGCGAAGTCGTCGAGCGCGGGAGAAAGGGTGGATTCGAGTTGTTCGAGGTAGTCGGAGCCGTGGACATAACGCGGCAACTCGACGTCGAGACGGCCAGGGGTTTTGTGTGCGGGGTAGTTTTTGCCGACGTGGATCGAGTAGGTGAAGACGCGGTCGTCGGCGGCGAAGATGCCGTGCGTGCCGTTGCCCTGGTGGGCGTCGGTATCGATGACGGCGATACGCGCGGCGGGATGCGTTGCGTGATGTTCGCGGATGGCGATGGCGACGTCGTTGAGCACGCAGTAACCGAGTCCGCGGTCGGCGAAAGCGTGGTGGGTGCCGCCGGCAAGATTGCAGGCGATGCCCTCGGCGAGCGCGGCGTGCATCGCGGCGAGCGTGCCACCGACCTCGAGGCGCGAGCGGAGCAGGAGGGCTTCGCCGGCGGGGAGGCCGAGTTTCACGGCCTCGGTGGAGTCGAGGGTGCCGGTGCGGATTTTACCAAGATAGGCGGGCGTGTGGACGCGGAGCAGGGCGGCCTCAGGCGCGGGTTCGGCGAGGTGAATCGTGATGCCGGGTGGCGCGGCCTCGCGGATCATAGCCTCGGAGCGCCAGAACTTGTCCATCGGGAACGGGTGTTCCTCGGGGAGCGGGAACGTGTAGTTGGGATGGTAGAAGCAGCGCACGGGGCGGGTCCGAACCGGCGGGCACGGCGGCCCGTCCTCCATCAATCAAGTGGTCTCGTCGATGAACGAGGTTTGCTGCGGGGGCCGGGGGGCTTTGGCGGCGGCCTCCTCCTCGGGCGTGGCGGAGAGGTGGCGGGGCGGGCGGGAGACGCGTTGGGCGACGGCGGTTTCGCGGTCAGAGACGATACGGTCGCAGATCTTGTGGATTTGCAGGCGGAGCCAGCGGGATGTCTGGCTCTTTTCGGAGTAATCGGCGGGACCATAGTGATCGATGCGGCCGGACTGGCGGAGACGGTCGTTCTGCTCGAACTCGGCGGACGAGTCGGGGTTGTAAACGGCATAGGCGCTGCCACCGCCGTGTTTGACGACGGAGAAACTCGGGATGTCGCTGGGACCGTCCGCGATGTAGATCATGTTCTGCAACGGAATGCGGCGATCCTCGGGACGGATGTTGGAGTTAACATCGATCGCGGGGTTTTTGTTGGTGCCCTTGTTGATCTCGAAGATGGCGCGGGTCTTGGTCGTGTTGTCGATGACCATGCCGATCTGGGCGATCTCGGCCTCGGCGGTGAGATCCATTTCTTTTTGTTTGAGGAAGCCAGGCTGGAGCGGGTTCTCGACGAATTCGCAGCCCCAGATTCCGTCCACGCCGGGAGCGGCGGCGCTGCCGCGAACCATCTCGGCGAGGCCGGTGCTCACGATGTAGTGTTCGAGGGTGATCTCGTGTTTGATATGCTCGGCCTTTTCGCGGACGAACGTGCGGCTGCGGTCGAAGAAGTCGGGCATGCCGGGGTAGAACTTGATCTCGGCACCGCACTCGCGGAGCAGACGGTTGTTGAGTCCGGCCATCTGGCCCGCGAGCACGTGGGTGAGGATGTGGTTGAGATAGGCGATCTCGCCGGAGAGCTGGTAGCCGCGCTTGCGGTAGTGCGAGACGAGGTTGTTGGTCTCGTTCCAGAAGTTGGGCTCGTTGATGCCGTAGCGGCGAAACAACGGAGACTGCATGTATTCGGGGATTAAGGTCTTGTCGAAATCCCAGATGCAGGCGATGGTGTTCTGAGTGAAAAGTGTCGTGGCCATTGCTGATCAACACCGCTAGGCATACGTGCCCCGGTTAGCGTTGAGTGGGCTTGAAAGAAGCCGCTCACGAATGGCTTCGCAATGCGCAAATCTCCCCGCGCGACTTCTGACTTTTCCTTTCTCTTTTTCGCATGGATTCCCTGCCCGATATTCTCCCGTTTCAGCGCCGCCTCGACGAACTCGACGCGCAGATGGCGGAGCCTTCCTTTTACGCGAACGGCCGCAAAGCCGCCGACGTCTCCCGGGAGCAGCAAAAGCTCTCCAAACTTGTGGCCGACCACACCGCTTACGTGAAGACCGGGGCGAACCTGGCCGAGGCGCAGGCGTTGATCAAAGATCCGTCGGCCGACGCGGATTTGAAGGAGCTGGCGACGGCCGAGCTGCCTGAGTTACAGGCCGAGCAAAAACGACTCTACGAAGTGGTGTTGAGTGCGATGTTGCCGCCTGATCCGGCGGATTCGCGCAATACGGTCATGGAAATCCGCGCCGGCACGGGCGGCGAGGAGGCGGCGTTGTTCGCGGCGGAACTCACGCGCATGTATCAACGCTACGCCGAGGAACGTGGTTGGAAGATCGAGCCGATGGGGAGCAGCCTGAGCGAGCGCGGCGGGTTTCGCGAAGTGAGTTTTCTCATCACCGGGCAAGACGTTTACCGTCAGCTGAAGTTTGAGAGCGGTGTGCATCGCGTGCAACGCGTGCCTCTGACGGAGGCCAACGGGCGCATCCACACCTCGACGGTGACGGTGGCGGTGCTGGCCGAAGCGGAGGAAGTGGACATTCACATCGACCCGCAGGATTTGGAAATCAGCGTGCAACGCGCGAGCGGACCGGGCGGGCAGGGCGTGAACACGACCGACTCGGCGGTGCGCATCATCCACAAGCCGACGGGCATGATGGTTTACTGCGCCGACGGACGCTCGCAGCAGAAGAACAAAGCCAGCGCGATGTCGGTGCTGCGGTCGCGTTTGCTGCAATTGAAGGAAGAGGAGGAACGCGCGAAATACGCCGACGAACGCCGCAGCCAGATCGGCACGGGCGGGCGCAGCGAGCGCATCCGCACCTATAATTTTCCGCAGAGCCGCATGACGGACCATCGCATCGGACTGACACTCTACAGCCTTTCGCAGATCATGCAGGGACAGATCGACGAAGTGATCGAGGCGTTGCAACGCGCGGACTTCGAGGAGAAGTTCGCGAAGCTCACCGGCCAGCCGTATGTGCGTTCCCGTGCGAAGGATGACGACGATGAGTAAGCCCATGATCACCGTTCTCGAAGTTCTTCAGAAGACCACCGAGTTTCTCGCGGGAAAAGGCGTCGAGTCGGCGCGGCTCAACGCCGAGCTGCTGATCGGCCACGCGCTCGGGCTGAAGCGCATGCAACTTTATCTGCAGTTCGAACGTGTGCTGCTGGAGACGGAACTGGAGAAGATCCGTCCGCTGGTGAAGCGCCGCAGCCAGCGCGAGCCGCTGCAATACATCATCGGCGACACCGAGTGGTCGGGTGTGAAGCTCAAGGTGGACAAGCGTGCGCTGATCCCGCGTCCGGAGACGGAGCTGCTGGTGGAGTTCTTGGTCGCCCGGCTGGCGGAGCCGCCGGCACGTATTCTGGATTTGGGCACGGGTTCGGGGGCGATCGCGTTGGCGCTGGCCAAGCGTTACGAAAACGCGGCGGTCACGGCGGTGGACGCGAGCGACGATGCGCTGGCGCTGGCGGCCGAAAACGGCAAGGCGCTCGAACTGGCGGATCGCGTGCTGTTTCAGAAGTCCGACTGGTATGCGACGCTGCCATCGGACGAACCGTATGACCTGATCGTGTCGAATCCGCCCTACCTTACAGCGGACGAGACGGCGGCGACGGAACCCGAGGTGCGTGTGCACGAGCCGGTGTCGGCGCTGACGGCGTCGGACGCGGGTCTGGCGGATCTGCGGGTGATCATCGCGGGTGCGCGGCGTTATCTGAGACCGGGCGGGTTGCTCGCGCTGGAGACGGGCATCGCGCAACACGCCGAGCTGGCGCGGCTACTGGCGGAGGCCGGGTTCACGGGCGTGGAGTCGTTGCGCGACCTGACCGAGCGCGACCGGTTTGTGATGGCGCGGGTGCCCGTGTGATTTTTACGGCGCGCTGGCGACGGGAGGCATCACGGCGACGGCTTTGCTGGCCTTGAGCACATCGGGCGAGTGGATCATGTCCTGGATGATGCGCAGCGCTTCGCGCAGGTGGATGTCGACGGACGGGTAACGGATGTTTTCGTCTTCATCGAGATCGTCTTCCTCCTCGGGCTCGTCATCGGGGGATTTGGCGGGCTTCGGACGCGGAGCGGGAGGCGGGGCGAGCATGACCTCGGTGAACGTGAAGTCGGAGGCAGCGAGCTCCTTGCGCTCGGTCTTCATGGTTTTCTGGAACGCCTTGTCGGATTCCTTCTGTTGTTTGCGGGTATCGAGGTTGAGGGAGACGGACTTCTCTTCCTGGCGTGTCTTGAAGCGGTCGATGGCGCGGCGGAGGAAACTGAACTCGGGGAGTTTTTGCTGACGCTGCGTGCTGGCGGCGATGAGCGGCGTGAGCACAGAAGGGGCGAGCGGGTGTCCGTCGAAAGTGCTCGTTTTGATGGAGTCCCAGACCAGGGCGTGAGGGAGGTCGGATTCGCCGATGGGCAGGTAGTCGTTGGCCGAAGGCAAGATGACATCGGGCACGATGCCCTTGAGTTGGGTGGAGGAGCCGTTGGGCAGGTAGAACTTCTGGATGGTGAGCTTGGTGGCGCCGCTCTTGACGCCGCTCTTGGCGAGCTGCGGGACGAGGTTGCGCAGTTCGAGCACGGTCTGGACGGTGCCTTTGCCGTGGGTGGAGCTGTCGCCGACGATCACGGCGCGGCCGTAGTTTTGCAGGGCTCCGGCGACGATTTCGGATGCGGAGGCGCTGTAACGGGAGACCAGCACGGTGAGCGGGCCGTCGTAGGCGACGGAGGAGTCTTCGTCGTCGTCCACCTTGATTTCGCCGGAGTAGGCGCGGACCTGGACGACGGGACCCTGCGGGATGAACAGACCGGTAAGGGAGATTGCCTCATTGAGAAGGCCGCCGCCGTTGCGGCGCAAGTCGAGGACGAGGCCTTCGATCTTGGACGCCTTCATGCGGGTGATGAGCTCCTCGATGTCCTTGGTCGCGCTGTTCTGGGCCTTGCCGTCCTTGGAGTAGTCGGGGCCGTAGAACGTGGGCAGAGTGATGACACCGATGGGGGCGATTTTTCCGCTGGCATCGGGGACCTCGAAGATGGCGCCGTGGGCGCGGGAGGAGTCGAGGTTGACGACGTTGCGGGTGAGCACGACTTCCTTGCGCGTGGCAGAGCCGGAGGCGCTGGACTCGATGAGGAGGTGGACGCGCGTGCCCTTGGTGCCTCGGATCATGTCCACGATCTTGCGGAGCTTCATGCCGATGACTTCGATGGGCTCGGCGTCGTCCTGGGCGACGGAGATGATCTTGTCGTTTGGCTTGAGTTGCTTGTCCAAGTCGGCGGGACCGCCGGGGATGATGTCTTTGATGACGCAGTAGTCGTCCTCGAGGCTGAGCAGCGCACCGATGCCGACCAACTGGAGTCGCATCTGGATGCCGAAGTCCTCGTAGGTGTCGGCAGAGAAATAGGTGGAGTGCGGATCGTAGAGGCGGGCGATACTGCTCAGGAAAAGTTCAGCGACGTCGGACGGCTCGATGTCGGCGATGTTTTTGAGGCGGCGTTCGTAGCGCTTGGCGATGGTGGTCTTGGCTTCCTCAACGGTTTTTTTGTTGAGGACCTCCTTGATGAGTTCGTAGCGCAGGCGCTGGTCCCAGAGCGTGTCCGCCTCGGCGGACGTGGCGGGCCAGGGAGCCTTGGAACGGTCGAGCAGGTAGCTGTCCTTGCCGGACAGATCGAATGTCTTTTTGAGCGCTTCCTGAATCCAGGCGGCGCGCTCGGTCACGCGCTTTTTGTAGACGTCGAAGACGACGTAGGCGGGCTCGATGCGGCCTCGCGAGGTGACCGTCCAGTAGATGGAGTCGGGTTTGTAGCGCGTGGTGAACTCGGTCTTGTCGCTCTCGAGGAAGAAGAGGCGCGAGCCGTCGAGGCTGCCCATGAAATCGGGGATGACCTCGGCGTAGGCGGCGCTGCTGACGCTGTCGCGATTGTAGTGGTATTGCTCGAGCAGCTGGACGAGCGCGCTGGCCTCGATGTTGGTCTGGTCCGGAGTGAAGGTCTCCGTCGGTTGCTGCTGGGCGTGCGACACGCAGACCGCGAGGGCCAGGGAGAAAACAACAAGGAAGCGGCGCGCGGCGCGGGTGGTCAGGTGCATCAGGTGATATGGAGTGTCGGCGGGGCAAAATGTTTCCCGCCGGTCGAAATTATTGTGGAGGCTTAACGGCGGCTGAGTTGGTCGCGAGCCTGGTCCAAGCGGCGTTTCTCTTCTTCCGTAAGAGACTGGAACCCATCGCTGTTGATCTTGTCGAGGATACGGTCGATCTCGGCGCGCATGTCGTCCTTGTTGGACAGATTCACCTTGTAGGAGGGCGAAGGAAGATCGGTTTTGCGCGCCTTGCGGAACCAGCGGGGCAGCTCGATGGCCGGACGTCCGGAAAACGAGGACCAGTCCTTCTGGTAGACATAGCGGTAATAAATCCAGCCGACCAGCATGCCGCCGAGGTGGGCGGAGTGGGGCATGGCAAACCATGAGTCGCCGTGCCCGGGGATCTCTACGAGCACAAGACCGACCAGGCCGATGACAACCATGCCGATGGCAAAATGCCGGGCGCGCATGCCGATATCGACGAAGAATGCCATCATCGGCTGGTCCGGCGCGTGGCAGGCGAAGAAAATTGCGAGCGCGCTGACACCGGCCGATGCGCCGTAGAGGTGTCCGCCGTGGTTCCAGTTGACGCCCAGCCAAGTCAGTCCGCCCACCGCCACGGCGATGGTGAAAACCGTGATCATCCGCCGCGGGCCGATCTCGGAGACAACCGCGCGGCCGAAGAAAAACAACGCTAGCAAAGTGAACGCAAGGTGCAGTAAATTCTGCGGATTATGCAGGAGTGCGTGCGTCACGAGTGACCAGACGAATCCGCTGGTAATGGTCTCGGGCGTCACGGTGAACAGCCGCATGAACTGGCCGCCGACATCGCCGCTAAACCAGCGGAGGAAGATATTCTCCACGACGAAGCCGCCTGTGATGATGATAATCAGCCAGGTAAGGGCTGAGAAGCCGGAGCTGCGTCCGTAGTCATCTCGCATGTAGGGGCGGTCGGAAAGCATTCGTCCCTTAAGATGGAAATGACTGCGCCAAACACAAGCCGCCACGAGCGAGGAAGGGTTAAATTAAGCGGTTGGCGGCTGGCTTGGATTTTCCTGCAGACGCACCGCATGGCCGCTTGACAGCCTAAGTCATTCGTCTTTGTTGCGATGACCATGGCCAATAAAGCAGACAAATGGGAGCAAAACACCGCCGGTAAGTTCTATGTCGATCAGCAATGCATCGACTGCGACCTGTGTCGTGAGACCGCGCCGGCCTTCTTCTCGCGCCACGACGAAGGCGGTTACTCCTTCGTTCACAAGCAGCCCGAGACCGAAGAGGACATTGCTCTCTGCAACGAAGCGCTTGAAGGTTGCCCGGTCGAAGCGATCGGCAGCGACGGCGAATAAGCCGCTGCGTTTCACGGCCCCTCCCTTGCAAACCCGCCTTTGCCGGCGGGTTTTTTCGTGCCTGCGCCCGAGGACGTGCGGAAGGGAGGGAAGCTGGGTGGCGACCTATGTTAGTCTTAAAACTGAATCGGTTAACAAAGCGCTTGTTTCGAGAATTTCCTGTGTTAATTCAGGCGGATGCGTCGTTTCCGCATCCCCTTCGTTTTGCTTCTCATCGTTCCCGTGCTGCGGGCCGAAAATCCGGCTCCGGCCGGTTCCGATACGCCGGTCGAACTGGAGCCGGTCGAGGTGTATTCACCGCGCGTCGCCAATCAGGGTCCGGTGGCCTCGTTTGCGGCTCCGGTCACGGCGCTGCGCTTTGAACCGCTGGTGGATGTGCAGGCGCGCAACTTTGCCGAAGGACAGGCGGACATCATCATCCGCGGCGGCACGTTTGAGAGCAGCGGCTTCAGCATCGGCGCGGTGCCGATCTTTGATCCGCAGACGGGCCACTATCTGGCGGAACTGCCGGTCGCCCCGGCCATGCTGGGCGCGCCGGGCGTGCGCACGGGTGCGGACAACGCGATGGCCGGCTGGAACGCGACGGCCGGCAGCGTGGCCTACGGCTGGCAGCCGATCCGCACGGGCGGTTACGTCGCGACCGGTGCCGGCGACAACGACCTGTTCCGCTCCGAACTGTATTCCGGTTACAAGAGCGACAAGACGATCGCCGGCCGCACGCTGGCGGCGGACGCATCGGTCGCCTACTCGGAATCCGACGGCACGCGCACGTTTGGCGGCCATGAGTTCTCGCGCTTCAACGTCCGCCTGCAGATGGCCAACGACGTGTCGCAGACCGATCTTTTTGCCGGACGCCAGGACAAGGAGTTCGGCTGGCCGAACATGTATGCGGCCCGCAATTTCACGACGCCCATCCGCGACGAACGCGAAGACCTGGAGACCGAGCTGCTGGTGTTGAACCACAAGGTTCAGTTCGGCGCCGACGGCGATTATTTCCAAATCGGCAGCTATCTGCGCCGTAACAAAGACCATTACCAGATCCCGGTTTTGCTGGCGAACAGCCGTCATGTCAGCGACGTGTCGGGCATCGCGCTGGACGGCCGCGTGTCGGTGGCCGAGCACACCGCGCTGCTTTACCGGGGCGGTGTCATCGCCGATGAGTTGGGGTCCACATCGCTCGTGGTCGGACCGAACAACGGCCGTTACAACGATCGCACCCAATACTACACCGGCTTGTTCGCCGAACACACGATTCCCACCGGCGGCAACCGCGAGTGGGTGTTCACGGGCGGCGCGAATTACGACGGCAGCAATCGCGAAGAAGAAGAGCTTTCGCCGACCGCGAAGATCGAGACGCGCTCAAAGCAGTCGGCGGTGAAGAGCCTGTATGTTTCCTATGCGGAGTCGTCGCAGCTCCCCAGCTACACGACGCTTAACAATAACAACACGGCCGGTCTTTTCATCGGTGACCGCGACCTCGGACGCTCGACTTCGAGCAACATCGAGATCGGCGCCGCGACCGTCGTCGGCGGCTGGGACGTGAAGACCGCGGTCTTCTACCGCATCGACAACGACCTGGTCGACTGGACGTTTGACGCGACGACGCTCAACACTCCGGGCCTGACCAGCCGCACGGCGGTCGCGGTGGACGTGGAAACGCTCGGCGCCGAGATCGTGGCGCAGCGCGACTACGGGTTTATCGGCGTGGTTCTCGGCTACAGCTTCCTCGACAAGATTGATGATCTTCCGGCAACCCGGGGCAGTTTCTACGCGTTGGATTATGCGGAACACCGCCTGACCGCCGCGTTCATCGGACGACTGGGCGGAGGCTTTGAGCTGCGCATGGACAACGAGGCGCGCATCCAGGCCGACAACGCACTCCGTCGCAGCGACAAGCAGGTCGTGCTGAGTTCGCTCGGTCTCTACTACACCGTGCCGTATTTGAAGAATCTAACGTTGTCGGCCCAGGTGGATAACCTTTGGAACACCTACTACGAAGAAGTGCCGCTCGTGCCGGGCGCCCGTCGAGAGTGGTCGGTTGGCGCGCGTTACGCGTGGTAAGCCCGCACGGTCGCGCATGAGTGTTTCCACCCCCACGCCCGCTGACACCGCGACGGATCGCCGCCCCGTGTGGCATCCGTTCACGCAGATGCGGGAATACGCCGCACTGCCGTCCGTGGTGATCGCTGCGGGGCGGGGCGGCTGGCTGACCGATACGGAAGGGCGCACCTACCTCGACGGCAACGCGTCGATCTGGACGAACGTCCACGGACACAACGACCCCGATCTCAACGCCGCGCTTACCGACCAGCTCGGGCGCGTCGCGCATGCCACGCTGCTCGGACTCGAGCACCAGCCCGGTGCGGAGCTTGCCGCGGAACTGGTGCGCCTCGCGCCGCGCGGACTCGACCATGTGTTCTACACCGACAACGGCAGCGGCGCGGTCGAGGTGGCGCTCAAGCAATCGTTTCAATTCTGGCAGCTCACCGGTTTCTCCGAAAAGCGCGGCGTGATCGGCATGGCGGGCGCGTATCACGGCGACACGTTCGGCACGATGGCGGTGGGCGACAGTGGATTTTTTCACGACCGGTTTCGTCCGTGGTGTTTTGCGACGGACCATTTTCCCTCACCGCTCGCGGACGATTCCTCCGCGAGCCTGGCCGCGCTTGAAGCGTTGCTGGCCGCGAAGGGACGGACGACCGCGTGCCTCATCCTGGAACCGTCGGTGCAGGGCGCGGCGGGGATGCGGCTGCAGCCGCCCGGGTTTGTGCAGGCGGTCTCGGAGCTGTGCCGCGAGCACGGCGTGCACCTGATCCTGGACGAAGTGTTCGTGGCGTTCGGCCGGCTTGGTCCGATGTTCGTGTGCGCCGACGAAGGCGTGACGCCGGATTTCCTGTGTCTGGCGAAAGGACTGACGGGCGGTTACCTGCCGCTCGCCGCGACGTTGGTGCGCGGTGAGATTTACGACGCGTTTCTTGGCAGCTACGAAAGCGGCCGGGCATTTTTTCACGGACACACGTTCACGGGCAACCCGCTCGCGGCGGCGGTGGCGCTGGCCAACATCCGCAAGCTGCATCCGCTGATCGAGTCGGGCGTGCTCACGCGCCGCGCGACGGAGTTCGCACGTTTGCTCGAGGCGGAGTTCGCGGCGCATCCGCACGTGCGGGCGTTGCGGCTTCGCGGCTTCGCGGCGGCGCTGGATCTCGCGCCCGAAGGAGCCGGCACCGCATATCCGGTGGCGTTGCGTGCGGGCCTGCAGGTGTGCCTGCGGGCGCGCGACCACGGGCTGCTGCTGCGTCCGCTCGGCGACTCGCTGCTCCTCGTGCCGCCGCTCTGCCTCGACGCGACGGAACTCGCGCAGCTCGTCACCCGCACGCGCCAAGCCATCGACGACGTGCTGCCCAATCTGAATTTCTAAAACCCACCATGAAGATCGAACTCGCCTCCGTCCGCGCCCTCTACGAACTGCCGTTTCCGGAATTGCTGTTCCGTGCGCAGGAAATCCATCGCAAGCACCAGGATCCGGCGGGCGTGCAGCTGTGCACGTTGCAGTCGATCAAGACCGGCCGCTGCCCCGAGGACTGCAAATACTGTCCGCAGTCGTCGCGTTACTCGACCGGTCTCGAACCCGAGCCGCTCATGGAAACGGCGAGCATCCTGGATGCGGCGAAGGCCGCGCGCGCCGGCGGTGCGTCGCGTTTTTGCATGGGCGCGGCGTGGCGCGAAGTGCGCGACGGTGCGCAGTTCAACTCCGTGCTGGAGACCGTCAAAGGCGTGTCGGACCTCGGCCTCGAGGTGTGCTGCACGCTCGGCATGTTGCGCGAGGATCAGGCGAAGCGGCTGAAGGAGTCCGGTTGCACGGTGTATAACCACAACCTTGACACCTCGCGCGAGTATTACCCCGAGATCATCGGCACGCGCACCTACGACGACCGCCTAAACACCATCGCGGCGGTGCGCCGAGCGGGTTTACAGGTATGCAGCGGTGGCATCATGGGACTCGGCGAAACGGCGGATGACCGCCTGAAACTGTTGGTCGAACTGGCCAGCATCAGCCCTCAGCCGGATTCGGTGCCGATCAACGCACTGGTGCCGGTGCCCGGCACGCCGCTGGCGGACAACGCCAAGGTCGATCCGTTCGACTTCGTGCGAGTCATCGCGATCGCACGCATCCTCATGCCGAAGACGATGGTGCGGCTCTCGGCCGGCCGCACGGAGATGAGCGACGAGTTGCAGGCGCTGTGTTTCATGGCGGGCGCAAACAGCATTTTCCTCGGCGAGAAACTGCTCACCACGCCGAATCCCGGTCGCAACGACGACTTTGCGCTGATGGATCGTCTCGGGTTGCACCCGCTGGCGGCGTCTCCGTCCACGCTGGCGGCGGCCGAGGCGGCGGGTTGCGGGTGCGACTGATTTTCACCGGTTGCGATGCGCACGATCCTGGTCAACGGAAGCGACACCGGCGTGGGAAAAACCCGCGTGGTGGCGGCGCTTGCGCGGCTGCTGTCGAGCCAGGGCGGGCGCATCCAGATCGTGAAAGTGGTGGAGACCGGCGTGCCCCATATTGGCGAAGGCGACGCACTGCGTGCGTGGGGTATGGCGGGCACGACGGCGGAGGCGTTCACGTTGTTTTCCTACGAGGCAGCGATGGCTCCGCTCGCGGCGGCGGAAGCAGAGGGACGGAGATTGACGCTGGATAAAATCATGGCGGCGATCGAGTCGTTGCCGGACTGCGACTGGCGCATCCTCGAAGGTGCGGGCGGGGTGGCGGTGCCGATTTCGGAGGATGGCGGCGATTGGACCGATCTGGCGAAGCGCATCGATGATCATCCGCACATGATTCTGGTGGTGCCGAACCGCCTCGGTGCGATCAACCAAGGACGCATGGCTCACGCTTATGCGAAGTCGCGCGGGATAAATTCATGGATCTGGTTGAACACGCCCAACCCGGTGGATTGCGCAGTGGCGCAGAGCAATCTGTCGGGGTTGACGGCGGCTGGTCTGCGGCCCTTCGCGCAGCAACGGCTCGGTTCGCTGCTGCCGGACAATCCGTCGGCCGTGTTGGCGGCGCTGGAGGAGCATTGGATCGGCAGCAACGCGGTGGTGGCGTCCGGCGCGGTCGTGCCCAAGGTGAGCGAACGCTGCCGTGATGCGCTGGAGGAACGCGCCCGCCGCGGACTGCGACGCACGCTGAAAGTAAGCACGCCGCAAGACGGTGAGCTGAATTTTGCGGACAACGATTATCTGGACCTCTCGCGTGACTCGACGGTGGCGGCGACGGTGTCGCGCGCGGTGTTTGCCCATGGAGCCTCGGCTTCGTCGTCGCCGCTGGTGAATGGCTGGCGCGCGCCGCACGCGGAGCTTTGCGCGGCCTTGTGCGACTGGCATGCGTTCCCCCACGGACTGCTGTGGAGCAGCGGTTACGCGGCCAACGCGGCGATCTTGAGTTCGTTGCCGCGCTCCGGTGACCTCGTGTTGGCGGACAGGCTGATCCACAACAGCATGATCGAAGGGCTGACGCGGTCGGGCGCGCGGTTACGGCGCTATGCACACCTGCGGCTTGATCAGCTCGAAACCGAACTCGCGGCGGCGGAAGGGCGAACGGTCTTCGTCGTCACGGAAAGCGTGTTCAGCATGGACGGGGATTATCCCGACCTGAAACGGCTCGCGGAGCTGAAGCGTCGGTTTGGTTTTTTCTGGATATTGGACGAGGCGCACGCACTCGGCTGGTATGGGGAAAACGGCGCCGGACTCGCCGCGGCCGAAGGCGTGGCGGGTGCGGTGGACGTGCTGATCGGCACATTCGGGAAGGCGCTGGGTTCGGGTGGTGCGTATTCGCTTTTCCGTGACGAGGCGGTGCGCGACCATATCGTGAACCATGCCGGCGAGTTTATTTATTCCACCGGACTTTCGCTGCCGGCGGTGGCGGCGGCGGGTGCCGCGCTGGAGCGGGTGCGGGCGCTGGCTTCGGAACAGTCCGCGTGGCACGTGGCCTCGCGGCGGTTCCGCGAACGATTGCGCGCGGAAGGCTGGGATACTCCGCTCGGCGAGTCGCCGGTGGTGCCGGTGAACCTGGGTGCGCCGGATGACGCGCTGTCGATGGCGGAGACGCTGCGTGCCGCAGGGATATTGGTTGCGGCGATCCGTCCGCCCAGCGTGCCGATGGGGACGAGCCGGTTGAGGTTTTCGTTGAAGCGCACGCTGTCGGAGGCGGACGCGGACCGGGTGCTGGCGGCAATGAGAAAGTGGAGGGCTTCGCGATGAGGATTGCGTGGATTCTCGGCTGGGCAGTGCCGGAGGCGTGGTTTGCGCCGCTGGCGCGCGCGGAGTTTCCGCAGGCTGAGCACCGGTTTTTCGCGGCGTCGCCGAACTGGCTCGCGCAAGTGTGCGCGGAAGGACCGTGGGACGTGATCGCGGGGTATTCGCTAGGCACGCTGCTGATGTTGAAGGAAGCAGGTGCGGTGAGCCGGCTGGCGCCGTGTGTCGTGCTGTTTGCGCCGATATTCGCGTTTCCGCAGGAGCAGGCGCTGGGCGGGCGCGTGCCGCTCATCCAGGTGAAACTTCTGGCACGCCGGCTAAAGACGGATCGCGCGGCGGCTCTGGCGGATTTTTATACGCAGGCGGGTTTGAGCGAATGCGCGGCCGACGAGTCGCCTGCGGGTTTATTGCAGTGGGGATTGGAACGGCTTGCCGATGATCGAGTGGAACCGGTGCTGCCAGCCGGCTGGTTGGCGTATGCCGGAGCAGATGATACGTTGCTGGATGCGGCGGAATTACAGCGATTGGAGCCGCGAATCATCACTATCGGCGGGACAACGCATCATCCAGTTGCATTAATGCAAGTATGGGGAGAAACGTTGGTATGAGCACTGAACTGGCCATGAGCGGAAGTTTCGACCGCGCCGCGGGAACCTATGCGGGCCATGCGGCGGTGCAGGAGTGCATGGCGGACTGGCTGGCCGAGTGGGTGCCGGCGGAACGCTCGGGACGGGCGCTGGAACTAGGTGCTGGGCCGGGGGTGTTTACGCGCCGGTTGCTGCCATGGACGGGTGAATTGACCGCGAGCGACATGTCGGAGGCCATGTGTCGCGAGGCGGGACTGGCGTTGCCGGATGTGAACTGGCGCGTGATGCGGGCGGAGTCACCTCATGGCGGGGATCACGACTGGATTTTCACGAGCAGCATGCTGCAATGGGTGGAGAATCCGCGCGCGGTTTTCGCGGCGTGGAAACGCGCGCTCAAGCCGGGTGGACGCGTGCTGGCCGGCTTGTTCGCCGAAGGCAGCCTGGTGGAACTGCGGGCGTTGACCCACGGATGGACCCCGCTGACGTGGCGTCTGCCGGAAGAGTGGGCGGAGAGTCTGGCCGAAGCGGGACTGCGCTTGGTGCGGGCGGATACGCACACGCGCGGATTTCATCACGGGTCGGCGTTGCAGCTGTTGCGCAGCCTGCACGGCGTGGGCGCGGCACCGTTCCATCAATTCACACCGGGGCGGCTGCGGAAAATCTTGCGCGAGTATGACGAGCGGCACGCCGAGGCGCAGGGTGTGCGCTCGACGTGGGTGTTCCACCGCTTCGAGGCGGAACGGGTGGTGTGAATGCCTACGCGGCGACGTTCAGGACTGCGTAGGTGCGCTTGCCCTTGCGGAGCAGGACATGCTTGCCGAAGAGGAGATCGGCGGACGTGAGTGCCTTGGCGGTGTCGGCGCACTTCACGTTGTTGATATACACTCCGCCGCCCTCGATGTCTTTTTTGGCCTGGCCCTTGGACTGCGAGAGACCGGCGAGCACGAGTGCGTCGGTAAGACCGAGGCCGGGCGTGGCGAGTTGCGCGGAGGTGATTTCCTTGGTGGGAATCTCGCCGACGACGTCGCGGAAAACCTCCTCGGTGGTGTCGCCGATCTCGGCGCCGAAGAGGATGGCGGAAGCCTTGAGCGCGGCGTCGAGCGCGGCCTGTCCGTGGACGAGCGCGGTGACCTCGCGGGCGAGGGCCTTGTGGGCTTCGCGGGCGCCGGGGTTGGCGGCGTGGGAGGCTTCGAGCGGCTCGATCTCGGCGCGGGAGAGAAAGGTGAACTTGCGCAGGTATTCGGAGACCTTGGCGTCCTCGGTGTTCACGAAGAACTGGTAGAGTTTGTAGGGACTGGTGCGCGTCGCATCGAGCCAGACGGCGCCGGAGGCGGTCTTGCCGAACTTGGTGCCGTCGCTCTTGGTGATGAGCGGGAAGGTCCAGCCCCACGCGGTGGCCTCGTGGCCGAGCTTTTTGCGGACGAGATCGGTGCCGGCGGTGAGGTTGCCCCACTGGTCGGAGCCGCCGATCTGGAGTTCGCAGCCGAAGGTTTTGCGCAGGTGGTAGAAGTCGTAGGCCTGGAGCAGCTGGTAGCTGAACTCGGTGTAGCTGATGCCGCCGTCGCCTTCCATGCGGGACTTCACGGAGTCTTTCGCGAGCATGACGTTCAGCGAAAAATGCTTTCCGACGTCGCGGAGGAAATCGAGGAAGCTGAACGGCGCGATCCAGTCGGCGTTGTCAACGAGGCGGGCGGGGTTGGCGGCGGCGGTGAAATCGAGGAGGCTGGAGAGCTGGGCTTTGATGCAGGCGATGTTGTGGTTGAGCTGCTCGCGCGTGAGCAGGTTGCGCTCGGAAGAGCGGCCGGACGGGTCGCCGACCATGCCGGTGGCGCCGCCGGCGAGGGCGATGACGTGGTTACCCGCGCGCTGGAAACGGGCGAGGGTGAGCTGGCCCATGAGGTGGCCGACGTGGAGCGAATCGCCGGTCGGATCGAAACCGCAATAGACCGTCAGCGGCCCTTCGCTAAGGCGCTTGGTGAGCGCGTCGAGGTCGGTGCAGTCGGCGAGGAGTCCGCGCCATTGGAGGTCTTCGATCAGGGTCATGGAGGTGGGGAAGCTAAGAGGCTAGAGTCGAGAGTCTAGAGCTAAGAGGAAAGGCGGAGCCGGACTTTTACCCGACGTATTTTTGGACGATGGGGATGCGGCGGCCGACGCCGAAGGCGAGGGGGGTGATCTTCAGGCCGGGGGCCATCTGCTTGCGCTTGTATTCGTTGAGATCGACCTTGCGGGCGATGTCGTTGACGACCGCTTCGGCGAAACCGGCGGAGATCAGCTCGCGGCGCGAACGACCTTCCTCAACGTAACCGCGCAGGATGGCGTCGAGCACATCGTAGGGCGGGAGGCTGTCCTGGTCCACCTGTCCGGGGCGGAGCTCGGCGGACGGGGGTTTTTCGATGGTGTTGACCGGGATGATTTCGCGGTCGCGGTTGATCCAGCGGCAGAGGTCGTAAACCTGGGTTTTGAAGACGTCGCTGATGACGGCGAGGCCTCCGCACATGTCACCGTAGAGCGTGCAGTAACCGACGGCGACCTCGCTCTTGTTGCCGGTGGTGAGAAGGAGCGCGCCGAATTTATTGGAAAGCGCCATCATGATGACGCCACGCACGCGGGCCTGGATGTTTTCCTCGGTGACGTCGGGCTTGAGTCCGGCGAAAATCGGGCCGAGCGCGGATTCTGCGGAGCCTACCGTGTCGGCGATGGCGATGGTTTCGAAACGGATGCCGAGGTTGCGCGCGAGATCGCGGGCGTCGTCGCGCGAGTGTTGCGAGGAGATCGCGGAGGGCAGGGAAACGCCGATGACGTTACCGGCGCCGAAGGCCTGCACCGCGAGTTCGGCGACAAGGGCGGAATCGATGCCGCCGGAAAGGGCGATGAGGGCTTTTTTGAAACCGCTTTTGTGCGCGTAGTCGCGCAGGCCTAGCACGAGGGCGGCGTGGATGTCGGCTTCCTTGGCGTGGGTTTCGGCGGACAGGGCGGCGGGTGCCGCGAGATTGATCACACGGGAACCGGCGACGAAGGCGGGCAGGCGGGCGGTGACGCGGCCCTGAGCGTCGGCGACAAGGCTGCGGCCGTCGAAGATGAGTTCGTCGTTGCCGCCGACGGCGTTGACGTAAACGACCGGGCAGCCGAGTTGCACGGCGGCGTCGGTGACAAGCTGTTCGCGCAGGTGGCCCTTGCCGTGGTGCCACGGGCTGGCGGAGAGGTTGACCATCAGGTCGAGACTTTGCGACGCGAGCCAATGGAGCGGCTGGAAGCGGTAGTGGTTGCTCGGGGCGAGCTTGGGGTGCGTCCAGATGTCCTCGCAGATGGTTACGCCGATTTTTTTGCCGTTGATCGTTAAGACGGAGGGAGGGGAGGAGGCGGGCTCGAAATAGCGGTCCTCGTCGAAGACGTCGTAAGTGGGCAGCAGGCATTTGCGCGCATGGCTGACAACCTGGCCGTTTTGGCAGAAGGCGGCGGAGTTGAAAAAGCGGCGGCCGGTGGCGGCGGAGTTTCTTTCCACGGTGCCGATGAGGGCGGGCACGGAGCCGACATGGCTGGCGATGTCGGCGAGGATGGCTTCGATGTCAGGCACGAAGCTGCTTTTAAAGAGAAGATCGCGGGGCGGGTAGCCGCAGATGACGAGTTCGGGGAAAACCACGAGGTCGGCGCCTTGGGAGACGAGCGCGTGATAGGCTTCGAGGATGAGCCGGCGGTTGCCGGGCAGATCGCCTACGGTGGTGTTGAGCTGGGCAAGTCCGATGCGCATGAGCGGGTAAGAGGGCGCACCATGAAGGCGGGGCCGTGCGCTGACAACTCACAAGGCGCACTTGCTCCGGTTCGTCCCAACGCACAGACAAGGCCCATGTCTTTGCCTCCGCGTCTCATTCTCGCCTCCGCCTCACCGCGCCGCCGTGAACTGCTTGCGGGCCTGGGCGTGGAGTTTGAGGTGATCACGGCGCAGGTTACCGAACACGAGGACCCGACCACCGATCCGCGCGTGATGGTCGCCCACAACGCCGCGCTCAAGGCCGACTGGGTAGCCGCGCGTCACCCCGATGCTTGGGTGCTCGGGGCGGACACGACGGTGTTTATCGACGGCCATGCGCTCAACAAGCCGGCGGACGGCGCCGAGGCGCGGGCGATGTTGCGACGGTTGAGCGGTCGCGCGCATACGGTGTTCACGGGCATTGCGTTGCGCAATGTTGCCCAAGGCGTGCTCATCGACGAAGGCGTGGCCAGCGAGGTGACATTGCGCGTGCTCGACGCGGCGATGATCGAGGCCTATCTCGCGAAGGTCCACACGCTCGACAAGGCGGGCGGCTACGGCATCCAGGACCACGGCGAGCTGATCGTGGCCAACTACACCGGCTCGCTGACGAACATCATCGGCCTGCCTGTAGATGAGACGAAACAACTTTTGACTCGTTGCGGTCTCCTTAAATCCTGAGACCCCGCCGAATCTGCATGATCAAACCACCTCCCACACCCGCCAAGCCGCCCGCATCGCGGCGCCCTGCGCGGTCGTGGCTGTCGTCCAACTCCGATGCCCGCGCCGTGCAGATCGGCGTGGTGGTAACGATTCTCGTGCATGTGCTGCTTCTGGTGCTGGCACCCAAGATCGAGCGTTTCCTGGATGCGCGCGACGCGTCGTCCGCGCCCGACGAATGGGCTTCGCGTGAGTTTCAGATCGAACTCGCGCCTGCCGATCCGGTTCAACCGCCCGCCGTAAAGTTGCCCGAGTTCGTCGAGGCCAATCCCAACGCGCCCGAAAACATGCCCGACGAGACCAATCTCGTCGCCGCGCAAAACCAGCAGGTCGCCCAGGAAACGCCCACGTCCGTTGGCAAGACCGACAAGCCCGCAAGCAAAGGCGAATCGGTCGATTCCACGGCCATCGTGACCGGCATGCAGGCCGACCCGAAGCCGCCCGCACCGCGTCCGGCACCGGCGACCAACGAACCCGAGACGCCTCCGCAGGAAGCCGCGCGCAAGGAACAGATTCCGTTGCCCGGTTCCGAGAAATTCGAGGGAGAGAGTCCCGACGGCGTCGGTTCCAACGTGGGCAAAGTCGTGCCCAACGCCACCGCCGTGCCCGAACGCATCGAGGGTGCGCCCGACGGGCCGGCAAAGGGCCTTTACTACTCCTCGACGGTGAACGCCTCCAAGCCCAAGCCGCGCCCCACGCTCGCGCCGGATGTCGTGCGCGCCCGGCCTTCGCCGCTGGCGAAGCGCGATTTCGGCACCGAAAACATCGGGGCGGTCGCCTACGACGCCAAGTGGAGCGCCTACGGCGAATACATGCAGAAGTTCGTCGAGTCGGTGGATATCCAGTGGCAGCGCATCATTCAGCAGAGCAATATTTACCCCGTGGCCGGCACCAAGGTCGTCGTGAAATT
>DATHXF010000172.1:0-4319 GCA_035459785.1 Rariglobus sp. | reverse complement strand
GGGACTCGTGTGATCGAGCGGGATCGGCGTCTCCGGATAAAGCTCGGCCAGCCGGCGATCAACATACGCCGCACGCGCGGCAGGTGTGGGAAATTCAGACGGAAGCGTGGACACGATTCCCGATTAACTCGCCCCGGACGTATCGCTGGCAAGGTCGCAAAGCTCCCCTTCCCGCAAATCCGGTCAGGGATACTGCGCCATCTCGGGCCCTTTTTCACCCGCGACGACCGGCAGCGTATCCGTCAGCCGGCGGATGATCGGATAAATGCCCGTCCGGCTCGCCGAGGGATAAAAAATCAGGGTCACGCGATCCTTGGAGGCCATGTTGAATTCATGTTTCCCGGACGGCAGCCACTGGCCTTCGATTTGCGCCGCGAGCAAGAGTGAAACCCGGCCTTTGCCGACGTGGACTTGTCCGACCCCCTGGGGAATATCGATGCGCGAGTCGCCATATTGGCCGACATATTCGCGACCCGAAACATTGATGGTCGTAAAGTGTCCGGCGGGCGTGCGGCCCACGCTGTCGTCAACGCCATAAACATCGAACTTAAGCCCGTTCGCCCCGGGCGTTTCCTTGGGGAAAAACAACAGCAGCAGGTTTCCGGCGCCCTCGGGAATATCGTAAACCGCCACGGGCACGGCGGCGGCACCGGTGGCAGACGTTTCAAAAAAACTGATCCGCGAGCCGCCTTGGTAAACATACTGCGGCGACCGGTAGGCGCTGTAGAACTTCAGCGCGCGCGGCGCCTTGTCCGTCTTTGAAAAATAACCGATGCCCTTCGCGCCACCGAGCGCGAAGACGGAGAACTGCAGGCTCACCTCTTTGGGAGGCGTCGGCGCAAGCTGCGCACGGGCCGACGAAGCCAGTGCCGCGATACACACCAGGACGCTGATCAGATGTCGGAAGGAGAAAGCCATCGGAAGGAAATGATTTTGAAGCGGCGCCCGAAAGCGCCCGCCGGTTTTTCGATGTCGTCGCCCGTCGCCACGGTTTCGGGAAAACGCTGGACCGTGGCCTCGAGCCAGGCCTTGCCCGTGACCTCGGCGGTGACGGGATTGAGCGTTTCTCCGTAGGTGCGGATCATAAAGGTGTCGGAACGTGCACGCAGGTAAGGTGCCAACGCGGTGAGAATATCCGCCTGCGTCAGCGTCAGTGAACTGAGCCCCGCGCCATAAACACCGCCGGAAAGCGGCACGTTGTCCAAGGGCTTGATCTCGTCGGGATTAAGCGCGGCCGCCTCGATCGCCGCCTCAAGGAGACTCGGAGTGCCCGCACCGGCTTGCGGACTCAAAAACTCCTCCAGCGTGCGAAACGGTCCGCCCGCCGCCGCGCGGATTTTGAGCAATCGCACGATCTCGGTCGCCAGCGACTCGATCTGGTCGGTCGTCAGGCGTTGCGCCGTGATCGAGGCATCGACGGGCGACGTAGCGGCGGACTGATCGTTGCTCCCACGCACGCCGAGCCGAAACGCGTGCGTGCTGAACTGCCGGGGCGTGCCGGAGCCGCCACCGGCCGATTTCCAGAAATACGTTTCCTGCGCGGACTGCGAAAAACGGAAAAACGCCGGTGCCGCCACGCCGGCCCCCAGGGTCGCGTCCGCATTGAACAACTCTCCGGCCACGGAGGCGGCGGTTTTTTGCGTGCCGAACGCGTCGCCGGACGCGTTCTCGATGTCCGCCGCCTCAAAGGCCTGCGCAAACCGCACCATCGAGAGCACCGCCCGCCACGCCGCCACACTCGTGGAGTTGAGGTTGAACGCTCCCGACTGGAGCAGGTGCTGCGACGACAGCGCGGCCGAAGCCTGCAGCGCCGCGACATCGCTCCCGTCGGCCACGCGAAGATTCCAGTTCGGCAGAGGCTGTCCCGCGCCCACATCAGGCACGCCGAACGAAGCGCCCGCCACCGCCGGAAGCCCCGAGAAAAAATAGCGGTCAAACACCGCGTTGGCCGAACCGCCCCAGGAGTTCCCCAGCGCAAAGGGCCGCGTGTTGCTCACCTGCACATGCTGCAACTCGCCCGCGGACAGTAACGGCAGGCGCGGCAATTCGAAGAGCGGAACATCGTTGTAGCTGGCTTGGGAGAAACCGTTGGAGCCGCCTCCCTGGATACGGTAGAGCAGATATTCCGGATAGGCCGTGGTGGGTGCGGATGATCCGGAATAAACACTGGGATCCAGCGGAGTGATGTCCTGGTTCGGATCGAATCCCCCAAAACCATCCGCCGGAAAAGCAGCCAGGCGCGGATCATGGGTGTTCAACCAAGTGCGGTCGGAGTCCCCGTAGAGCGGCTGCTTCAATCGCGAAGCAAAGGCGAACATCCACGTCGTGGTGGTAGGCGCGATGTTAAGCGCCTGAAAAGGCGGCAGCGTATAAGTCGCCAGCACGCCGGCCGAGGAACGCAACGTGACGGTGAGCCCGGTAACCCCGCCGCTTGTCGCAACGCCCAGGGGACTCGAAGTGCTGCCGGTGAAGGGCACGGTCGGATAGGCCCAGCCCTGCGCACTGATGTTTTTGTTGTAGAACTGAAGGTTGCCGCCGGGCGCCGCACCCGTGTCGGTCGTCCATCCATAGACCCGCCCCGGCAACCAGGACGAACGGTCGGCCTTCGTGCCGTTGGTGGTCATGGTTTCACCGAAGGGCAGTCCGGCGCGCAACGCACCGGCGGTGCTTTTGATGACCGCCGGCAACGCGGCCTGCAAATCGACGTTCACCGAAGCCGCGGTGTTTCCATCCGTCACGCTGACTTGGGGCAGCCCCGTTATCTCCACCGCCAGATCGTCGGCCGAGGTGGGCGCCAGTGCCGACGTGTAAGGATTCCACAGCGCGACATACAGGCGCGCCTTCACCGTGAGATTGTTCGCCGTGGCACGCTCGAATCTGAACTGAAGCATGCACTCGGTGAGCACAGGCGCCACGCCGAACACCAGGTCCGGCAGGCCCGCCGCCGACGCGGACGGAGCCGGTGCTGTGATCTTGTAGCGGCGCCGGGGAGAATCGGCGTTCGTGATCGCAGGGGTAACCGCATCAGCACCGCTCAACGTGCCGCCCGGAGTCTCCATGTAGCTCGTATAATCCGCGTAGGATTTGAACGCGTTCCCCAATTCGTCGGGCTTCAGAGAGAGATCGCGCATCAACCCCGCGTGCGCATCCGTGCGCGTGTTCGCCAGGACGGCGCGCGATGCCGTGGTGAAATCGTGAAACCGCCCGCGCACAAACTCCGACATCGAACCGGCCGCCGGCGTGACCAGCCCCAGTTGCACGTCCGCCTGCACCTTGCCCAACACGCCGCCCGCCGTCAGCGGATCAAAGCCTTCCTTCGCGTAGGCTGTCGTCGCGTTGCTCGCGCGGAAATAATTCGGCATCGAAGCGATCTGCTGGCGGATGCGCCGCCGCTGCGTCGGCGTGTCCCACGGCGCATAGGTGACCTCGTCCGCACGATCCGGCAGGGCCAGCGATGCCTTCACGCCTTGGTCGCCCACCCACCAGGCGTAGCGGCCGACCCGCGGCGTAGCGGCGGCATCCAGTCCCGGAGTCATGCCGGCGGGAGCATTGATCGCCTGTTTGGCCAGCTTGATCCGGCGCGCTTTCTCGACCGCCGTCGGAGCCGACGGATTCACCGCGACACTCTGATTGCCGACCAAAAACAACACGTCGTCGGTCACCGTATCGTCGGACGGATCCAGCCCTGCGGCCAACACACCGGCGGCCGTCGCTCCCGACGCTTCGCTGCCGCTCACCAGCCAGGTGTCCGCGCTCGGCGAAGCCCCTGCGGCGTTCCACACGCCGGTGTAGTAAGGATTGGTCACCGCCGCCGCGGACGTGATCTCGGCCCGCGCCGTGACACGCGCGTCGGCCCCCGCGTATTTCTGCAGTTGCCCGATGGCCACGTTCATCGCGAGCAAGGCATTCTGCCGCGCCTGCGCCAGCGACTGGTTGTTCGCCGCCACCGAGGTTTCCACGCGCGTCAACGACGCCAGCGACACCAGCAACAACACCAAAAACGCCAGCAGCGTGATTGTGATCAGCAGTGCAAATCCCCGCCGGCCTTTGGCAGGCAAAAGGCGCCCGGTTCGATGGTGCGTGGATGAAAAAATCGGAGACACAGCGGACAAAAAAATCCGGACCGCGACGGCCCGGCCCATCCCGAAGCTTGCGCGACCGGTCGCTCGGTCAAACGGCAGGAGTGACGTTTGAGTGAAGACCGGCGGCACGCTCGGTTGAGCGCCTCCACTTTGCAGCCGTCATGCCAAGGCCGCGCTGAAACCCGCGATGCCGCGCCACCGAGTGGCTTTCCAAAAAAGATCAACGCAACCACCCGC
>DATHXF010000171.1:0-15048 GCA_035459785.1 Rariglobus sp. | reverse complement strand
GTCAGTGTGATCGGCGATCTTACGCTCGGCTCTACCAGCACGACTAACCTGGAAATCATCAGTCGTGCCGGCGGCGTGCCGGTCGCGGGCACCGATTTCGACCGGGTCTCGGTGTCGGGTGCGGTGGTTTTTGGCGGCACTCTTAACATCAATGCGACCGGCCTTACGGGTTTGATCGCCGGTGACAGCTTCCAGTTGTTCACGGCCAGCAGCTATACGTCGGGCTTCACCAGCGTGGCGATGACCGGTGCCTACGCGCCTTCGTTCACGAACAATCTGGGTGTATGGACAGGCAGCGACTTGGGCCTCGGTTTCACCTTCACGGAGTCAACGGGTATCCTGAGTGTCGGCGCCATTCCGGAGCCGGCGACCTACGCGGCGATTTTTGGCGGGCTGGCTTTGGCCGGCGCCGTCCTGCGTTCACGCAAGCGTCGCGGTTGATCATCGCACTTACGTTCATTTAACCGGCCGGGATGCCTGAGCGTCCCGGCTTTTTTGTGCGAATGACGAATGTTCAAACATCTGCGTAAGGATTGGTCCGGGTGGGGGCGGTTTCCATTGCTGGCGCGAGCCGCGCCGGTGGATTGGATTGATCCCATTATCCCCGCCGCCCCTTTCCGTCTGACTAGGTGGACGGCATGCCTCGGAAAAACTGTTATGACCCCTCGAATGAAATCACGCTTCATCTCTCTCTCTCTGTTGGCGTCGGTCTTGTTGGCGCCGCTGGCCATCCAGGCCCAGCCTTCGGGCGGGTTTGATCCCAAGATGCTGGCCCAAGCGCCTCAGGGAAAACCGTGGGAACCGGCCTGGGGTTTCTGGCCGAAGGCCACGCCCGAGGCCTGGCAGCAGACGCATTGGGGCTTCGTCAACCAAGCCAAGAAGGGCGGAGTGGACGTGCTTTTTCTCGGTGACTCGATCACCAAGGGGTGGGCCGGGGCCGGCAAAGAGATCTGGGCTCACACTTACCAGCCGCTGAAGGCCCTCAACATCGGTATCGGTGGCGACACGACGCGCCAGACATTGTGGCGTCTCGATAACCAGGCGCTCGAAGGCATCCAGCCCAAGGTCGTCGTGCTGATGATCGGCGTGAACAACATTTTCACCGGCACGGGCAACGACGAGGAAATCGCCCGCGGCATTGGCGAGATCATCACGCAGATCCATGCGAAGCGTCCCGCAGCGAAGATTCTGCTGGCCGGCATTCTGCCGCTGGGCAATGAGGGCCAGAGTGCGCGCGCCTCGAAGATCAACGGACTGGTTTCCGCGAAGCTGCCTTCGTATGTGCGCTTTCTTGATCTGACCAAAACGTTCCGCGGAGCCGACGGCAAGGTGGTCGCGGAGTTTTACACGGCCGATCTCGTGCATCTGGCCCCGCCCGGTTACGCGGCGTGGGACAAAGCCATGCACCCCGTGTTGACCGAAATGCTGCGCTAAGCGCGGCGAGTCCGGATTTCTGAGACACCGTTTTTTCTCCTTCGGTTGCAGAAGAACATACCCCTATGAACGAGTCCCCCGTGATGCCCTCAGTTGAATCTGCAAAGACGCTGGCGAAACCTCCGGTCAAAACCTGGCATTGCGGGACGCTGACCTACACGAAGGCGGGGATCGTGACGCTGTTCACGTTCCTGCTGTTCGGCAGTTTCTCGTTCAACCTGATGATGACGGTGGTGCCGAGCATCCTGCCGTTGAAGCTCAAGAGCCTCGGCGCGTCGGATGTGTTGATCGGAATGCTGCTGACCAGCGTGTTTCCGATGTTCGGGTTGGTGATCTCGCCTTATCTTAGCTTCAAGAGCGACTACTTGAGAACGCGGTGGGGACGTCGCAAGCCGTTCTTCGTGTTTACGCTGCCCTTCGTCACGCTGAGCATCCTGGCCCTGGCGTTTTCCGAGGACATCGCGCGTTTGATGCAAAGCTCCGGGTTGCTTGCGAGCCTGTCGCCGGCTGCCGCGGCGATTGGCGTCATGAGCGTGTGCATCGTGGCGTTCCAGTTCTCCGACGTGGTGATCGCCTCGGTCTATAACTACATCTTCAACGACACGGTTCCCGTCGCGCTGACGGGGCGGTTTTTCGGACTCATGCAGATGGTCGGAGCCTCGATCGGCTTCCTCTACAATTATTTCATCTTCAAATACGCCGAGAGCCACATGAAGGAAATCTTCGTGGCGACCGCGCTGGTGTATTTCGTCGGCATCGGGTTGCTGTGCCTCTTCGTCAAGGAGGGCGAGTATCCGCCGGTAAACGAAAAGGAGAAGGTGAACACGCGGGGGTTCTCGGGGTTTAAGACGTTCTTTCGCGAGAGCTTCTCTCATAAGTTTTATTGGACCAAGTTCGTTTACTCGATGTCGCCTGCGCTGGGTGCGGCGCTCTGGCCGTTCGGCATTTTTTATTACAAGGAGATGGGCCTGTCGCTCGATTACATCGGCAAAGCGAGTGCCGTCACCGCGCTCGCGGGCATGGTCGCCGCCTACTTTGCCTCGGTCTATATCGATCGCTGGCATCCGCTGCGCATCCTGGCTTATTCCGGTGTGTTCGCGGCCACGCTTTCGGTCGGCAACTGGATCTGGCTTTTTGTGACCGTGTCTCCGGTGGCGTTCTTCTGGCTGAACATGCTCGGCGGCGGGTTGATCGGCGTCTTCCACGGAGCACTGTGCGGAGTGGCCGCGGTGCCGTTTGACATGCGTCTGCAGCCGAAGTCCCGCTACGGCCAATTCTGCTCGGCGCAGTCCATCGTGACGAATGCCTGCAAGATGATCGCCGGCGGTGCCGCCGGTTACTTCTTCTATTTCATCAAGACGCATTTCTTCCCGGACTCCGACTATGCCTACCGCTTCAATTTCGTGTGGTCCGCCGTGGCGAGTATCGTGATGGGCTTTGTGATTTGCAGCCTCTACCGCCAGTGGCAGTCGCTGGGTGGCGACCGGGGCTTTAATCCTCCCGCGCCTTGGTCGGAGAAGGGTTATGAGGAGATGGAGCGTCCGCAGTTCGTGGGCACCCAGGTGCGCTGGCTCAATCACGCGCTGGGTATGACGAATCTGGTGATGTTCAGCACCCTGGCCTTCATGATCTGGGTGGCCTACTGGCTGTGGCACATTGATTGGTCGACGGCCTTCCACGTGTATCTGTTCGCGCTGATTCCGGTGTCGGTGCTGCTCTATCTGTGGTGGGTGAAAGTGGAGCGCGCGATCAAGGCCGACGTGGCGCGTTGCGCGGCGGGCGAACCGACCAAAGACGGCATCCCGCATCACGGCATCTTTTTTGTGAAGGCCATCGTGCTGCTTCTGGGCATGCCGGTGAAGATCGGCCTGATGATCGTGGCCATCCAGGACGGGCTGCACAACGGGGTGATCGTCTTCGGTATCGGTGCGCAGGTCGCCGACCTCGGTGTGATCCTGGCGGTGCTGATTCTGCGCCGTCTGGAGCGCGGCAACGATCCGATGCTCGATTACGACGGCCGCAAGGCGGTCGCGTGATGCATAAAAAACCCGGCTGAGAAGCCGGGTTTTTTTATGCGGGTCGTTGGCGGAGATATCAGGCTTTTGGGCGGCGGCGCCAGAGGGCGAGGCCAAGGACCGCGGCGCCGGAGACCACGGCGTAGGTCGAGGGTTCGGGGATGGCTCCGATGGTGAAGTTGTCCACCCAGACATCGGTGTTAGGATTCCCCGCGCCTGCATCATAAAGACGCAAGGCCACCGTGGTGTTTGTCCAGTCGTAATCGCCGGCAGGGAAGGTGCGCGAAGCAGTTTGAGAGCCTACCGTTAGTGAAATCGTCGGGGTTGTTCCAACAACGCTAAGGGTGGCTGAAAAGTGCCCGAACGAGGAGCCGGCATTGATACCGCTGGACGCAGTGGTGGTGCTGCCTGATTGATTGCCTGCGGACGTGCCATCCTTGAAAAAACGGAGCAGGTCGCTGGTGGTGATACCGCCGTTATCCACGCTAAAGAGGGCCAGCACGTAGTTGGCGGCGTTGGTCGGATCGGCGAAAATGATGCCGATGGAGGAGCCGGCGGTCGAGGCCCGGAAATCGAAACTCACGTTCAGCGACGAGCCCACTGAAAAAGTGGACTGGGTGCCGAGGGTCGTGTCGCCCGGCGTTGTGTCATAAAGCAATACCGCCTCACTTCCCGCGCCGTCTGTAACATTGTGGATGAGGTAGTCATTGGCGCCTGCGTTTGAAGACTGGGTGTTACTGGTGACAGTCGTGCCAATGTTTCGGAAGTTATCTGAGACCTGGCCTGCGGTTTCAAAATCCAACGAGACTTGGCCGTAGGCGGTGAGTGAGGTGGAGGCGGCCAGTGAAAACAGCAGGTAACGTAGGGGAGTGCTCATGGGCCTCATCCTACCCGCAAACGCGCGGCAGGCGTTAGCCTGCAGCCTCGTTTAAAATGGAATAATTCTCAGGTTCCGCTCTGCCCGTTTTGGAACGCCTTGGGGGTTTTGCCGGTGCGGCGCTTGAAGACGCGCACGAAGTGACTGGGGTCGGCGAAGCCGCAGTAATGGGCGATCTCGCCGACCGAGAGCTGGCGGGCGTGCAACATGGTTTTGGCGCGTTCGATGCGAACCCACTCGATGTGGGCGGTGAGGTTGTCGCCGGTGTGGCGTTTGAACTCGCCGCTGAGGTAGTTCGGGTGGCAGCCGGCGTGCGCGGCGATATCGGTCACTCGACAAGACTGCCCGAAGCGTCGTGCAACGAATCTGATCGCGGTGCGCACGAGCGGGGGAAGGTGGTGATGGGGGAGCCAGTGCACGTTTTGCGTGAGCGGCGGGTAACGCTCGACCGGGATGGCCAGGGCTTCGCACCACAGGCGGACGGATTCGACCACGGTGCGGAGGCGTTCTTGGTGCGCGGCGATGTCGGCCTCGTGGATGCGGGGCACTGTTTTCCAGGAGGCCACGTGGTTCGCCGGATCGATGCCGCGACGTTGGCAGTAGCGGTGCACCCGGCGGAGTGATTCGGCTTCCCGTTCGACGATGGCGACGGAGCCGTAATAAAACACACCGAGCACCGCGCCGCTCACGACGAGCGGCTCCACCAAGTCGAAGAGTCCGAGGTGGCAAAGGCCGCCGAACCCTTCGCCCCGGCGAATGGCAAGGCGGTTGGCCGCACCTTTATTGATCGAGCAATCGCGCGCGCCGGATGAGACCGACTTGGCGTGCATGCAGGCGGCGCAGTTGTGGATGTCGTAGGATACGGGTAGCAGTAACTGAGGATAATCCAACGTCACGCCGGTGAAATCCTCGAAGCTCGCCCGCAGCGGGGCGGAGTGGTTGAGCAGGTCCAGAGTGCGTTGGAACAGCGAAGGTGCGGTGCTGGGCGGGGCAGGGCGCACGATCCTATGTCAGGCACTCACCGGCGCAGGATTGCCGTAGATGCCGGCTTTTTCGCGATGGCCCATGCCTTCGTTAACGATGCCGTCCATCTTGAGCACGCGGTAGTGTTCGAACTTCAGGTCGATCAGCGCGTTTCCATCGAGCAGTCCGTCCCACGTGCGTTTGCGCGGATCGGAGTAGAGGCCTTCGCCGTAGAGCGCGTGGCCGCCACACACATCGACGTTGACCGCACCGTAGTCCTGGAGAGCGCGGGCAATGATTTTGGCGGTGGGCGAGAGGCCGAGTTTTTCGAGATCGAGCGAGGGATCGAGCTGCACGACGGCGCCTTCGGGCAGACCCTCGGGCCAGCCGCCGTCGGTCCAGCAGGCGGGCGGATGCACGAAACGTTGCAAGGCGGAGCACTGGGTGGCGAAGGCGAGTTTGTGCGGGATGACGCCCGCGAGCACGTCGTCGTGCATGATCGTGCCGGCAAGGATGGGCACGCCGGCGGCGCGCGCGGGGCCGTAGGGATGGATGCTTTCGCCGTTGTGCACGGCGAACTCGGCGCGGTCGAAAACGCCGGAGCCGTCGGCGCGATACTTCATGCCGGAGTTGCATTCCCACTCGCCGTCGGGGCGGATGCGCGCGGCCCACATGTCCCATATCCAGCCGTTCTCCCAATCGACGAGGGCGATGTGACTGTCGCCCTCGGGATCGGGCCGGGCATCGACGGGAATCGGAATGAGTCCGGCCTCGGCATCGGCGGCGAAATCACGGCCGTGGCCCAGCGGATGTTCGGGATAAAGATAGGCGGCGCTGCGCGCGAGGCAGCCCCGGCTGTTCGGATAAAAGCGCCGCTGGACGCGGCGGCGTGGCGTGGAGGCGTTCACCTCGTAGATCGGAATGGTCCACTTATGGAGGTTGATCCAGAAGCCGCGATTGTCCTGTTTTGAAAGGAAATCGAGCATCTCGCGCGAGGCGGGATCGATGGCGGGATTTTTGCCGATGGGTTGGTTCCAGAAGCTGGTGTCGTGGAAAAAACGTTTCATGGAATTAAGAGAAGTGCGGGGGTAAATTACCAACGGTCGGAGCGGAACGGACTCGCGGGCAGGCCGGTGGGGCCGGCGAGGTTGCAGCCCTCGGGGTTGTCGGCCCACGCGTAGCGCACGCTGGCGGGGCGCGGCACGGCGGGATGACCGACCACGATCTCGGCTCCGTCGATGCGGGCCGTGGCGGGATGAAACACGCGGTCTTCACCGGCGATGAAGAAAAGACGAGGGGGTTGTCCGTCGGTGGTGGTGAGGGCTGCGCCGGCCTGATGGAAGCGGCAGCGGGTGGAACCGTCGGCACCGATTGCGAGTGTGTCGAAGAGCGGACCGTTGGGTATGAGGTCGCGACCGTAGGTGCGCGCGAGCGCGCTGATGGCGAGACGTTCGCCGACGGGGACTTTGTTTTTCGGGTGAATGTCGCCGGCGTCGCCGACGTCGATGATGATGGCCATGCCGGTGTGGGGCAGGGCGAGCGCGGCGGTCTGGGATTCGCGGAAGTGGGCCCAGTGGCTGGCGGGCTGGTGTTCTTTGGCGGCTTGGAATCCGGGCAGCTGCACCAGATGGAAGGCGAGGTCGGATTGTCCCCATTGGCGGCGCCAGTCGAGGATGAGATCCTGCATGAGCCGTGTGTAGCGGGCGGCTTCGCCGGCGTTGCCTTCACCTTGATACCAGATGACTCCGCGCAAGGCGTAGGGCACGAGCGGCTGAAGCATGTTGTCGAAAAGCATGTTCGGGGAGTTGCGCTCACCGTGGCCCATGAGGTGCGTCTCGGTCACGAGTCCCAGGTTGTGTTCGCACTGGTAGCTCCATTTTCCGGCGAGTGGCAGATGGGCTTCGGGCGCGTCGGCCGGGCCGATGTGCAGGGAGCTGTCGGCGCCGATGATGCCGCCGTCATAGACAAATGAATACGCGCGCACGGCGACCAGCAGCGTGCGGCCGGTGACGGCGGACGCGGGAATCGTGTAAACGCGCGGGGCGTTCCAGTATTGATCTTCCTGGTCTTTGCCGGTGCGGCCGACTTCGACACCGTTGACGTAGGAGATGTCCTGTTTGTCAACGCCGCCCAAGTGTAGCTGCAGTTCACGACCGACCCATGCCTGCGGAATCTCGACGGTGCGGCGGAACCAATAGACGCCGGAGTGTTGGTGACCGGCGGATTGCCACGTGCCGGGCAGGGACATGCGGGGCCACGAGGCGTCGGCGAAATCCGCTTGGTGCCATCCCCTGGCCAGACTGGTGTTGCCGGGGTCTTTGGGCGTGCCGCTGACGCGACCGTCGGAGCCGGGCGATTCCATGAGCGCCCAGCGATCATCGCTCCAGACTTGAGATTCGTATTTGGCGAGCCAGTCGCTCACCTCGGGGTTGAGCGCGAGGGCGGGGCGGCTCAGCCAGCTTTGGATGATGCTGCCGCCCCACGAGGAGGAGACGACGCCGACGGGCACGCCGAGTTCGAGATAAAGGCGGCGGGCGAAGACGAAGGCGGCGGCGGAGAAACTTCCCGCGACGGCGGGTGTGGCGGCCTGCCAGCTGCCGTTGACGGTGCGCTGCGGGCCGAGGTGGGCGCGGGTGGCGACGGTGAAAAAGCGGATCTGAGGGAAGTTGGCGGTGGCGATGACTTCGGCGGTGAGCGGAAGGCAGGCGTTGAGCCGCATTTCCATGTTGGACTGACCGGAGGCGAGCCAGACCTCGCCGATGAGCAGATCGTGGATCGCGATGTTCTCGCCGGTTTTTACGACGGTCACGGTGAGCGTGTGCGGACCGCCGGCGGGCAGCGGAGGAAGCTTTAAGAAGAAATCACCCGAGGAACTGCTGAACGTGCAGGCGGTTTGGTCGCCGAGCGTGACGCGGACTTTCATCAGCGGCGGGGCCGATCCCCAAACGGGCAAAGGCCGGTCGCGTTGCAACACGGCGTGATCTTGAAAAAGCGAAGCGAGTTGGAGACTCATAGGATGGAAAAAACGAGATTCAGTCGAAAGAACGCAGATCGAACACGTGAAGTTCGATCTCCTCCTTGGCGACGGAGTTGATCACGAAGACGCGATCTCCGAGAACGTGTGCGTAGGGATAGCCGTAGCGGCCGTGCTTGTAGGCACCGGGAAAATTGAGCGGCCGGTCCGGTTCGTCACCGAGGATGAAGTGGCGGTCGAAGGTGTCGCCATCCTCGCTCACCGCGAGGACCAGCGGTGTGCGACGGAGGCCGGCGCGGGGGCTTTGATTATCGGGGCAGGAGAGTGCGAAGTGACGTCCGTCGGGCAGGCGTCCGAATTGAAACCGACTGCCGCAATCGGTAAACCCGGTGAGTTGCGGTTCGCCCCAGCTCAAGCCGTCGTCGGTGCTTTCGGTGGCGGCGAGACAGCCCTGGTTGGTGCGCAGGATCAGTCGCAGCGGTTTGCCGGGAACCTCCTGGATCGCGCCTTCGCAGAGACCGAGCCGGTTCCAGTCGGCGAGGACCGGACGATGACCGCCGGCGCGTTCGTAGTAACCTTCGGGCAAGCCGGGCAACGGGGAGATTTTCCAGCCGGACAAGCCGGCGGGATCGTCGGTGCAGGCGTTGATCCGGTGGCCGGTGGCGAAGAGGCGGCCGCTCGCGAGGCGCGTTGGGGCGAGATTGATGATGAGCCCGGGTATGCGCGTGGCGGTTTTTTGCCATGTCAGGCCGCCGTCGGCTGAAGTGACGGCGCCTGCATGGACATCGCGCACCGATTCGGTGCCCGGACGCCAGGCTTCGTTGACGCCTGATTTGGCAAACGCGATCAAGCCGTCCCTCGTGTGATCGTAGCTGCTGAAAAAACCGGTGATGACGGAGCCGTTGAAATGCAGGCCGCCGTTGGTGATGCAGCTGTCGGCGTCTTCGCCACGAACCGGGGCGACCACGGTGACGGGTGTGGACCAGGTTTCGCCGAAATCATCGGAAGTCGCCATGACCATGCGCTGCCCCGGGCCGTCCTCGTGCATGAGACCGATCGACCATGTGGCGAAGAGCCTGTCGCCGCGTGACGTGAGGTGCGCGTGGTGGCTGTAGCCCTCCTCCCACGAGGACGGTTTGAATACGGACACGGCGCGGGCCCGGCTGCGTGTGACGCGGGCACTGCCGTGGCAGTTGGTGAGGGGCGGAAACATGGGGTAGGACGAAATCGATGCTAACCCAGGCGGACATTGAAAGTGTAACTCCGCAGGTGCCGATACCGCATCAATCTCAGGCGAATGTTTGAACAACGGGGTTGATGACCCGCCGGAGATGCTCACTGGGTCGTCCGGCGGCGATATTCTCCGGGGGAGAGTCCCGTGATCTGGCGGAAGCGGCGGAAGAAGTAGAACTCGGTGCGAAATCCCAGCGAGTAGGCGATATCCTTGATGCCGCGGTCGGTGCTGCGCAGTTCGTGGCAGGCCTGTTCGATGAGATGCCGGGAGCGGAAGGTGGTCGGGGAGACGCCGCAGAGGCGTTTGAATTTTTTGCGGTAGGCCTGCTCCCCTAGGCCGAGTGCTTTGGCGGCCTTCACCAGGTCTAGTGGCACGGTCGGAGGAAGTCCGAGCAGCCAGGCGCGCGCCGTGTGGATCCACTCCATGGCGTGGTCCGATTGCGGCCGGGTCCACGTCGAACACATCTCGGAGATCAATGCGATCAAGCGGCCGGTATCCGCCAGCGCGGGCTCGCGGCTTTTTTGCGCGAGGGGCAGCACGGTGTCATGAAAACGCCCCAGCCAATAATCCACAGGCGCGAGCCGGCGGACTGGTTCGGAGGGATCGAGCAGATCGGTGCCGATCCACGCAGTGAAGGCGGGACCCGAGAACTCGACGTTGATCTCGTTCCAGCGGGTTCCGGGAAGCGGGGTGTAAACGTGGCCGACTCCGGGAAACAGGCAGAGCAGATCACCCGCGCGGATCGGGATGTCGGTCTTGCCGCGTTCGTCGGAAAAGAGCCCTTCGCCCTCCAGCAAGTAAACCAGTGAAAACACCGTCAGGCGGCGGGATGTGTTTTCCCTGCGCTGATGGACCATGCCCCAACTACGGTGGATCTGCGCGCTGCGTGTCAGGCCGCCCGTCGGCAGGGCGTGGAATGATTCCATGATCAGCCAGTAATCGCGTGTCTCACCCGAAGTTATACCGGATTGGATAGTAAGTTTACCGCCATGTGCATCGCTCAGGACTTTAAGTGAGCGCCGTTTTTCTGAGAGCTTGGAGCGTGGCTTCACGAGTCGATTGAAGTTTACGCAAGTAAAACCTATCTATGTCGCAAGCAAATCCGAGCACAACGTCTGGCGAACTCCGTTTTGAAACTGTTCCCGGTCAGATCATTTCCCATCGGAAATCAAATACCGGAGAGTATATCGGTTCTCCAAGCATCGCGATTCTTCCTGATGGCGCCTACGTGGCTTCGCATGATGTGTTCGGTCCGGGAACGACGGAGCATTCGTCGGCAGTCACATTTGTTTATCGCAGTGAAGACCGGGGGACGACGTGGCGGAACGTGGCGCGGATCGAGCCGGCGTTCTGGTCCAATCTGTTTGTGCACGAAGGCACGCTTTATCTGCTGGGGACGACGCATCATCACGGCCTGGTGGTCATCCGTCGCAGCGACGACGGCGGGTTCACGTGGACGGAGCCGAAGGACGAGGCCTCGGGGCTGCTCACCGTCAACGGACATTTCCACACCGGGCCGATGCCGATTCTGTTGCATCGCGGAAAAATCTGGCGCGCGGTGGAGAATGCCGGAGACGGCGGCGCCTGGGGCGAGCGTTACCGGCCGATGCTGATGTCTGCTTCGACCGGCGTCGATCTGCTGCGCCGCGACAGCTGGGCCTTTACGCGTCCGCTGGCGTATTCGAAGGCGTGGCTGGACGGGGCGTTTGTCGGCATGCTGGAAGGCAACGCGGTGGTCACGTCCTCGGGAGTGATCGGCAATCTGTTGCGCGTGGCGTGTCCGGATGGCGAGAAGGCTGCGCTGACGATGTTGTCCGCGGACGGTGCGTCGCTGGAGTTTTCGCCTGAGAACGGGTTTGTCGATCTGCCGGGCGGTGCGACGAAATTCACGGTGCGTTACGATGAGGAGAGCGGGCGTTGCTGGACGCTCTCGAACTGGGTGCCTCAGCGCTACGAAGGCAGCGGCAACGCGTCGCTCGTGCGCAACACGCTCGCCTTGCTGTGCTCGGCCAACCTGCGCGACTGGGAGCTGCGCTCCGTCGTGCTGCATCACCCCGATTCAAAACGACACGGGTTCCAATACGTGGACTGGCTCGTTGACGGCGCCGACCTTGTCGCGGTGTCGCGCACGGGGCACGACGACGCGTGGGGCGGCGCGCTCAAGGCGCATGACGCCAACTACCTGACGTTCCACCGCGTGCCCCGATTCCGAACCACCATGCCGGCGGACTCGGTCGTGTCGTTGGACGAACTGCAAACCCCCTCCTTATGAACCTCTCAACTCCTGCAACGATATACCGCGGCATCATTCCTCCGATGGTTACGCCGCTGCGTGCGCGCGACGAACTCGACGTGCCTGGCTTGGAACGGTTGATCGAACACATGCTCGCGGGCGGCGTGCACGGTTTGTTTGTCCTCGGCACGACGGGCGAGGCACCGGGGCTGAGCTACCGGTTGCGGCGCGAGTTGATCGAGCGCGCGTGCCGGCAAGTTGCCGGTCGCGTCCCGGTGCTGGTGGGGGTGACTGACACGTCCATGGTCGAGGCTCTGGGGCTGGCCCGGGTGTCGCAGGAGTTTCGTGCGAGCGCGCTGGTGGTTGCGCCGCCGTATTATTATCCGAACAGCCAGCCTGAGCTCGCGGAATACATCGAACACCTTGCGGCGGAACTGCCGCTGCCGTTTTTTCTCTACAACATGCCGTCGCACACGAAGACCGTGTTCGACGTGGAGACCGTCCGGCGCGCGATGGCGCTGCCCAACGTAATCGGCATGAAGGACAGCTCGGCCAACATGGTCTATTATCACCAACTCGTGCGCCTGCTGTCCGAGCGGCGCGATTGGACGCTGCTGATGGGGCCGGAGGAATTGCTGGCGGAGTCGGTGCTGCTGGGCGGACACGGCGGAGTGTGTGGAGGCGCGAATCTGTGCCCCCGTTTGTATGTGGATCTCTACGAGGCGGCGGTCACGCGGGATCTGGTGCGCGTCGCCGAGCTGCATGCGCGTGTGATGCATATCTCCTCCACGCTCTACCGGGTGGGCCGCCACGGTTCGGCGTTCATCAAGGGACTGAAGTGCGCGCTGAGCGAGTCGGGCATCTGCGACGATTTCATGGCCGAGCCCTTCCACCGGTTTCGCGAGCCGGAGCGCACGCAGGTGCGCGAGCGACTCGCCGAGCTCGGCCTGTTACACGAGACGATCCGCGGGTGAGGGTCGGTTGCACCTCGTCCTGGCACGCCTCTAAGCGTGCCCGATATTACTTCGCCGAGATGGTTGAGGCGATTTCCTCGAAAGCTTTTCGGACCATTGCCGGATCGGACTTCAGGGAGCGGGAAATTCTTATCTTGAGAATTCGCCCGTTCAGCTCCGCCAGGTAGTAGTGGGAGTTGAGATCCCCGGCGTCTTTGTCCGTGAAATTGAGTTCGGTGTGCATGAACGTCCGGTTGCCGAAGGTGATGATGTCGGTCGGTTTTTGGACTACATTGGAATAAGCGCCTTTTTCAGTGAACTGCCGGAAAATGTCGGGGATGCTGTCATTCTCCCGTTTGATTTTTTCTTTCAGGGGGAGTTTTGCCCAGTCGGAGTTCAGCGCATCGTAAACGTAGAGATCTATTTTCATGGCATCACTCCGGTAGCTCACACCCATGCCCTGGTCGGGGTTGCCGCTGGGACCTCCGTAGTTGGTGACTCGTATCCAGGGAATGCCTTGGACGGTGAGGGGAAGGACGGTGCCATCCACGGTCAGTTGGGTGACGACCTCGGCCGAAGCGAGCGAGGCGGTGAGAAGCAGGAGTGAGATGATTTTCATGGGATGGATGGAGTGAGCGTTCGGTCTGCTGGATATTGGATCTACTTTTTAAGTATAAATCGAAGGGCATCCCACAGGCCGGCATAAGGTGTGGTTTTGCCGAGGTAACGTTCGAGGACGTAGAAGAGGTAGTAGTAAAAACGGCAGAACGCCCAGATCGAGACACTCAGTAGCACGACGGTGCGGAGGTGCGGCGACTCCAGTAAAATGCCGCTGCCGCCGATCAACCCGAGCAGGAGAAACAAAAACCCCTTGGCGTGGATGAGCCGCGGCGATTTCAAGTCGTCGGTGAGTTTCATGGACGGGCTATGCGCGAAACGCCCGCGGGTTTCGATCTGTTTTATCGGTTGGCTGTTATCGCACGGATTCGACGAGCCAGGTGAACGGGTGGACGTAGGCCTGCAGGTAGACGAGGAGACCCATGAGCACGACCAGGGCGATGCTGTGCAGGAAAACGCGGCGGATGATCTCGCTCTCGTGGCCATACCAGTTGGTGGCGGAGCTCGCCACGACGATGCTTTGGGCGGCGACCATCTTGCCCATCACACCGCCGGAGGTGTTGGCGGCGCACATCAGCGCCGGGTCGATGCCGATCTGGGTCGCGGTGATTTTCTGCAGGCTGCCGAAGAGCACGTTCGACGAGGTGTCGGAGCCGGTCACCGCCACGCCGATCCAGCCGAGCAACGTTCCGAAAAACGGATACAGACTGCCGGTGTGCGCGAGGGCGAGGCCGAGCGTGGCGTCGCTGCCGCAATATTTCGTGACGTGGCCGAGCGCCAGCATGGTGGCGATGGTCAGCAGTGACAGACGGAGTTTCCAGAGCGTTTGACCATAGACCGCGATGATCTCGCGCAGGGGGATCCGCATGCAGGCCCCCGCGACCAGCGCGGCGAGCAGGATGCCGGTGCCGCTGGTGGACAGGACGTTGAACTTGAATTTGGCGGCCTCCGGCGCGGCACCGACCGCGGCCACGGGCGGCATGCGCTGCACGATGCCGTCCAGGTGGGCCACCGGGATTTTGGCAGTGAACAGACTGTCGAAGAACCGGCCGCACTGCGGCGTGCCCCACACAAAAATGAAGGCTGTAAGAATGATCCACGGAAGCCACGCCTGGAAAATCTCGCCACGGCTGCGCTTGGACGAAGCGACCGAGGCCGGAGCGGAGGCGGGGCTTTCTGTGACGGCTTCATGGCCCGAGACCGACCAGCGGTTTTTGGGTTTCCAGAAGCGGATGAAGATGATCGTGGAGATCAGGGCAGACGCGCCGGACACGATGTCCACCAGCCACGGACCGTGATAGTTGGAGACGAGAAATTGGGGAACGGAAAACGTGACGCCGGCCACCAGCGCGACCGGCCAGATGCCCTTCAGTCCGCGCCATCCGGCAAACGCCGCCACCAGCCAGAAAGGCAGGATCAGTGAGAAGAACGGCAGCTGGCGGCCGACGATCGCTGAGATACGCAGTTCGTCGATCCCTGTGACCTGTTGCATCGTGGTGATGGGAATGCCTAGCGAACCGAACGCCACGGGCGCGGTGTTGCCGATCAGGGCGAGGGAGGCCGCCTGCAACGGACTGAAGCCGAACTGGAGCAGCAGCGCCGCGGTGATGGCGATGGGCGCGCCGAAGCCCGCCATGCCTTCCAAGAAGGCACCGAACGCGAAGGCGACGAGAATGACCTGGATACGCGGATCGGGTGCGATGGAGAACAGGCTTTCCCGCAGGATCTCAAAATGGCCACGCTTCAC
>DATHXF010000170.1:0-3166 GCA_035459785.1 Rariglobus sp. | reverse complement strand
CGCGGAACGCCAGTTGGCGCTGACATAGAGGTCCGTCGGGTTCACGGGGCTGATGGTCACGTTGGTGGGGCAGCTGATGGAGGAGCGCCCGTTGGCCACGTCCTGCAGCGTGGGATCGCCTTCGGCATCCACGGCCAGCGTCGGAACGTTCAGCCAGGATTTGCCGCCATCGACGGAACGCATCACGCCTCCGCCGAAACCGCGGCGGTAGGCCGCGTAAACGGTGAGCGAGTTCACGGGACTGACGGCCATTTCTTTCACCTCAAAATCCTTTCCGAAGCCTTCGGAGATGTTCGTCCATGTCTGGCCTTGGTCGGTCGATTTGCGCACACCGTCGGTGAAGAACGAGGCGTAGAGAATGTTGGAGTTGGCCGGATCGAAGACCGCATTGGAGGCCTTCTTGGGCGTGTTCAGTTTGCGCCAGGTTTTGCCGGCGTCCTGGCTGAGAACGAGTCCGGAGTCTTCGGTGGCAGCGACCACGAGCGAAGGATCCTTCGTGGCGACCGCCACGCTGTAAACCGTGCCGGCCAAGGGCTCGCCGGCCTTCATGTTGCCGTAGCCGGAAACCGTTTTGCTCGCCGTGAAATCTTTGAATGTCACCAGCAGCGGTGCCGTGGCGGTGCCGGTTTTTCCGTCCGCGGTTTTGGTGACGGCGAAGAAAAATTGGATGAACTTGGCGACCGAGGTTTCGGAGGCCAGCGGACCGACGCACGAGAAGTCGAGGCGGTTGATGGTGGACCAATCGGGAGTGGCGGGAGCGGAGGCTGCCTTGTCGGGATTTTTTTGGACCCACCCGGCATCGAGCGTGAAATCCCGAGCGGTGAGCACCACGTCGCGCCACTGGTCGTCGTTGAAGAGCGTGTTGAGATTTTTGCTGCGATAGACCGGCCCGCTGGAACTCCGGATGTTCACGTAAACCCGGTCGGCGGTCGTCTGGTCGCCCTTGAACGTGAAGCCGATGCCGACGGTGTCGGCGGCGCTGGCGTTCGCCGGGAAAGAAACGGGCAGCCACAGGCCGCCGAACAGCTGGCGGTTCACTCCGCCGAATTGAACGCGCAATACTCCGGCGGGGTCGGACTCGAAGTTTTTCTGGTAGGAGATTTTCCAGGTGAGGCCGCCGTCGGTGCTCTTGTAAACGCCGCCGCCCGGGCTGCCGGCGTAGAGGATGTTGCCGTTGACCGGATCGACGGCGATGGAGCGAATGCTCTTATCCTTCTCGCCGGTGATGCGGAGGTTTCTGCGCTCGGTGTTGGGCAGGAGCTGCCAAGTTTCGCCTTCGTCGGTGCTCTTGCAGAGGCCGCCTTGGGTCGCGGCGTAGACGACCTTCGGGTTGGTGCGGTCCACGGCGAGGGAGAATACGCCGTAATCAACGAGGCCCTTGTTGATCATGCGCCAGCTGCGCGCGTTGTCCTCGGTCTTGTAGACGCCGGCGACGTCGCCGCCCATGTAGATGACACCGCGCTTGGTCGGGTGATAAACCGACGGATAAAAACAACCGCCGCCGCCCCAGCCGCTGTGTTCCCATTGCGGGGCGGCGTCGGCCGCGAGGACCTGCGGATACACCGAGGCCAGCAGCACGGTGGCGAGGCCGGCCTGGGTGATTTTGCGGAGGAGGGGTTTTATGAGGGTAGAACGCATGGGTTTAACGTAAGCCTCATGGAGCGAGGTCTGCGGAGGGGAGTCCGCCCAAGACACGAGCGGGGGCGCGGCTTTTTAAGAATTTATTGAAACAAATCCGGGTGGTGGGCGAATACGCGTTTGGAAGGGTTATAAAAAAGAAAGGCCGGGAGCTTTCGCCCCCGGCCTTTCGTGTGATCAAACAACTTGTTGTTAATTACGGCTGATACTGGAAGACGCCGCGTCCGCCGGTGCCGATGAAGACGCCACCGGGGATCTGTCGGTCGCCGGCGAGCGACTCGACGCTGATCACGCTGGGCAGCGCAGGGAGGGCGTTCCAGGTGGTGCCGTAGTCATCGGAGCGGTAGATGCCCTTTACGCCCATGTGGTAGCCGTGGATATACACGGAATACAGATACGAGGAGCCGATGGGCGGCTTGCCGAAGGCGACCTGGCGCACGGCCCGGATATTGGCCAGGCGGGCGCTCCATGCGCCGGAGCCGCCGGTGGTGGATTTCCACAGACCGCCATCGGTCGTGCTCTCGACGCCGTCGTCGCACACCCACACGTGACCGGCGGCCGGAGCGGCCACGATCTGAACGCGGTAGATGTTGTAGGAGCCGCCGCTGTGCGCGATGGAGCCGACGTTCGTCCAGGAGGCGCCGCCGTTCGTGCTCTTGTAGACGTTCTTGGCGCCGTTCGGCGGGACGCTGATGTCCATGATGTAGAAACTGCCATCCGAGCGATCCGAGCTCAGCTGCTGCATGACGTAGCCGGGGTTGGATTTGCTCTTCAGTTTGATGATGCCGGCCGGAAGGCCGGTGCAGAGATTCCACGTGACGCCGCCATCGTCGCTGTAGTGAGGCTCGTCGAAGGGCGCGTCATTTTTGCGGAAGGGCAGCCACACCATGCGATCCGGATCGGTGGCGGAAACCGCCACGCGGCCACCGGTGAGGTAGGCGTTGGCGGCGGTGCGATAACGAGGCTCGGCGCTGAAGAGCTGGTCGGCATCGGAGGCGTAGGGCTTGGGACGCGCGTTCCAGGTGATCGTGGACTCGACCCAGCTATCCGGGCAGGAGAAAGCGGTCACCGGATGGGTGATTCCGGCGGTCGATGCGAGGCGATACAGGTTCAACGTCGCCGTGGTGATCGAAGGCATGCTGCTCAGGTCAAACTTGAGATAGATATGCCGTTCGCCGGCCGGGTCTCCCCAGGACCAGGAAGTCGTCAGTTGCGGATCGCTGCCCTTGTTGAGCGCGGGATTCAGACCCTCCACGGTGCTGTCCGCGGTCGGCTCGAAGGACGAACCGCCGTTCACGAGCAGGTAGGGCTTTTTGGTCAGATCGGTGGTGTAGTTCTTGGAGGCGAAGGGCAGGATCTGGCCGCTCACGGCGCCCGCGCCGTTGAGGGCCCGGAACGAGGCGATGACCACGGTGACGGAGCTCGTGCCCCGGGCCTTCTGGGCCTTCAGGAACGTGGTCAGATCCAAGGTTTCCCAACCGGCGGTCGCGCTGCTGCCGATGTTCTTTTTGACGATTTCGCCGAAGGC
>DATHXF010000169.1:0-7576 GCA_035459785.1 Rariglobus sp. | reverse complement strand
CGGTCGGCGATGGCGTAGGCGACGGCGAGGAGGATGTCGTGATCCTCGCCGGTGATGAGCAGGCTGTGCGAGAGCCGCTTGCGCTCGATGGCGCGATCAATCACGGCGACGGCGGGCGTGCCGGCGAGCGAAGCGGGCCAGGGAGTGGAGGCGGGGGCCGCGCTCACGATCAAACGAAGAGCTTTTGCAGGCCGGTCCAGATGGCCTTCTCGACCTCGTCCTCGGACTTGGAGCCATCGATCACGAGGAAGCGTTGCGGCATGCTTTTCGCGAGGAGCAGATAGCCTTCGCGGACCTTGTCGTAGAAATCGATGTTCTCGCGTTCCATGCGGTCGGGCAGGTCGGAGGCGCGCTGGCGGACGCGCTGGAGCCCGATCTCGGTGGGGACGTCGATGATCACGGTGAGGTGGGGCATGACGTTGCCGACGGCGAACTGGTTGATGAGGTTGACCGGATCGCTGCCGAGCTTGCGGGCGATGCCTTGGTAAACCGTGGTCGAGTCGAGGAAACGGTCGCTCAACACCACGGCGCCGCGGAGGAGGGCGGGGGCGATGACCTCGCGGACAACCTGGGCGCGGGCGGCGGTGAAGAGCAGCAGTTCGGTCTCGGCGCACATCTCGTCGCCCTTGGAATTGTGGACGATGATATTGCGGATCTGTTCGCCGATCTCGGTGCCGCCCGGCTCGCGGGTCGTGAGGACCTCGCGACCAAGGAGCTGGATGTGTTTGGCGAGGCGGGAGATCTGGGTGGATTTGCCGCTGCCCTCGGAGCCCTCGAACGAGATGAGTTTACCGGTGTGTGATTGTTTGAGAGGCATGGGATCAGAATGACGCGCGGCCGGTTAATTCCAAGTCTGGAGGAAGGTGATCAAGTCGGTGAGCGTGGGGCTCTTGCCGGTGCGGACGTAGTGACCGGACGTGCAGACGCCGACGGTGAGGCAGGACTCGGGGGAGAGGCCGAGGAGCTGGGCGTTGGAGAAACCGGCGTTGAAGTGGTCCCCGGCGCCCGTGGTGATGAGTGGCTTGGCGGTGTAGGGACCGGGAACCCAGGCGGTGCCTTCGGCGGTGGCGCAGGCGGCGGATTCCTTGGGGTGAACGACGACCGTGGAAATGCCGACGCGGGCGCGGATGTCGGCGGACATTTTGCGGAGGCCGGCTTCGTCTTCTTTGATGATCGGGTAGTCGAGGGCGGCCCAGACCTGCTGCGCTTCCTTGAGATTGAGGCCGAGGGTGACGCGGCCGAATTTTTCGAATTTTCCGATGACGTTGAGGACCTCGAGGAGGTCGTCGCGGGAACGTTTTTCGGGGTCGGCGAGGTCGAAGAAGAAAAGACGGTCGCGGGCGGGAAGGGCGGGGAGAACGGTTTCAACGAGGGCGTTGAAGATGGCCGTCATGTTGGGAATCATCGTCCAGTTGACCAAGGCGATGAGATCGGCGGCGGCGAACACCTGGTTGACGCCCTCGCGACCCATTTTTTCGACGATGCGCTCGAAGGTGATTTCATCGAGGCTGCGCATCATGCCGAGCATGAGTTTGCCATCGGTGAACTCCACGGCGGTGGTGGCGGCGGGATCGGCGAGGGAGATGACCTCCGCGCGGCTGGCGAAGTCCTGGAAAACGGGGTGGATGGTGGCGCGACCGAGGGCGCCGATGTATTTGAGGCGGCCGCCGGCGGAGATGAGGGCGTTGGCCATGATCGGGCCGTTGCCGCCGAGTTTGTCCATGCGCGGGTAGAACTCGATGTTGGTGCTCTTGCCCGCCGCGCCGAGGATGCGCTGGCCGAATTCCGTGATGGTCGTGATCGGCGTGAACGCCTCGCCCTGGGCGGTGCGCAGCGCGACGGGAGTCACGATGGTATCGACGAAGCCGTCGAGACCGACGACGGACAGTTTGCCGGTGAGAGCGGGGCCGTGCGTGCGCAGGGCGTCCAAGGTGCGGGCTTTGAAATCCATAGGGGGGGAAGCGGGAAGGTTCAGCGAAGATTCCGGCGTGACGCGCCGCAATCAGATTCTCCGCCGCGCGAGCCCTGATTTCCATTGAACGCGCGAACCAAAGCGCCCAACCCTTGTCGCTCGCTACACGCATTTCCCGATGACACTCTTTCTTGCTTCCGCCAACCTGCTTAAAATCTTCGGCGACACCGATATTTTCGGTCAGGTGCTGACCATCGGCCTGGGTATTTTCAGTCTGGTTGCCTGGACGGTGATGTTCGGCAAATACAACGAACTGAAACGCCTGCGCGACCTGAACCTCGCGTTTGAACAACGTCTCCGCGAGGAGCGCACGCTGCTCGATCTGCCCGAGTCGCTGCGCAACAAGCGCTCGATTCCTTATGCCGATTTGTTTGCCGATGCGGTCGAGGCTTACTGGCGCGCCGCCTCGATCCTGAAGGAGAAGGGCGAGGACAACAGCCGCTCGCGTCTCGAGCACTCCGAGAACGCCATTCAACGCGCCATCGCGCGCCAGCAGCTGCGCTACGAGGCGAGCATGATTTTCCTCGCGACCATCGTGTCGGGCGCGCCGTTTCTCGGTTTGCTCGGAACCGTGTGGGGCGTGATGGAGGCGTTCAGCGCGATGAGCGGCGCCAGCGCCAGTATTCGTGACCTCGCTCCCGGTGTGTCGGCGGCGCTCCTGACGACGATTGCGGGTCTCGTGGTCGCCATCCCGTCGATGTTCGGCTACAATTTCCTCATCGGCAAAGTGAAGCAGCTCTCCACCGAGCTTGAAAACTACGCCAGCTCGCTGGCCGACCGCCTCGAACTCGAGTCGAAGAACTGAGCCCACGACCATGGCCCGCACTTTTCGCCAACGTCGTCAGATGCACGCGGTCGCCGAGTTGAACGTGACCAACCTGCTCGACCTCGCGTTCGTGCTGCTGATCATCTTCATGATCGCCACGCCGCTGATCACGGCCGAGCAGACGATTCCGATCAACCTGCCGTCGGAGTCCGCGAGTCCGCAAAAGCCCGATAAGGATGTGACGTTTCAGACAATTTCCATTGATCTCAAAGGCGCATACTTCTTCGGCGAAAAACCGGTAACGCTGTCCGAGTTGCAGGCCAAGCTGCGTCAGTTGACCCCGGAAAAAGACAAGACGGTGATCAAGATTCGCGCCGATCTCACCTTGCAGTGGCAACAGGTTGTCACGCTCATGGACGAGTTGAAGAAGGCGGATTTGACGAAAATCTCCTTCGTTACGCAGACGCCCAACTAAGAAACCGTCCGCTCGCACGTCGTTTCACCCAGAGTCATGTCCGCCCGCACCGCCAACTCCTTTTTCGCCTCAGCCGTGCTGCATGCGGTGCTGATCGCGTTGGTGTTGTGGTTCACGTGGGCGCACAACCGTTCCGACGACAAGGAGGCTCTGCCGGTTTTTGAACTCGTGGCGGGCGAGGGTGACAATTACGCCGCAACCGAGGCGCCTGCGCTGGGCGTGGCTGGCGGCATCAAACTGGAAATCCCCGAGCCACCCGCACCGTCGCCTTCGCCCATCGAGGCCGCTTCCACGCCGGAACCCGAGTCGTCGCCGGTCACTGCTGCGGCGACACCGGTCGAGCCTTCACCGCCGGTAAAGCCTACGCCGAAAGCGACGGCCACGCCGGTCAAGGAATACAAGACCGTCAATATGGCGAAGATGGTGGATCGGATCGCCGATAAACGCGCCGCCAACATCGAAAAGAAAATCAAGGCCGACCAGGATAAGGCCGCCAAGGCGGAGGCCGCGGCCAACGCCAAGAAGATGTCCAAGGCGGAGTTTGATCGCCTGAACAAAAACAAGTCGCTCGCCGCGCAAAAGCCCGGTTCAGCAGGCACGGGCACGTCGTTGAAGAAAATCGACACCGAAGGCATCGCGGGCGGCGTGGTGGGTGGTTCGACCGCAAACAAGACCGGCGGCGCGGGCGGCAAGGCGCTCACGCGGCAGGACGTGGAGCTTAATGACGCCTACATCTCCCTGCTCATCCAACGCCTCAAACAGGCGCACCAGAAACCGGACGGCCTGAGCGACCTGCTCGAAGCGACCGTGAAGTTTCGACTCACCGCCAGCGGATCGGTCGTGAACGTTGTCATCCTTAGTTCTTCGCGCAACAGTGAGTATGACCAGTCGGTGCTGGCCGCCTTCCGTCGCATCTCGCTACCGCCGCCTCCGCCGAACCTGAAGACGAGCGATTACACGCTGACCTTCAAGATGCGCGAGGATCCCTGAGTCTTGCCTATATCGCTTCGTGGGAGGCGGACGCAAAAAAGCCCCGGTGATTAAACCGGGGCTTTTTATTGTCCAAATTGGTGGACCCTAGCGGGGTCGAACCGCTGACCTCCTGCATGCCATGCAGGCGCTCTACCAACTGAGCTAAGAGCCCGTAACTGACGGGAGGTCGTGAAAATCAGGTTTTGATGAGTGAAGGCAAGAGGTTTTTTGGAAATTTTAAAGACACGTCGAAGTTTTGAATTTTCCGTGCCGGTTTTGCGTGAGTGCCACGAGGTTTTGGGAATCACATCCGGGGTGACGGGCGCTCGCGGAATGACCTCTGAAATCAAACCAAACGAGGCGGAATGGTGGATTCGGACGACGCAGGGGCGGCTTGGTGAAACCGCGCGTCCATCTCGCGCCAGTGCGCGGCGATCTGTTCGCGACGGACGACGGAGCGCAGTTCGCGTTCGCCCGCGAAGATGATGAAAGCGAACAGAGCGCCGCCGAGATAGTTGCCTTTGTAGATCAGGTAGGTTGCGCCCGTGAGTGCCACGACCTTGCCGACGCCGACGGCGACCTGGGTGGCCCGCAAATAAGAAAACCGCATTGCGAGCACGGCGCGAAAAACGCGTCCGCCGTCCATCGGAAAAGCGGGCAAGAGGTTGAACACGCCCATCATGATGTTCACGAGCACGAGATAGCGTCCGAAACCCGCGGGACTGAGCTCGATGTAGTTCCAATTCAACCCGTGCGGAAACCGGACGAAAATCATGAGCAGACCGATGATGACGTAGTTCACCGCCGGACCGGCCAGGGCGATGATGATCTCTTCGCGCGGGCGGCGTGGAATCGACTCCATCTCGGCCATGCCGCCGATGGGCAGCAGCATGATGCGCGGGACTTTTACTCCAAAACGGCCGGCCGCGAAGGCATGGCCGAGTTCGTGGAGGGTCACGCAAATGAACAGCGCGAGGATGCAGCCGATACTCCAGGCGGCGCCGGTCCAGGCGGCATCACGCCAGCCTTCCCACGCGACGTAAGCGAGCAGGAGGAGGAAACTCGCGTGAATCGAGAGTTGGATACCGCGGATGCGGAACAAGTTCATTGACCAGCCAAGCATGGGAAGCGTAGTGAACACACGTTTCGCGAGGTTCGCCAGTGTTCTTGTCACGCGACCGCAAAGCGCTCTCCTTGTTCCTTATGCCTGATCCCGCCACCAAACAGCCGACCATCCTTGTGATCGATGACGACGCCGAAGTGCGTTACTCGCTGGGACGCGTGCTCTCGTCGAAAAAATATCAGGTCGTCGAGGCCGCCAGCGGCGAGCTGGGCGTGGCCGCCGTCAAAAAAGGTCCGCACCCCGATCTCATCTTTTTGGACATCCGCATGAGCGGCATGAGCGGCATCGAGGCGCTCCAGCACATCCGCTCCGTCAACCCGAAGCAGCTGGTCGTTTTGATGACCGCGTTCGGCACAGCGCAGACCGCCATCGAGGCGATGAAATACGGCGCGTTCGACTACATCATGAAGCCCTTCGACCCTGCGAAGGTGCTCACGATCGCGGAGAACGCGCTCAAGGCCCACGCCGATATGCGCGCCGTGGTGGACTACAAACCGACCATCAACAGCGACGACTACAAGGAAGGCATCGTCGGTTCGTCGCCGGTCATGCAGGACGTCTTTAAAACCATCGGCCAGGTCACCGCGAGCGACGTGACCGTGATGATCACGGGCGAGAGCGGCACGGGCAAGGAACTCGTCGCGCGCTCCATCTGGAAGCACTCGCACCGCGCCTCGAAGCCCTTCATCGCGGTCAACTGCGCGGCCATTCCCGACAACTTGATCGAGAGCGAGCTCTTCGGTCACGAAAAAGGTTCGTTCACCGGCGCGACCGGTCAGCGTCTCGGCAAGTTTGAGCTGTGCGACGGCGGCACGATTTTTCTCGATGAAATCGGCGACATGGCGCTCGCGACGCAGACGAAGATCCTGCGCGTCCTTCAGCAGGGTGAGATCCAGCGCGTGGGCGGCGTCGACACCATCAAGGTCGATGTGCGCATCCTCGCCGCGACAAACAAGGACCTCGAAGAGATGGTGAAGGCGAAGACCTTCCGCGAAGACCTTTATTACCGCCTCAACGTCGTGCGCATCCGCATGCCGGCCCTGCGCGAACGCGTGGACGATGTGCCGCAGATCGTCGATTTCTGCCTGCAGAATCTCGTGAAACAAAAGAAGGCTCGCACCAGCAAGGTCTCGCCCGAGGCGATGGCGGTGCTCGTGCGTTACCGCTGGCCGGGCAACGTGCGCGAGTTGGAAAATGTGATCTACCGCAGCGCGGTCATCGCGCAGGGCGACACGATCCTCTTGAAGGATTTGCCGGTCGAAGTGCGCGAGGCTGCGGGCGTGGGCCCGGCGGTCACGATCACTGCGACGGTCAACGGCACTGGCAGCGCGACACCGTTTGAGGGCGCGCGCACGGCATCGGCAGAGAGTTCCGCGCTGGCCACCGCGCAGGTGGTTGCGGAGAGCATTGCGTCGGGCGAGCCGGCGTTGAGCGTCGAGCGCGCGCTGGATTTCCTCCACACCGAACTGAGCCAGCAATCCGAGCCGATCATGGAGCGCCTGGAGCGCGAGATGATCGTGCGCGTGCTGGCGGCGACCGAGGGTAACCTGCTCAAGGCTTCCGAAAAACTTGGCATGACCCGCGCCACGCTGCGCAAGCGCGTGGACGAACTCGGGCTGAAGACCTGAGTCTGAGCTTCGAATAAAAAAGGCCCGGGGATCACCCCGGGCCTTTTTTGTTTTACTGCGCTTATTTCTTAAATCCGCTCGGATTCGCCGAGTGCCATTTCCAGGCGGTGGCGACGATGGGTTCGATGGTCGTGAACTGGGGCTGCCAGTTAAGTTCCGTCTTGGCCTTGGTGGAATCGGCGTAGAGCGCGGGCGGATCGCCGGCGCGGCGCGGGCCGGTCACGTAGGGGACTTTCTTGCCGGTGACTTTTTCGACGGCGTGGATCACTTCGAGGACGGAAGTCGGCGTGCCGGTGCCGAGGTTGTAGAAGAGCGCGGTGCCGGGCTTTTCGAGTTTGTCGAAGACGGCGATGTGGGCACGGCTCAGGTCGTCCACGTGGACGTAGTCGCGGAGGCAGGTGCCGTCCGGGGTGGGGTAGTCGGTGCCGAAGACCTGGACGTTCTCGCGCTTGCCGACGGCGGCGTCGATCACGAGCGGGATGAGATGGGTCTCGGGATTGTGGCATTCGCCGATGGTGCCGTCCTCGGCCGCGCCGGCGGCGTTGAAGTAGCGGAAGGCGGCGAAGCTCAGGCCATAGGCGGACGCGAACGACTTGAGGGCGTTCTCGATGTCGAGCTTGGTCTGGCCGTAGGGATTGAT
>DATHXF010000168.1:0-3236 GCA_035459785.1 Rariglobus sp. | reverse complement strand
TCCGGTTTTGAGCTCCACGGCCTTGGCCGCGATCGCCTTGATCGCGTCGCTTGTGAACTTCAACCGCACGCCGTCCATCGCGAAGAGTTTCGAATACTGCTTCACCATCGCGTTCTTCGTGCGCAGCAAAATCTTTTCGAGATCGGCGATCTGCAGCGGCTCCAACACCGACACGACGGGCAGACGTCCGATGAACTCGGGGATCATGCCGAAGCGCACAAGGTCGCCCGGTTCGATCGACTTCATGATGCTTTCGGCGTTGAGTTTTGCGCCCTGGCCTTTTTGCGCGGTGATCGAGCCGAAGCCGAGTCCGCGCTGGCCGAGGCGTTTTTCGATGATGCCGTCGAGGCCGACAAATGCTCCGCCGCAGATAAACAGAATGTTGGCCGTGTTGATCTGCACGTATTCCTGGTTCGGGTGCTTGCGTCCGCCCTGCGGGGGAACGTTGCACACGGTGCCTTCCAAAATCTTGAGCAGCGCCTGCTGCACGCCTTCGCCGGACACATCGCGCGTGATGGAGACGTTCTCGGTCTTGCGGCCGATCTTGTCGATTTCGTCGATGTAGATGATGCCGCACTCGGCGCGCTTCACGTCAAAGTTGGCGGCCTGCAGCAAACGCAGCACGACATTCTCCACGTCTTCGCCCACGTAGCCGGCCTCGGTAAGCGTGGTGGCGTCGGAAATCGCGAACGGCACGTCGAGGACCTTGGCGAGCGTGCGGGCGAGCAGCGTCTTGCCGGAGCCGGTCGGACCGGTGAGCAGGATGTTGCTCTTCTCGATCTCGACTTCGTTGAACTCGGGGGCGAGCGCTCCGTTGTCGGAGGGCGTCTGGCCCGCGCCGAACATGAGACGCTTGTAATGGTTGTAGACCGCGACCGAGAGCACCTTCTTGGCGTGGTCCTGACCGATCACAAAATCATCAAGCGCCGCCTTCACCTCGGCGGGCTTCACCAAGCGGAACGCCGGTTTCGCATCGATGGCCGGCTGCTTCACCTCGCGGTCGATGATGGTTTTGCAGACGTTGACGCACGCGTCGCAGATGTGAACACCGGGGCCGGCGATGATCTTTTTGACCTCGGCCTGGGATTTTCCGCAGAACGAACAGAGGGTCATGCGCGACGATTTGGCCATGGGTATAAGGTGCTACCGGTCGTGGATTCTGTCCAGTGTGCAGAAAAAAAGACGGTGACCGTTAAGTCACCGTCTTGAGTTAAAAACCGCTCATCGCGAATCAGGCCGCGCTGGGAATGACGCTCGGGACGACCTTGGCCACTTCCTTGGTCGACTCGACGACGTGATCGACGAGGCCGTAGGCCTTGGCTTCGTGGGCGCTGAGGTAGTAGTCGCGATCCGAATCCTTCTCGACCTGCTCGGGGGTCTTGCCGGTGTGCTTGGCGATGACGCCGTTGAGCGTCTGGCGCCAGCGGAGGATTTCCTTCGAGGCGATCATGATGTCGGCCGTCTGCCCGCCCGCGCCGCCGCTGGGCTGGTGGATCATCACGCGGCTGTTCGGCAGCGCAAAACGCTTGCCGGGGGTGCCGGCGGCGAGGAGCACCGTCGCCATGCTGGCCGCCTGGCCGATGCAATAGGTGACGATGTCGCACTGCAGGAAGTTCATCGTGTCGTAGATGGCCATGCCACCGGTCACGACGCCGCCGGGCGAGTTGATGTAGAAGTGGATGTCCTTCTTCGGGTCCTCCATCTGCAGGAACAGCATCTGCGCGATCACCAGATTGGCGACCATGTCGTCAATCGGGGAACCGATGAAGATGATGCGATCCTTCAGCAGGCGGCTGAAGACATCCCATTGGCGCTCACCGCGGCCGGTGTTCTCGAGGATGGTGGGAACGTAATAACTCACGAAGATTTCCTTGGTTTAAGTGAACTGATCACGCCTTCGCTGAGGCGGTCGTCACCGTAGCCTTGGAGACCAGTAAATCAAGGGCCTTGTCGAAAATGATCGACTGCTGGATGGCGCGGAGTTTCTCGCGGTCCTTGGTCAGCTCTTTGACGAGCTTCTCGGGCTTCTGGTTGTTCATCACGGACTCGCGGTAGATGAAGGTGTCGATGTCGCGCTCGGTGACGGAGAGCTTTTCCTGCTCGGCGATTTTCGCGAGGAGGAGCTGGGTCTTCACGCGGGTGCGGGCGGCCTTGCTGGCGCTCTCGTGGAGTGCCGCCTTGTCCTTCTCGAACTGCTCGGCGGGAACGCCGCGGCGCATGTTTTCCTCGATGAACTGACGCAGCACCTGCTGGGTCTCGTTCTCGACGAGGCTCTCGGGGACGGAGAACTCGACCTTGGCGGTGAGCGCCTCGGCGACCTGGCGGCGCTGGGCTTGGCGGTTCTCGTATTCCTTGCGGCCCTTGAGATTATTGCGGGCGTTGGTCTTGAGGCCGTCGAGGTTGTCGGCCTGGTTGGCCTTGAAGAAGGCTTCGTCCATCTCGGGGAGGACGCGCTCACGGATTTCGAGGACTTCGACCGTATAGATCGCGGTCTTGCCGGCGAGGGCGGGAACGGCGGCGAACTCGGCGGGGAACGTGATAGTAACGTCCTTCTTGTCGCCCTTGGTGAAACCGGAGAGCTGCTTGCCGAGGCCGGGGATGAGGCCTTCGTTTTCGCCCTCAACCTCTTCCCAAGTCTGCGGGACCTTGGCGTAGATCTGCTTGTCGGGGGCGATTTCAAGGATGGCTTTGCCATCGACGGTGCCTTCGTAGGCGATCTTGACGTAGTCGCCCTTGGCGGCGGGACGCTCGGCGATCTTGAAATCGGCACGCTCGGCGCGGAGGGCGTCGATCGCCTTCTCAACCTCGGCGTCAGTGATCTCGACGGACTGGATCTCGGTGGGGAGACCGGCGTAGTCGGGCAGCGTGAACGTGGGGCGCACATCCAGCGTGATGGTCACGGTGGCGGACTTGTCGGCGGCGATTTCGCCTTCCTGCACGTCGGTGATATTGAGGGGCTCGAGCTTGGACTGCTCGAGGCCGCCACGGTAGGCCTTGGCGAGAACCTTCTGCTTAAACTCTTCGCCGATCTCCTTGCTGTAGCGCTTGATGATCATGGCGGCGGGCGCTTTGCCCGGACGGAAGCCGGGGAGGCGGGCCTGCTTGGAGATCTCACCGACCACGGCTTGGTGTTCGGCGGCGACTTCGGCCTGGTCGAGGGTCACAACGAGGCTTTTGCGGGTTTCAGAGACGTCTTTGATTTCGATGTTCACAGTATAAAAAGAGCAGAGGGTTTT
>DATHXF010000167.1:0-18561 GCA_035459785.1 Rariglobus sp. | reverse complement strand
GTGTGTGTTGTATCCGATTTTGGTGACACGTGTGCGGGCGCACGCGATTCGACGATGGTCAGCGGTGTGTTGAGGGCTCGGGCGGCGGCGGTGAGCTTGGAGAGATCGGCGGGGCCTGCGTGTGGTTGCAGCGTGTAGGTGAACGTGTGCGCGCCGAGGTCTCCGTAAACCGCTGCGGCCGAGGTGTCGGCTTTGTTGTCCTTGCCGATGAGCGGAGCGCCCGGATGAGGGACGCTGCGCAGGAGGTTCATGTCGATCACCTGGCCCTTGATGCGGAAGCCGTATTTGCAGTCGTTGAAGAGCGCCACGCCGTAGTCGGCCTGCGAGAGATCCACCCACTGTTGCGCGGCGACTTCGATTTGCGCGGTGCGGTGCGACGTGTCGTCGAGCGTGGAGCGGAGGATGGAACCGAAGGGAATCTCGAAGCGGGCTTCGTCGGAGGTGATCGCGACGGGGAAGCGCACGCGGAGCATGTGCGCGGGTTCCTGCCAGTCGGCGGTGGTTTCAAACACGAGCGAGTCGGCACCGGCGAGCAGGCGGAGTGTTTGACGGATTTCGGAACTGCCGATGCGCCACACTTGAATGAGTTCGGCGGCTGGACCGTCGATGGTTGCACGGGCTTCATGCAGTTGCGGACGGCGGACGGGTTGGCGGAGGTAGCCGCACACGTCCTTTTTGCCGTGGTCGGTTTCGAAGTCCCAGGCGTCGCCGGTGTCGGGAATGACGACGAGGTCGTTGCCGATTTCGTCGGGAGCGAGGACTTCGCGTTGAGCTTTTTTGTCGAAGAGCGAAGTCATGCGGCCTTCGGCGGAGAACTCGATGCGGAGGTTTTCGTTTTCGAGGAGAGTGGTGGTGGCGCTGAGTTGAGCGTTGAGAGATGAGAGTTGAGAGACGGCAAGAACAGCGGAGCCAAGGGCGGGGACGGTGACGTGGTGCCAGGTTCCGGCGGACTTGAGCCATTCGGTGCGTGGCCAGGAGAGGGAGTTGAAGACCACGCGGGCGCCGGTCGGAGCCACCTGTGAAGCGACTGCGGAGTAACGCTCACGGGTTAGCTCGGCGAGTTCGGCGAGGATGAGCGCGTAGCGGGCATTGCACTCGTTGTAGACGCGCTTGATCGAGGAGCCGGGGAGGATGTCGTGGAACTGATAGAGCAGAACTTCCTTCCAATGGCGGTCGAGCACTTCGGCGGGGTAGGGAACGCCGGCCTGCGTGGTGGCGAGGAACGCGGCCCATTCGAGTTCGCGCAGGGCGATCTCGGATTTGCGGTTGTTGCGTTTGACGAGCGACTGCGTCGTGAGCGTGCCTTGATGGCGCTCGAGGTAGAGTTCGCCTTTCCACGAGGGAAATTTTTCGGATTCGCGGCTCCACGTTTTGAAAAACTTGGCGCCGAGTTCGATTTTAACAGCGGGCAAGCCGGGCAAGCCGGGCGCGCGACGGAGACGTTCCAAGTGTTCGGCGTCGGGCCCGCCGCCGCCGTCGCCAATGCCGAAGACCATCAGCGCGTGATTGGAGACGTCGCGTTCGAAGTAATTGGTCGCGATTTTACGCAGCGAGCGGGCGGCGGCCGGGCTGTTGTAGGTTTCCTCGGGCAACATGTGCGTGAGGATGCGGGTGCCGTCGATGCCTTCCCAGTGGAACGACTGATACGGGAATTGATTCACGACATTCCACGACAGCTTCTGCGTCATGAAATAGGCGTGTCCGCTCTTTTTGAGAATCTGCGGGAGTTGTCCGTTGTAACCGAAGACGTCGGGTTCCCAGCAGTAGTCGGGAACGATGCCGAATTCGTCGCGGAAGAATTTGGCGCCGAGCAGAACCTGGCGGACGAACGCTTCGCCGGAAGGGATGTTGCAATCGGGCTCCACCCAGAATGTGCCTTGCGGCTCGATGCGGCCGGCGAGCACGGCGGCTTTGATTTTTACGTAGAGGGCGGGGTAGTGCTCCTTCATCCACGCGAAGAGCTGGGGCTGGCTGCAGCCGAAGATGTATTCGGGGTAGCGCTCGATGTTGTAGAGCGCGCTGGCGAAGGTGCGGGCGCCTTTGCGGATGGTTTCGCGGATGGGCCAGAACCAGGCGAGGTCGAGATGGGCGTGACCGATGGCGTGGACCTGGAGGCGGTCTTTAACAGCGGATTCAAACCACGGGCGGAGGGTGGTGCGGGCGGCCTGCACGCTGACGGAATCGGCGCAGTCGAGCGTGTCGGCGACGGCATCGATGTCGGACTGGAGGTTGGTGTGGAGTTGATCGTCAGAGGGCAGGTCGAGTTGGAAGTCGCGGAGGGTTTCCAGGTCGTAGTAAAGCTGACGGACGTCTTCGCGGCAGGTGGCGATTTCGGCGAGAGCGACGCGGCCTTCGTCCTTGAGGAAGCCGAAGAGGTCGTTGAAGCCGCAGTCGGCCCAGAACTCCACGCGGGCGCCGGTGATGACGGCGGACGGGAGTTGGTAGATGGTCTTGGCGGGACCGCCGAGGCGTTCGTCGAAGGTGGATTTGACGTTGGTGAGGCCGCGCACGGGAACGCCCGCCGCGTCCACGATGCACATCTCGCCGTTGATATCGATGCGGGCGACCAGCGGTTGTCCGCCGAAACCGGCTGGAAGCGTGGCGGTGAACTTCATCCACGCGCAGTCGAAGAGACGGCGGCCCCACGGCTGACCGAGAACGATGGCGGATTTCTCACCGCCCTCGCGGGCGGCGAACGGCACTGGCTCGGGAGTCCGCCAAGAGGTGATTTCCAGCGGAGCAACCGGAGTGTAGATGGCAGCCTGCACCTTGAGGACGAGTTCCTCCAAAGGTGTGAGTTTAGGAACCGGCAAGGTGACGGACATCGAGAGGAAAAAACGAAGACGGGTTAAAGGCTGGCAGCGGGCACGAGAACAATTTCGCCGGCGCCGGGAATGGCGTCATAACGGGCGGTGCCATCGATGACCTGGACGTTGACGCGGGATTTGCCCTGCTGGACGGCGGCGTGCGTCCAGTCGGCGGGAACGCGAGTCGCGAGCGAGAGTGGAAGGTCGTAGAACGCGGGGTCGGCCTGGCTCGTCAGGGCGATTTGGATACGCTTGGGCGTAGACGAGATTTCCTTGGCGACGGCAGTGGTGCGCTCGGTGAGGTATTTGTGGTAGGCGAGCGGATCGGTGAGCCAGAGCTGGTCGCGGTTGGCGTCGAGCTTGTCGAGCACGGCGGCGAAGTAGTCGAGCGGAGTGATCAGCCAGTCGCCGCCGACGCCGTGAAACACGAGGCTCTTCATGTCACCGGTCTTGATGGCCAGGTCCACCAACTCGTTCATTTCGGGTGTGGTCTTATACTGGAAGGGAGGACCGGTGAACGGAGGGCGCTCGATCATGTGATTTTTATCCAGCACCTCTTTCATCTGGGCGTCGGTGATACCCCATTTTTCCTTGGCCACGCCGGGACGCCCGTAGGAGATCAGGCGGGGAGTTTTGCGATCGGGATAAAGTTGGTTCAGGACCTCGTTGGTCTTGGCGATTTCCTGATCGAAGATCTCGACGGTAAGGGCGCCGTTGTGGGTGTAAGTGTGATTGGCGAGTTCGATGCCGGGGAGGTTGGCGACCTTTTCCCACTGGGACTGGAAGGCCTTGTAGGGGCCGTTGCCGGGGTTGATGTAGAACGTGCCGGGAATGCCGCGCTTGGTGAGTTCTGGGATGACGTTCTTGAGCTGGCTAGAGGCGCTGTCGTCGAACTGGATCATGAAGACGGCGCGTTTGCCGTCTTTCCATTTGAGGACGCGGGTGCCGGTGAAGGCGGCGTCGAGTTCGGAGGGTTGCTGGGCGGCTTTGAGCGATACGGGGGCCGGCGCGGCGACGGCGGGAGCAGAGGCGGGTGCCGGGGCGGCCCCGACGGCGGACGTGGTGACTTTCATGAAGACACTCGGGGCGCCGGGGGGAATCGGAATCCAGACGTGCCATTGGAAGATGTCGGCGTGCCACTCACGGTTATCGTTGAGCTGCTGATAGGCATACTCGGAGGCGTGGAAAATGGTCTGCGCTCCGGTGGGGCCGAAGAGGGTGAAGTCGGGCCCGCCGCCCTTGTGGAGAAACGCTGAGGCGGGCTTCTCGAGGGGGAACGGAGTGACGGCACCCGTGCCGACCTGCCACTTTCCGCCGTTGCGGTATTCGGGGCCGATATTGGTCGCGCTGTGCAGGTGTTTGATGCCGACGGGAAGCTCGGAGAGGTTGAACGTGATCTCGTCAGCCGAGAGTTGGACGGTGAGTTTTCCGCCGCCTTCGTAGTTAACGACAGCGGTCGTGCCGGTGACGGTGGCATCGGCGACTTTGGCTTCTTTGCGGGCCTCGTTGGAGATGACGGGGTAGGTGAACGTGAGGGGCGCATCGACGCCGTTGTCGATCACTATGCCTTTCGGGCCTAGCGACAAGGGGGCGGAAAAGAGCTGCGCACTCAGAAGGAGCGGCACGAAGAATACAGGTAGTTTTAGAGACATGGCAGTGCTCGTAACGGGGTTAACGGGGGTGGGAAAACACTGTCTTCGTGCGGCTTGCATTGGGCAAGGTCAACGGATGGCGAGGTCTATCAGTTGAACAGATTATAATCAGAGGGAGGACGTGGTATCTGACGGACTCTGGTTCGATTGATAGAACTGTGGGTCCGTTGACCTGAAAAACACGGAACGCACAGAGTGTGTCTGCAATACCCCTCCTGCGCTTTGAACCGCATGATTTGCACTCCGTCTGATTCTTCAGCGTCCCCTTTTTTCACCCCAGTTTTTCGTCCATGTCCATAAACCCACAACGAGCGGCTAAAAATGATCGAGGCTTTGCGCTTCTGATCACGATCACGCTGCTGGCCTTTTTGGTTCTGCTGCTCGTGTCGCTGGCGTCGCTGACGCGCGTAGAAACCCAGGTGGCCGCGAACAATCAGCAACTCGCGCTCGCGCGCCAGAATGCATTGATGGCGATGAACGTCGCGTTGGGGCGTCTGCAACAGCTCGCCGGACCGGACCAGCGAGTGACCGGCACGGCGGATCTGATCGCGGGTCGCCAGGAAACCAAGAAGAACTGGACGGGCATCTGGGATACCCGCGCCGCCACCAGCGGAACCCAAATGGGTTGGCTGGTCTCCGGAACTGCGGCGACCGGGCCGGCAGGAGTCACCAGTGCTTTGGCCGCGGCATCGGGCAGCAGTCTTGTTGATCTCGTCGCCGCTAACAGCACGGGCGACAGCACGATAACCGCCAACTGGGTCCGGGTGGAAACCGAACCGGTTAAAAGCAAGGGCATGCCCGGCTTTGATCCCACGACAGAGGTGACAGTGGGCAACTACGCCTACTGGGTGGGCGATGAAGGTGTGAAGTCCAAGGTCTCGCTGGCGGATCCGTGGGAGAGTCCTACGGATGCAACACTCACTGCGACCATGCCGACGCTCACGCAGTCGGAGGCAAAAGCACAAGCGGCGATTTACCGCTTCACAGGCCTGCTGCGCACAGGCGTTGAAGGCGTGGGTAAAAACGCCGCCGATGATCGCGTGGGCAGCGCGTATCCTTTCGATCCCACTCTCAATCCGACGGCTTATCAGGCTTTCAAGGCCGGTCTTCCGAAGGTGTTATCGCCACAGCAGCTCCCGATGACCAACGCTGCTGGGTCGGCGGATCTGGCCAGCGCTGCCAAAGCCCGCTTTCACGACCTGACTGCATCGTCGGTTTCCGTGATGACCAACGTCGTTGATGGCGGACTGAAAAAGGACCTGACGGCTTGGCTGTCCAAACCCGACGGCGCCTCCAACCCGCCTCGCGATACCGACTATATTGCCAACGCCGCCACCTACATGCCGCGCTGGAGTCAGATCCGCTCCTACGCTAATATTGTCGCCGACGGCTTGCCCAAGAACCCGATCGCCCAAGATGCGGAAGCGCTGCCCACTACATTGATCTCCACGGCGTCCGCTTCGCCCAAACAAGGTATCTACCCGGTCATCACCTACGCGCGCATAGGCTATAACGTCTCGTGCGAAGGCGCGAACAAGCCCATCGCGTTTCATCTTTTCCCCGTCGTCACGTTGTGGAACCCGCACAATGTCCCAATCGCCGCGCACGATTACGAGATGCGCTGGGACGATCAGGATTATTTTAACGCGATCCCCGTCGGGAAACAAACCGCGACGGACAACAATCAAAAAAGCGCAGCTTACGACAAGTTACATACTCCGCCCAACACTCCCACCGCTTATTCCGACGCTTTCGCCACCGGTTACTTCGCCTACTCAACCGTGACTGCAGCCGGGGTCACGGTGTCCACTGCACCCAAGGCCCCCCTGCGATTTCAACTGAAGGCGCCGCGGATCGAGCCCGGGCAGAGCTTGGTGTTCACTTTGAAGGATCCTTCAACGGGTGCGGCCGACGAATATAAGGTGGTATCCAACAAAGCCCTCAACGTCATGGAGGCCTACGGGCCCAACCAGTCCGACAACTCCGTGGTGATTTATGGTCCTACCATGACGGCCGCCGATCTCACCGATCGCTACTTCATGAGCAATTCCGGCGGACAGCAGCAGTTGTCGCTGCGCGACTATGCGGATTCCACCATCGTTTATCATTGGATTCAAAATCCCAATTCATTGAGCCGGTTTCCCTACAGCCCGATCAACGCATCCTTCCTCATATCCACGCCGAACACGGTGACGGCGCCTCTGATCTATGTCCGCACCTCCATGAGTCAGTCACAGGGTCAGAGCGGAGACCTGACGGATCCCACCAAATGGTTTGCCGTCAACTCCCGATGGCTCGCGCTTTTTAATCCACTCGCTCCACACGCACTGCGCCTGGCAGGCGGGAAGACCAATTCGTTTTCCTTTGGCATGGACACACAGGGTGTCACCAGCCCGGTCCCCTCGTTTGGCAATGGCAACCGGGCCTCCATCGGACCGAATGCCGATGTATCCGCTCCGGCCAGCGACCTCGTGGTCCACGAATTCCTCAAGACAGGCACGCCGCTCTTTTCCCTGGCGCAACTTCAGCACGTGAACATCTCGCAGATGAACTTGTATCCTGCCTACGCCATCGGGAACTCGCTGGCTTCGGTTTATGTTCCTCGTGACAAGACGGTTTACACCGTGGGATCCGGTCCAGCCGGCACCGTATCTCCCCAGCAGCTGCCGTTCAGGAATCTTACCCAGATATATGATATTTCATACGTGTTGAACCGCACGTTGTGGGATAAATATTTCTTTTCCACCGTGCCGGCCTCGCTGACTTCGACGGCGCAGGTTACAGCCGACTACAAGCTGCCCAACTCACGGTATGTCTTCAGTTGGAAGGACCGTGCGTCGGTGCCCTCCGCATCCGAACTCACCGAGCTCAAGACCACGGATGCCGCCGCAGCCCACTTGCTCATCGACGGCGGTTTCAACGTCAACTCGACCTCCGTGCAGGCTTGGCGGGCCCTGCTCTACAGCCGCAACAGCATCGTGACCGACCCGGCTAATGCGGCAGCTTACAGGCATCCCTACTCCCGTTACGCAGATTCCGCTGCGGGCATCAGTAATTCGACTCCGTGGCAGGGTTACCGGATTCTTTCCGACAGCCAGATCGACAACCTCGCGATCAAAATTGTCGAGCAGATCAAACTACGAGGTCCATTCCTCTCGCTGGCGGATTTCGTAAACCGGAAGATACCCGTGACCGGTGATATTACCAATCCCACGGGACTCAAGGGAGCGCTCCAAGCCGCCATCGATGCGGTGGATGCCGACTCTTCGATCATTGTCAGCAACCGCATAAATGCCCGGTCGCCATTCACGGACAGAAACACCACCACCGGCATCGACACGGGAATCTCCGTTCTCGCTGCATCGGGGAACGCGATTCCTAAGGCAGCCGATACCGACGTGATTCGTGCCCACTGGATCGGCGATGATAGTGACGCCAACGCGACCAAAGCCCATACTTCGCGTGCCGCGTTTGCCCCCGGTTATCTCTCCCAGGCTGACTTGCTCACCTCGCTTGGCCCGGTGCTTACGCCGCGCTCCGACACGTTCACCATCCGCGCCTATGGAGATGTGCAAAATCCTGCCACATCGTCGGTCGAAGCCCGTGCGTGGTGCGAAGCCGTGGTGCAGCGCTTACCCGACTACATGGAAACCCTGAACGTCTCGGCGCTGCCTGTCGCTGGCACCAACAACGAAAAGTTCGGACGACGCTTTCGCATCGTTTCGTTCCGCTGGCTTACGGCCAACGAAATTTGATTTCCCTGCCGATGAAACTCTCCCACCTGTCCGTTTTCCTCTGTTTGTTTTTTGCCCTCCTGACACCGGCGCGCGCGATCGAACTCCGTTTTATCAACTGGGAAGGCGAAGATGCCGCGCTCAAATATACGAACAAAGGGAAGATCGTGACCATCCATGCAGCGGAAAGCTCATTTTCGCCGGTCTACAAATTCGAAGGAGCGGGCCCGCTGGTTCTTTTCAAGGAGGTCGAGCTCGAGGGAAAGATCGTGCGTCAAACTGCCGCCACGCTTCCAGTGCCGGCCGGCCTGACCCACGCGATCGTCGTTTTGGCGGCGACCGATGCGGCACTGACCACGTATGCGGGCATGTGGATCGACGACGCGCCTGATGCCCGGCCTGCCGGCACGATCCGATTGGTCAATTTTTCGACCCATGCGGTCTCTTTTAAAATCGATACTTCCGAGTTCACGATTGCTCCGGCAAGCACCCATCAAGTGCCGGTCAAAACCAATGTGCGCCGCATCCTGATGCAGGCGGCGACGCAGGTTGATGGCCAATGGAAGATCGTGGCCAACAACCCGCTGCCTGTGCGCTCCGGTCTGCGCCTGCTGCTTCTCATGCGAGACGGGCGTCCGCAGGAAGGTAGCGAGCCGAACATCGTGGATCTCCTGTCTTTTTACGACCAGCCGCCGCCGTTGCCGGATAAGGCTGCGGCTGGCGCTCCCGTCCAGTGACCGTTGCACGATGAACTTTATTTCAATCACCATGAACAATCTTCCCCGGGTTTCCCGCCTGCTGGCCGCCACCCTGCTGATGCTGGCGCCACTGGTATCGTCCCGCGCGGTGGAGCTGCGGTTTTTGAACGTGGAAGGGGAGGAGTCTGCGCTCAAGTTCACGAACAAGGGTGAGACCGTGGCCATCAGGGCCAGCGAGAATACCCTCTCGCCGGTTTATCAGTTCGGCGACACGGGGCCGTTGGTGCTCTTCAAGGAAGTCGTGATCGAGGGGAAAATCGTGCGAGTGACCGCCGCCACGCTCGAAGTGCCGTCCGATCTGACGCACGTCCTCGTTGTTCTGACCGCGACGGATAAAACTCTGGCGACGTATTCCGGTTCGGTGATCGATGACTCACCGGTGACCCGTCCGGCCGGCACGATTCTATTGCTTAATCGCTCCGGTTATCCGCTCTCTTTCAAACTGGACGCAGAGGAGTTTACGCTGGAGCCGAAGGGCGTTCACCAGATGCCTTTTTCGCAGGATATAAACCGTATCGTGGTGCAGGCGGACGCAAAAGTGGCCGACAAATGGGAGCGTATTTTCGGAAACCCTCTGCCCGTGCGCGCCGGGGTTCGCGTGCTTCTGTTGCTGCGCGACGGTCGGCCGCAGATCGGCAGCAAAACAAACCTGGTGGACATGCTCTCGTTCTACGACCGCCCGCCCGTTTCTGCCGAGGCACCGCAGCCCTCGACCCAATAATTTTCCCTTCGGCACCTAGCAATCCGCCGCGAACGCATGAAAGCCATCTTCCTTCTTAACGAAGCCAGTTACCCTCAGATCTATCCGGATCCGCTTCCCGACGAGATCGGAAAACGCGTCGAATTGATCGGCCCCGTGCTGACCGCCGCCAACTGGCGCACGGCGAGTCCGGAGGCACGTCAGGCCGAGATTATTTTCTCAGGGTGGGGCATGGCGAAAATCGACATTGAATTCCTCCGGTTTTTCCCGCGCCTGAAAGTCATCTTCTACGGCGCCGGGACCATCCGCAGCTTCTCGACCGAGGCGATGTGGGATCGGGGCATCCGCATCACCACGTCGGCACGTGCGAATGCGGAGAGCGTCACGGAGTTCGCGCTCGCCCAGATATTGCTGAGCCTGAAGCGGGCGTGGTCGCAGGCGCTGGCCTTTCGCGACGAGATCGCGGACCCGGTGACTGGTTTTGCGGCAGGCAACGTGGGTTCGACGGTCGGATTGATTTCGCTGGGTGTGATCGGTCAGTTGGTCGCGGAGCGGCTGCAAAGCTATCAGCACAAGGTGATCGCCTATGATCCGTTTATCGCGCCGGAAGTTGCGGCGGCATTGAACATCGAGCTGGTCTCGTTGGAGGAGATTTTTGAGCGCTCGGATGTCGTGAGCTGCCACACGCCCTTGCTCGATTCGACGCGCGGGATGTTACAGCGCGGGCATTTCCTCTCGATGAAGCGCGGAGCGACTTTCATCAACACGGCCCGAGGCGGAGTGGTTGACGAAGAGGCGATGTGCGGGGTTCTGGCCGAACGGCCGGACCTTTTTGCGTTGCTGGATGTGACGGTCCTCGATCATCCGCGACCGGACTCTTTGCTGCGGACGCTGCCGAATGTGCTGGTGACGCCGCACATCGCCGGGTGTCTCGGACCGGAGTGCCGGCGCATGGGACAGCTTATGGTGGACGAACTTGACCGCTATCTGGCGGGCAAACCGCTTCTGTATGAACTGGACCGCGTAAGGGCGGCGATCACGGCCTGATAGGGTTGCCCCCGATCAGCGGTTGGTCGGGAGTTGGCGGAGCCAATCGACAAAACGATCCGTCCAATCTCCGGCGGGCACGGCGGGAAAATTAAACGCCATGTGTCCGCCTTTTTCGTAAGGAAGGAAGGCGAAGGGTGTGCCCGAACGTTTCCACGCGGCGGCGAGTTCTTCTCCGAATTGAAACGGAGCCACCGTGTCGTCGCGCGCGTGCAGGATGAAGGCGGGCGGCACGTGTCCGTCGATGGTGAAGGACGTGATTTTCTGGTTGTTGTGCCAGGTGGCGGCGAGGCCGATGAAGTCCGGACGGCTGCTCACGCGGGAGAGCGGATCCGCATTTGTCGGGTCAACGGTGTCCTGGGTTGTGGCGAGATTGAGGATGAGATTGGCGCCGGCCGAAAACCCGACGAGACCGATGCGATCAGGGGCAATCTTCCATTCGGGGGCGCGGTTGCGAACTATACGCACGGCCCGACGCGCGTCAGCGACCGCGTCAACCACGACATCGGTCGAAGGAGGACGCACGCGATATTTTAAAGAGAAGACCGCGTAGCCTTGGGCGCCGAATATCTCGGCGGCACGACGACCCAGCGGACCCGCGGCGAGACGGGTGTAGCCGCCGCCGGAGCAGATGATGATGGCGGTGCCGTTGGCTTTGTCCGGAGGCGGCAGATAGACGTCGAGCATCGGCACGCTGACGTTGGACACGCGGCCTTCGGCTTCAGCGACCTCGGGGCCGGGGTTGGCAATCAGGCCGGGGGCGTCACCCGGCCACAGACGCAACGATTGCGGTGGAGTTGGATTGGTTGCCGGAGGAAGTTGCGAGGGCTGGGCGGCGGTTGTTTTCCCCTTTACGGGCGGTGGAAGGATTTTGGCGAGAGCATCAAACCAGTTCGTCGCCATTTTTTCGGCGCCCTTGGGATTTGGATGAACCATGTCGGTGATGGTGTCGGTCTGCCAGTTGAAGCCGGCGGCGTGATTGACGAGAATCACCGGCTGCTTCGCGTTGTTGAGCTCGGAGGCGAGCGCGACCAGCGCCTGATTATATTCGGGGATGTAGGAATACTTGGGAAGTTTTCCGCTCGTGATGACCTGGCCGAGCAGGACGGTGACCTTGGGATTGATGGAGCGGGCGGTGGCGATGATGTCGCGGGTGTCCTTCAACATGCCGGGAACCGGATGTTGGTCGGAAAACTGGTTGTGGCCGGCGTGGAGCAGAATGATATCGGCGGGATTGGCCCGGTAAAGTTCGGCGAAGCGGGCTTTGATAAAGGCGACGTTTTGACCGGAGTAACCCTCGTGAGGCAACGCGCCCAGCGAGGAGCCGGCGAGCGGCTGCGTGGTCTTGGAGCCGACATAGGCGACGTTGTAGCCGGCTTTGCGAAGTTTCTCCATGAGCGGATACCGGTAGACGACAAATCCGGTGCCTCCCTCGGTGATTGAATCGCCGAGAGGCATAATCGTGACGGGTTTCGCGGAAACGGATTCAGGGGCGGCGTTGCTTAGCGGTAGAATCAGGCAGGCGAGGGCGGACAGGTAGAGAAGGGATTTCATTGGGGCAAGAGAGCGGGCACGAAGTCCAAAGGGTGAATCAGGGGAAATCAGGGTGAAGAGCGGGACTGCGGGGGCCAACCGCGTATTATTGTAAATTCGCGAGGTTGTGGATCTCCGGCGGGCGGCATCTCCAGGGGCAAAAGAAAGCTGCATTGCCTAACGGTGCGGCGGACCTACGGTGCGGGGCTCTCTTCTATGACGACCAAGTTCCGCCCCTGCATCGACCTCCACGACGGCAAAGTGAAGCAGATCGTCGGCGGCAGCCTGCGCGATGACGGCGCGGGTCTACGCGAGAACTTCGTGAGCGACGAAAGCGCGGGCTCGTTTGCGGCGCGTTACAAGGCGGATGGCCTGACCGGCGGTCATGTCATCAAGCTAGGGCAGGGCAACGACGACGCGGCGCGCGAGGCGTTGGCCGCCTATCCTGGCGGCATGCACATCGGCGGCGGCATCACGGCCGACAATGCCGAAACATGGCTCAATCGCGGTGCGAGCCATGTCATCGTGACCTCGTGGCTGTTTGATGAGGACGGACATTTTCTCGACGACCGTTTGGAAACGCTGAAACGCCGTGTAGGCGCCGGACGGCTGGTGCTCGACCTGAGCTGCCGCCGCACGGCGACGGGCTGGACCGTGGCGATGAACCGCTGGCAGACGCTGACCGACCTGCATGTGACGCCGCAGACGCTCGACCGGTTGGCGGGGAGTTGCGCGGAGTTTTTGATTCACGCGGCCGATGTCGAAGGCCTGTGCGGAGGCATCGACGCGGACCTCGTCGCGATGCTGGGCGGTTGGGGAAGGATTCCCATGACCTACGCCGGCGGTGTCGCGACGATGGACGACGTTCGCAAAGTCGAAGCCGCGAGTGGCGGCAAACTTGATCTGACCGTGGGCAGCGCCCTCGATATCTTTGGAGGACGAGGGGTGCGTTACGCCGACTTGGTAGCATGGAATTCCCGGCAGAAGTGACTGGTAGGGATGGCGAGAGTGGACACAAAAAATCGCGTCGAGTGACGCGGTTTAAAAAAGTGGGTGCTCGGGAAGGGAATCGAACCAGCAACTCCAGCTCAGGAAGGTCGGGCGGGTGGCGAAGGATTTATGCAAACTTGTCCTCCCGAATCCATTAAGGAAAGTCCGTTAATTTTTCCTGCCGCCTGGAGCGTTGCTTGCGCGTTAAAAGTGAGTGCCTCCGTTGATTGATCGGATAGATCTTGCAGGGGTTCACATGATCGATGCGGGATTGGAAGACTCTGATTTTTAATTCGGCAGTGAAATTATTGAGCACGAGGACTGCGGCCGAACTTTTGGCGATAGGCGCGGCGGAACGAGTTGCTGCTCGCATAGCCGCTGGACAGTGCGATCGACTCCACGTTGGTGGCTGGTCGCCGCGAGCATCGTCCGGGCATGATCCAGGCGTAAACTACGCAGGAATCCTCCGGAGGATTCGTTGTAACGGTCTGTGAACTCCCGGATGAAATGTTCACGGCTCACGCCGCATTTTTCGGCAATGAGCTTCAGATTGATCGGTGAGCGAAAATGACTGCGCAAGTAGTGGTATCCGAGCTCGATGGGGTCGCTTGCTCGGGTCGCGTGGACTTGTTCGCGATAGAGGGCGATAAGTAGATGATGAAATAGTTCGGTTTCGTGAAAGCGGTCGCGAAAAGTGCGTTGAGTGAATCGTGCGTTTAGTTCATTAAGCAGCGCGGCGGTTTTTCCCGGTCACGGTCAGCCGCTTTTCGTCGGTGAAAATGACTTCAGCGGTCACCCCTTTTGGAAGAGAAAGAGCGACGTGGATAAGTCCGGACGGAGTGCGTTTCCATGCGCTGGTGATTTTAATTGGGCAACGCGATCGAGAACACGTCGATGTCGGTGCGTTTCAGGAGTTTTTTGTAGTCGGTGACGAACTCGAGGATGCCGAAATGGTCGGCTGCCTCACGACCGCGCTCGGGGAAAACCTCGGCGAGGGCGACGACCTTGGCGGTCGGATGTGAGGCGATGTGATCGTAACCGAAGCGCGTTTCGGTTTACTCATAATCGATTTAATCAGTGGGGCAGTCGTGGATTGCCAAGTTGGAGATGTCTTGGTCACCGTTCCATCAAATCATCGGACGTGTCTGAATCAGGCACGTGGAGGGGTTCAGGAAGATGGTCGAATTCGAGTTTCACCACGAGCAACGTGTTGGCCAATTCATTGACCGGCAGGTTTACCAAGCGGAGGCAGACATTCTGCTTGTCGTGTTCGGTGGGGGGCATGTCGACCACGCAGCTCACGGGGGCACCTGTGTTGAGCAGCGTCGCTTTGCGGGGAAGAGCTGCCAGAGGTTTGAGTTTCACCGATGAACATTCGGGGTCTTTGTTGAGATGAACATACAGCGTTTGCCCGCGTCGCGTCAGAAGAACGTTGGGATTCTCGCTGAGATGAGGGGCCGGATGCACGTTTTCGAGCGACTCCTTCACTGAAGCATACCAGCGGCCGATGCGTCCGAGAATAGCGACTGCCTCCTTGGGAATGGACCCATCGGCGAGGGGGCCGATGTTGAGCAGATAGTTGGCGTCGCGTGCGAGGAACTTGTCGATGCTGCGAAAGAGGTGACGGTCCGTGTAGTAGTCTTCATTGGTTCGCCAGCCCCAGGCCTCGCGACCAATGGACTGGCAGCCTTCGATGCGTTTCGAAAAAGGAAGGGTGCCGTCGATATGATCGTAGTCACGCTCGGGGGTGCCGAAGTCACCGGCGTCATAACCGCGGTCGTTGATTACTGCGGCGGGCTGGAGTTCGCGAATGAGGGCGTTGACGGAAGTATCTACGTGCTGATCGACATTCATGTCCCACCAGAAACCGTGGATCTTTCCGTAATTCGTGCAGAGTTCCCGGACCTGTCTCTTCACGAATTCGATGTAGCGGCCAAGGTCGGGGCTATCGGTTGGTTGAGCGGGAATTTCATGGTGCCGACCTTGGTTGGGGTAGTTTTTTTGATGCCAGTCTACGACTGAGTAATAGAGGCAGAGAGGCATGCCGCGTCGATGGCAGGCATCTGCGAATTGTCCGAGAAGATCACGCCCGCAGGGGGTGTTCATCGTGTTGTAGGTCGTGAGTTTGGTGTCCCACAGACAGAAGCCGTCATGGTGCTTGGTGGTAATGCAAACATAGCTCATGCCGTTTGCTTCGGCGAGATCGAGCCAGGCATCCGGGTCGAAGCGAACGGGATTCCACTGCTGGGCGAGCTTCATGTATTCGATGCGCGATACGCGCCGTCGCCACTGCTCCTGTTCATGCCAGCCGTTAATTGCGTAGAGGCCCCAATGGATGAAGAGGCCGAAGCGATGCTGGAACCACCAGTCGCGTTCATCGCCGAAGCGAGGGGCGAGGGGCGGGCGCGAAAGGGGACCGGCTCGGTTCGATGAAAGGAGCGGGGACGGAAGAATGACGGATGAATTCACGAGTATGAAGAAGGTGTGGTGGGGGACCGTCTGGATTTTAGATATCCCGATACTGGAAATTCCCCGGGTAAGAAGATTGCCGAGGTTTCTTATGCATGGGGAGTTGTCGTGCTAGGCATGCACTGCATTGCGCTGCTGACGCAGGTAGGCGCGACCGAGATGCACGGCCTCCTTTACGGCTTGTTCAACGGACACGTGATCGAGCAAGGCGTGCCAGAGTTCGTTGTTGAGCACGTTGATCGCGAGGTAGAAGTGGGCGGGGTTGGCGAGGTGCATCGGCTTGGATGCGGCACGGGTTTTGGCGAGCCAGGCGTCGTCGGCCTCGGTGGCGGGCGGGGGATTCGTCGCGGGATCGGCAGGGAAGTTGCCCGTGCGGGCGAACTCAGCCTGCGCCTCGGGGCCGACGAGGAACGCGAGGAAGCGCGTGCTCTCGGCGGGGCGGACGGAGCGACGGGTAACGCCGCCGATCATGGGCCAGAGGAAAAGGGAATCCTCGGTGTTGAGGGTGGGAACGCAGCGGAGGGGGAAGGGGAGGCGCGACTCGGAGAATTGCCAGTAGTCCACCGTGTGGCCGAGGAAGAAGGCGTCCTGGCCGGCCATGAAGCGGAGGCGCGCCTCCTGGGCCTTGGGATTGCGGATGCCGGGGGCGCGCTGGCCGAGGCGGCAGAATTCCAGCGTGCGGGCGGCGGCTTCGGTGAAGGCCGTGAGCTCGGTGCGGTTGCTGCGGGCGGATTCCGCCAGTGAGAAAAAGAGACCGAGGTGATCGGCGCCCATCGCGGTGATGGGTTGTTGCACCGAGAACGGAACGCCTTCGTGACGGTGTTTCTCAAGCAGGGGCGCGGCTTTGGCGAGATAGGCGGCCTGTTCGTCGAAGGTCCGGAAGTCGGGAGCGGACAGGCCGCAGCGGGCGAGAATCCCGGGGTTGAAAAACAGGTAGTTGGTGCGGAAATACAAGGGGAGCACGCCTTGGTCGTCGCAGCGCGAGGCGATGTCTTCGGTCGCGAACTCGCGCAGGTCGAGGGGCCGGTCGTCGTCGGCGGATTGGTTTACGTTCCAGTCTAGGCGCTCGTAGGCGTCGAGTCGGTTGGCGGGATCGCCGGAGTTCTCCACGAAGACGAGTTCGGCGCGGGTGTTGGGGTAGCGTTGGCCGAAACGCTCGACGAGACCGGTCCACAGCGGGCGCTGGAAGTCGACGCGACTGTCGGTGCCGAAGGTGAAGCGGCTTTCGAAGGACGGGCCATTGGCAAAAGCGTCACGCGCCGTGGCGGGATTGTCGGGCGATTTTTTCGGAGCGACGTAAACGCCTGCGCGGGGGCGGCTGTAGAGCACGCCGTCGGCGACGAGCTCGGTGACGACGCGTTGCGCGGTGACGAGAGAGATGCCGAGGTTCTCGGCGAGAACGCGCACCGAAGGCAGGCGGGTGTGTGCGGGGTGGGTGGAAACCGCGTCGGTGACGAGCTGTTTGCAGGCGGTGTATTTGACTGATTTGCCCGCGCCGGCCGACTCGGGGCGGGGGCTGAGTTGCGCCAGCTCGTGGGCGATAGAGAGAGTGCTTTCGGTGGGGCGGGTCATGGCTCTGTTATGATTCGAATAATCTGTTATAGATTGATCATTCTCAAGCAAAATACTAGGTGTTTCAAAAAAATATTGACGCAATTCAGGGTTTTTATCAGCTTCTGACATATAACAGATTTATCTGCTTAATAATTTGCCTTGGTTATCCCCCGCCCCCGTTGGATCTGCATCACGCATCGCTGGCAGGTTCTCTCAAACCCCCACTCCCTCGCTTACTCTTCCCTCCCCCATGAAAGCACACGCATCCCTGTATTGTCTGGCGCTCGGCGCCGTCTTTGGGTTCATCGCGCCGGTCTCGGCGCAGGTCACGCTCGTGAATGAAACGTTTGCCGATGGTGGCCGCACCAATGGGGTGGATGCAGGCGACATCGCCTGGTATTCGCTCGGGGCTACGGGCCAGACGGGCAACACCGTTGTCGCCAATGCCAACTTCACCTCCGGCCAAGCGTTCCGGTTCACCTCAACCTCCGGCAATAATGTCGCGGTCGGCAATTTCAGCGCGGTGACGCTTGCCGGGGTGGGCGACTATATCGAATTTAGCGTGCAGATGCGCTTCACCGGCACGCTCGGCACTGCGGGCCCGATGATCGGACTGTTCGATTCGAAGGGCACCTACCAAGCGGCCGACGGCTTCGGCGCCGCCAACTTCACGGCGGTCGCCGACGACGTCGGTTACAAGTCGACCAAGTCGATTCCGAATTCCACCAGCGATGTTGTTATCAAAAGTCAAAATGCGACGGCTAGTTTCAGCTCCGCCAACGGCACCACGCTAACCACGGGCACCAGCGGGGGTGCTATTGCGGCCAATACGCTGTATTCGATGTTGTTCCGCGTGGAGTTGCTCGCCGGGGATCAGCTCTCGATCACCTCGACCTTCAACGGGGGGTCAACCGTCACCACGACGACGGGGGCTCTGACGAAGACGTTTGATGAGGCGATCTTCAGTGCATCCGGCGGGGCCGGTGGGGGTGGCACGGTCGATTTTAGCAGTCTGCTTATCACCACCAATGTCAGCTCCGTCCCGGAGCCTTCGACTTACGCTGCATTCTGCGGGTTGGTCGTTCTGGGTCTTGCCGCAGTGTCCCGCGGGAAACGTCGGACCTGATCGAACTGGAGGTAGCAAGCCATGATCATGAAATCTCAATCCAATTCGCCTGGCTTCACGCTGGTTGAACTGCTGGCGGTCATCGCAATCATCGGGGTTTTGGCTGCGATCATCATTCCGGTCGTGTTCAGCCTCCGGGCCTCGGCCAATGCCAGCCGTTGCATGGGCAACCTCCGGCAGATGGCCATCGG
>DATHXF010000166.1:0-14961 GCA_035459785.1 Rariglobus sp. | reverse complement strand
CCCCACGACAACGGCTTCAAAGCCTACTTCGAGGACGGCGCGCAGGTCGTCGCTCCGCACGACAAGGGCATCGTCAACGAGGTCAACGCGGTGCCGCTCACCGATCTTGCCGCGTTCCTCGACAAAGACCTCGCCCGCGTGGTTACGCTGGGCCGTCCGGCCGACGACGCCTATCTCGCGGTCGCCAGCAAGGCAGCCATCGACGCCTCGGTGTTCCGCAAGACCAAGCTCAAGGTCGCCTTCACCAACATCCATGGCACGGGTGGCGTGATGTCGGTTCCGCTGCTCATTCACGCCGGCGCCGAGGTTCATGAAGTCAAAGAACAGTCCGCCTTCGATGCACGTTTCCCGACGGTGAAATCTCCGAATCCGGAGAACGCCGAGGCACTGTCCCTTGCCGTGAAACTGGCCGAGGCGAACGATCTCGATGTCGTGCTCGCGACCGATCCGGACTGCGATCGCATGGGCGTGGCCGTGCGCGGCCCGGACGGAAAACAACACCTGCTCACCGGCAACCAGATCGGCGCGCTCCTCGCCGAGTATCGTCTCACCAAGCTAAAGGAACTCGGTTTGATTCCCGCCGGCGGCTCGGACCGCGTGGCGATCATCAAGACCTTCGTCACCACGTCGCTGCAGGACGCCGTCGGTCGCGGCCACGGTGTGAAAGTCATCAACACGCTCACCGGCTTCAAGTGGATCGCCGCGAAGATCAAAGGCTACGAGGATCAGCTCAAAGCCGCCCTCCTTAAAGAGCAGGGCATCGCGCTCGACTACGACAAGACGCCGTTTGAGAGCCGCGTGAAACTGCTCCAGCAATACAGCACCTTCTACGCGTTTGGTTGCGAAGAGAGCTACGGCTACCTGCCCAACGACTACGTGCGCGACAAGGACGGCAACGCCGCGTGTCTGATGTTCGCCGAGGTGTGCGCGGCGGTGAAGGCGCAGGGCAAGACGGTCATCGAATATCTCGACGAGGTATACCTGAAATACGGCTTCTACCTCGAAGGCGTGGTGAACCTTTATTACGAAGGCGCGTCGGGCGCGGCCAAGATCAAGCGCATCCTGGAAACCTACCGGTCGGCTCCGCCGAAGGCGTTCGGCGACGTGGCGGTCACGAAGTTCCAAGACTTCGGCGTCGAGGTCTTCAAGGATGCCGACGGAGAGGCGATTCCGAAGCAGGATCTGTATGTGGTCACGCTGGCCAACGGCTACAGCTTCGCCGCGCGCGGCAGCGGCACCGAGCCGAAGATGAAGTTCTACGTGTTCGCGAGCGCCCCGGTGAAGACGGCGGCCGAGCTGGCGACCGTGAAGGCCCAGGTCAAAGCCGAGTTGGACCGCGTGAAGGCGCTGATCGAGGCCGACGCGCAACAGCGCGCGGAGAGTTGAGTTTTGAAGAGGTGGACGGCGATCTCCGAGCGCCGTCTGCCTTGGGTTTACGAATGTTATAAGGACAACAAACGCTCAAATAACTAACCGACGGCGCCCGGAGGTCGCCGTCCACCTTCGATCTGATGAAGGAGTATCCCTCTCGATTACATCATGCAGTGCCGGATTGGGTGAAATCGGGTTCGGTGTTTCACGTGCGCGGGCGATGTGAGCGTGGCAACGCGGTGGCTCTGACCGATCCTTTGGTGACGAAGGCGTTGTTGGAATCCGTGGCGTTTTATCACGCCAAGCTTCGCTGGTATGTGACATTGTTCGTGCTCATGCCGGACCACTGGCACGGGCTGATTTCGTTTCCGCAGGATACGGCGATGATTCGCGTCGTCGGTGACTGGAAGCGGTATCAGGAAAAACAACACGGCATCCGCTGGCAGGAGGGCTTCTTCGATCATCGAATTCGAAGCGAAGCGGAGCTGGTGGAAAAGGCTCACTACATCCGGATGAATCCGGTGAGAGCGGGCCTATGCAACGAATCGACCTACTGGCCTTGGAGAATCGAGCAGGTGGACGGCGACCTCCGGGCGCCGTCTTGACCATCAGCCCGCTGACGGCGCCCGGAGATCGCCGTCCACCCTAAGCCAACCAGTCCCCGCCCTAGCTTACGACCCCGCGCGTGTCTGCTCGATCGGCAGCTCGTGGAGTTTCAGCTCCGGATTTTTCTCGATGAAGTAGCGCATCGTCCAGTCGTTCGGGAACAGCGCGATGGGTTGGTCGAATTTGTCGACGCCGAAGCTCACGCCGCTTGCCACGATGAGCGACGACGTGTCCTTGAGCGACGGATGCGGCTCGAGCCAGCGCAGCAAGGTCCACGGCGTGGGCTCGAGACGGGACTCGGCGTTGTATTCGGCCTTGAGGCGGTATTGCACGACCTCGAATTGCAGCACGCCGACCGCCGCGAGCAGCGTGGCACCGGGCGGGGCGTTGCGCGGCTGGAAGGATTGCACGACGCCTTCCTGGAGGAGCTGCTCGAGACCGGCGCGGTATTTCTTCGAGTCGCCGGAGTTGGGATTCGAGATGTAGGTGAAGACTTCCGACGGGAAGCGCGGGATCTCGTCGTAGGCGATGGTGCGGTCCTCGGTGAGCGTATCACCGATGCCGAACGCGTCGTGGCCGACGATACCGATCACGTCGCCCGGCCAGGCCTCGTCCACGGTTTCGCGTTCCTGGCCGAAGAGGCGGTGCGAGGAGGAGAGGCGCACGGTTTTGCCGGTGCGCTGGTGGACGACGTTCATGTCGCGGGTGAACTTGCCGGAGCACACGCGCACGAAGGCGATGCGGTCGCGGTGTTTGGGATCCATGTTGGCCTGGATCTTGAAGACGAAGGCGGAGAATTTTTCGTAGGTGACGGGAATCTCGCGCGCGGCGGTGGGGGCGGGCGCGCCGGGCACGGTGAGCGTGACGGAGTTGCGCGTGGTCGGCGGGATCGAGTTTTTAAGGAAACCTTCGAGGAGAATCTGGATGCCGAAATTGTTCACCGCAGAACCGAAGAAGACGGGCGTCTGGCGGCCGGCCTGCACGTCGGCGAGGTTGAAGGGTGCGCTGGCACCGTCGAGAATTTCGATCTGCTCGGAGACCTGGTCGAAGGTGTAGTCATCGAGTTTGTCGCGCACGACCGGGTCGGTGAGACCGGTGACGTTGACTGGCGCACGATAGGCGCCGTGGGGAGTGCGTTCGAAGAGATGAACCTCCTTGGAACGGCGGTCGTAGACGCCGCGGAAGCCCGGGCCGTTGCCGAGCGGCCAGGTGACGGGGCAGGGGGTGAGGCCGAGCACGCGTTCCAACTCATCAAGGAGGTCGATGGGGTTGAGGGTGGGGCGGTCGCACTTGTTCATGAACGTGAACACGGGGACGCCGCGACGTTTGCAGACCTCGAAAAGCTTGCGGGTCTGCGGCTCGATGCCCTTGGCGGCGTCGATCACCATCAGGGCGGCGTCCACGGCGGTGAGCACGCGATAGGTGTCTTCGGAGAAGTCCTTGTGACCGGGGGTGTCGAGGAGGTTGACCGCGTAGCCTTGGTAATCGAATTGGAGGACGGTCGAGCTGATGGAAATGCCGCGCTGTTTCTCGAGTTCCATCCAGTCGGACGTGGTGGCGCGCTGACTTTTGCGGGCGGTGACGGTGCCGGCGAGGTGGATGGCATTGCCGTAGAGAAGGAATTTCTCGGTCAACGTGGTCTTGCCGGCGTCGGGGTGCGAAATGATCGCGAAGGTGCGGCGGCGGGCGATTTCCTGGGTGGGCGTCATGGCGAAAGGTCAACGCAACAGGGGGCGGGCGGGGAGGGGAAGGATTATTTGAACCGATGAATTTGTAGCTATGCCCGCCTAGGGCATTTCACTTGTTGCATTTTATTTTCATCCGTGTGGCATAAGGCCTGCATTTGTCTGCATTAAGCAAATGATGATTCTAGCGCTCATTTTAGCGGCGGTTTACCTGATCGGCCTGATTGCCTTGGCCGGCGGTATTTTGCGCGCACCCGAAGGTTTCGAGGATGAACGTGGCTTTCAGGAAGGTCCGGATACGGCGGTTCAGGAAGAGCGCGCACTTTGAGCTTCTACTGAGAAGGCGGCGCGTGATGATGCGCGGATGTCCCAGCCCGTCACGTCGCTCAAACTCAAAGCCAACGCCAAGTCGCGCGTTCTGTCCGGCCACCCGTGGGTGTTCGCCAACGAAGTCGAGGCGCTGCTTTCGCCCGAGAATGACGGCAAGGTGGTCGAATGCCGCGACCGCGCCGGACGGTTTCTCGGCAGCGGCATCTACAATTCCAAGTCGCAGATCATCTGGCGCCGTCTGAGCACACAGCGCGTCGAACTCGACGAAGCCTACCTGCGCACCGCGCTTACCAAGGCCATCGCCCGCCGTGACGCCGCCTCCCGCCATCGCCGTTTGGTGTGGTCGGAATCCGACGACCTGCCCGGCGTCGTGGTCGATCAATTCGGCGACACGCTCGTCCTGCAGGTGCAGACGCTCGCCATGGACCAGCGCGCGCAGCTGATCACCGATTTGCTGCAGGAGCTGGTCTCGCCCGCCGAGATCATTGTCCGCAACGATGCCCACATCCGTAAGCTCGAAGGTCTCTCGCTCGGCGTGCACACGCGCAGCGGCAAGGCCTGCGAACCGCGTTGGGAAAAGATCGACGGCTTCGACTACTGGCTCGATCTGCAGAGCGGACAAAAAACGGGCTTCTACCTCGACCAGCGCGAGCAACACTCCGTTCTCGCCAAATACTGCGCGGGAAAACGCGTGCTCGATGCCTTCTGCAACCAAGGCCCGTTCGCGTTGCACGCCGCCCGGGCCGGTGCGAGTGAAGTGCTCGGTCTCGACAGCGCGGGCGACGCCATTGACCAGGCTCGCAAAAACGCCGACCGGAATGGCGTGAAAGCCGCGTTCGCCGTGGCCAACGTGTTCGACTGGTTCAACGATCCCGCGCGTCACGGCGAGCCGCTGTGGGACGTGATCGTTCTCGATCCGCCGCCTTTCGCGAAATCGAAGAGCGCGCTTGAAGGTGCGTTGCGCGGCTACAAAGAGATCAACCTGCGCGCGATGCAGAGCCTTGTTTCGGGCGGCATCCTGGCGACCTACACCTGTTCGCACCACATGCAGGACGCCGAGTTGCGCAGCGTGCTGGCCGGAGCGGCGACCGATGCGAAACGCAAGGTGAAGATCGTCGAGTTCTGCCACCAGCCCTCCGACCATCCCGTGCTCGTGACGATGCCCGAGAGCGAATACCTCCGCGGCTACATCGTGCGTGTGGAATGATTTCTCTGATTTAATCTTACTGTTTATGGCTTGGAGCACTCTTCATTGGTGCAGCGACATTCTCGGCAAGCAGACCACCGCACAGGTGCTGCTGCCCGAAACCGGCACGGGACCGTTCCCGGTGTTTTATCTGCTGCACGGACTCAGCGATGACTCGAGCCTCTGGCTGCGTCGTTCGCGTATCGAATGGTATGTGCGCGACCTGCCGATCATCGTGGTCATGCCGGACGGCTACCGCAGCTTCTACACGAAGCCGGTCAGCGGTCCGGATTTCGCGCAACACATCGGCGTGGAGCTGCCGACCTTCATCGAGCGCCACTTCCAGGCGCGTCCCGAGCGGGCGGCGCGGGCCATCGGCGGCTTGTCGATGGGCGGTTATGGTGCGCTGCGCGTCGGCCTGGGTTTCGCCGACCGCTTCTGCTCGGTGAACAGCCATTCGGGCGCGGTGGGGTGGGGTAACTTTGATTTCAAACTCGGTCCGGCGGCCCCCGCCTCATTGGCGGGACGCGGGCCGGAGTTCATGCGCGAACTGGCCGGCATCTTTGGCGACGACCCGCGCGGCACCGACAACGATCTCGGCGTGCTCGCCCATCGTGCGCAGGCCGCCGGCAATCTCCCCAAACTCCTCCTCGACTGCGGCACGGAGGATTTTCTTATCGAGGACAACCGCACGTTCAAAGCCGAGCTGACGGACGCCGGCGTGCCGCATGTTTACCGGGAGTTCCCCGGTGCGCATACGTGGGACTACTGGGATACGCACATTCAGGACGCCCTGGCGTTCCATGCGCAGAATCTGGGACTCACCAAGCCGGTTTAAGTCTTGGCGGACCGGCCGAGATTAGCGGCGGACGAGTGACGAATCAGTAAAAGTTAAACGGTGGCTTGCATTTTTAGTAAGGAGGCTAACAGTTAGCCTCCTTACTTGTTTCCTGTTTTCCGCCATCGCTTAACAACTGCATGCAACGCCTCGTTTTGAAAGATCTCCCGCGCTACGAGTGTCTCGTAGAGGCATCGAAAGAGTTTCCAGATCTCGATCCGTCTGCGTGCGAAGCGTTTATGCACCTGATGCGTGCGGGCGACGAGGTGGCGCGGGTCATGGATGCGCATTTTGCCGATCATTCGATCACGCACGGGCGGTTCATTGTGATGATGCTTTTGCTCGAAAAGAAGGCGGGCGGTTGTCCGCAGGCGACCACGCCCGCCGAGTTGGCGGAGTTCGCCTCGGTTTCCCGGGCGACCATTACGGGGCTGCTCGATTCGCTTGAGCGCGACGGTCTGGTCCGCCGCGAACCCGATCCGACCGACCGGCGTCAGATGTCGGTGAATCTTACCGTGAAGGGTCAGGCGTTCATGCACGATATCTTGCCCGACCATTTCCGCGTCATCAGCAGCCTGATGGCTCCGTTGTCCGAGAACGAACGCAAGACCCTCGTGCGTCTGCTCGGCAAGATCGTTGATCGCGCCTCCGCCGGCACGACCGCCGCCCCTTCCGTGAACGCCTGACCTTTTCAATTTCAACATACCATTCCCATGACCAAGAAGTTCATCATCGCCATCTCGGGGTTCCTCCTCGTGGTTTTTATTCTCGGCTGCACCAAAGCGCTGCAGATCCAAAAAATGTCTTCGCAGCCGCACGTCATGCCGGCGACCGCGGTGACCACGGTCGACGCCGTCGAGGCCACCTGGCAGCCTGTCCTTAGCGCCATCGCCACGCTGGCTCCGGTTCAAGGTGTGACCTTGGGTGCCGATGCCGACGGCATCATCAGCCACATCGCGGTTGAGAACGGCGCCGCCGTCAAAGCCGGTGATCTCCTGCTCGCCTTCGACAGCACCGTTGAGAAAGCGCAACTCGCGGCCAGCGAAGCCCGACTGGCCATCGTGAAGCTCGACCGCGACCGCGCCGCCGAACTCCGCATCAAGGACACGATCAGCCAGGCCGAACTCGACCAGGCCGACGCCCAGCTCAAGCAAAGCCAGGCCGATGTAGCCGCCCTTCGCGCCCTGCTCGACAAAAAGGAAGTTCACGCCCCGTTCGACGGACGCGTCGGCATTCGCTCGGTCAACGTCGGCCAGTTCGTCAGCCGCGGAGCCGCGCTCCTCCCGCTACAGAAGCTCAATCCGATCTACGTCAACTTCACGCTGCCCCAACGCTATCTGCCGCAGCTCGTGAGCGGACAGGACGTCCAGGTGAAGGTCGATGCCTTCGGTGACCGTGTGTTCAAAGGCAAAATCAACGCCATCAACCCCGAGGTCGATGCATCGTCGCGCAACGTCTCCGTCCAGGCCACCATCGAGAATCCCGATGAAATCCTCCGCTCCGGCATGTTTGCCCACATCGAGGTGCAATTGCCCACGGACAAGCCGTCGATCATCCTGCCGGCGACCGCCATCGCCTACGCCTCCTACGGAAACTCGGTCTATATCGTGGAGAAAATAAAAGGCGCCGACGGCAAAGAATACCTCGGTGCGCGCCAGCAGTTCGTGAAGCTCGGCACCACGCGCGGCGATCAGGTCGCCATCCTCGAAGGTGTGAAGCCCGGCGAGGTCGTCGCTTCCGCCGGCGTGTTCAAGCTGCGCAACGGCGCCCATGTCCAGGTGAACAACGACAAACTCCCGGCGAACAGCCCCGCGCCCAAGCCTGACAACACCTGATCAGGTCTCCGCCTTCAGGCGAAAATCCTCCCGCAATGAAATCCAGTTTCACCGACCTCTTCGTTCGAAAGCCAGTCATCGCCCTGGTGGTCAACATCGCGATCCTCGTCATCGGCCTGGTTTCCTACAACCAGCTCAATGTCCGCCAGTATCCGCGCAGCGACAGCGCGGTCGTCAAGGTCTCGACCACCTACTTTGGCGCGAGCGCCGAGACGGTGCGCGGCTACATCACCACGCAGCTTGAGCGCGTCATCGCCAGCGCCGACGGCATCGACTACATGGAGTCGCAGAGCGTCGCCGGCATGAGCACGATCAACGTGTATCTTCGTCTCAACTACGACACCAACGCCGCCCTCGCACAGATCAGTTCCAAGATCGACCAGGTGCGCAGTGAACTGCCTCCCGAATCCGAGGCGCCCACCATCAACGTCGAGACGAGCGACAACCAGTTCGCCTCGATGTATCTGAGCTTCTACTCCGATACGCTCGAGCAGAACCAGATCACCGACTACCTCAACCGCGTCGTCCAGCCGCAGCTCGCGTCCATCAAGGGCGTGCAACGCGCCGACGTGCTCGGCGGCCGCGTCTTTGCGATGCGCATCTGGCTCAAGCCCGAGCAACTCGCCGCCCGCGGTATCAGCGCCGCCGAGGTCCGCCAGGCGCTGGGCAGCAACAACGCGCTCGCCGCCGTCGGAAAAACCAAGGGTTCGATGATCCAGGTGAGCCTTGTGGCCGACACCGATCTCAAGAACGTCAACCAGTTCAAGCAGCTCGTCGTCGCCGAACGCAACGGCGCGATCATCCGCCTTGAAGACGTGGCCGAGGTTGTGCTCGGCGCCGAAAGCTACGACGAGGAAGTGCGCTTCGGCGGACAAAAGGCCACCTTCATGGGCATCTGGGTGCTCCCCAGCGATTCGACCGTCGAGGTCATCCAGCGCGTGCGCGACGCCTTCCCGGATTTGCAGTTGCGCCTGCCGTCCGGCCTTCAGGCAAAGATCGCCTACGACGCCACCGCCTACATCGACGATGCTCTCAAGGAGATCGTTAAAACCCTCCTCGAGACACTGCTGATCGTTTCCATCGTGATCTTCCTTTTCATGGGATCGCTCCGCTCGGTGCTGATTCCGGTGATCGCCATGCCGCTGTCGCTGATCGGCGCGCTCTTCATCATGCTGGTCGCGGGTTTCACGGTGAACCTGCTCACGCTGCTGGCGATCGTGCTGGCGGTCGGTATCGTGGTGGACGACGCCATCGTCGTCGTGGAAAACGTCGAGCGCCATATCCGCGAGGGCAAGTCCCGCATCGACGCCGCCATCCTTGGCGCGCGTGAACTGGTCGGTCCGGTCATCTCGATGACGATCACACTCGCGGCGGTTTACGCCCCGATCGGTTTCCAAGGCGGTCTCACCGGCGCGCTCTTCCGCGAGTTCGCCTTCACCCTGGCGGGTGCCGTGATGGTTTCGGGTGTCGTAGCCCTTACTCTCTCCCCGATGATGAGCGCCTACCTGCTCAAGGACCACGATCACGAGGACGAGGGTCTGAGCGGCAAGATCAACAAGCTCTTCGACCGCGTCCGCAATCGCTACGATCTCATCATCGCGCACAGCCTCAACTGGGTGCCGGTCACCATCACCGTGGCCGCGCTCTTCACGCTGCTCCTCGGGCCGTTCTTCATGTTCGCGCAAAAGGAACTCGCGCCGAAGGAGGACCAGGGCGTCGTGTTCAGCATCCTGCTGCCGTCGCCCAACGCGACCATCGACCAGAACATGATCTTTTCGAATCAGGTGCAGACGATGTTCGAGTCGTTCCCTGAATACGCCAATTCGTTCCAGCTCACCGGCACTTCGTTTGGCTTCGGCGGAGCGATTCTCAAGCCCTGGTCCGAGCGCAAGCGCAGCGCGGAACAGATTCAAATCGCCCTTCAGGAGCCCGCCTCGAAGATCGCCGGCCTGCAGGTCGTCATGAACACGCCCGACCCTCTGCCCGCCGGCGGACAATTTCCCATCGAGTTCGTCGTTCGCTCCACCGCCGACCACCGGCAGATGAATGAATTCGCCCAGCAACTCCTGATCTATGCGAATACCGAGGCCAACACGCCCAACGCCATGCCGACCTTCTTCTTCGCCGACAGCGATCTGAAGTTCGACCTGCCGCAAACCGAAATCGTGATCGACAAGGACAAGGTCGCCGCGATGGGTCTCAGCCTGAGCGACATCTCGCAGGACCTCGGTTCGCTTCTCGGCGGCGGTTACGTCAACCGTTTCGTCAACGACGGCCGCAGCTATCGCGTGATTCCGCAGGTCGAGCGCGGTGAACGTCTCAACGCCGACCAGCTTCTCAACTACCATGTGCGCGGTCCCAACGGCCAGTTGATCGCGCTCTCCACCATCGCCACGCTCAAGGACACGGTCGAGCCCCGCACGCTCAACCGCTTCCAGCAGCTCAACGCCGTGAAGATCACCGGCGTCGGCCCTTCCGTGGACGCCGCGCTGCTCAAGCTCGAGGCCAAGGCCAAGGAAATCCTCCCGCCCGATTACTCCATCGATTACGGCGGCCAGTCGCGCCAGCTGCGCAACGAGGGCAGCGCGCTCTGGAAAGCCGGTGTGCTTGCCTTGCTGCTCATCTTCCTGGTGCTCGCCGCGCAGTTTAACAGCTTCCGCGATCCGTTCATCATCCTGCTCGGCTCGGTGCCGCTCGCGCTCGTGGGCGCCATGCTGCCGATCTTCCTCTGGGAAACGACGCTCAATATCTATTCCCAGATCGGCCTCATCACGCTCGTGGGTCTGATCGCCAAAAACGGCATTCTGATCGTCGAGTTCGCCAACAAGCTCCAGGAGGAAGGCCTTCGCAAACGTGAAGCCATCCGTCGCGCCGCCGCGACCCGCCTGCGTCCCGTGCTGATGACCTCCGCCGCGACCGTATTCGGTCACATCATGCTGATCTTCGTGTCCGGCCCCGGCGCCGCGTCGCGTAACAGCATCGGCTGGGTGCTCGTGGTCGGCATGGCCATCGGCAGCTTCTTCACGCTGTTCGTGGTGCCCGCCTTCTATATGCTGATCGCCAAGGAGCACAATTCCGGTGGCGACGTGTCGGACCCGAAGTCCGCCGCCGTTCAGCCTCCGCTGGTTGCCCATTAAGCAAACTTCACTTCATTCCCTTTTTTATGAAATCAGTGTTTCGACTCTCACTCGCGCTGCTCACCGTGCCGGCGATTTTTGCCGCCGCCCCTGCGCCCGTTGCGCCCGCGGCGGTTCCCAACGTGCCCGACCGCATCAACCTGCGCATGGCGATCAACTATGCGCTGGATAACAACTACGCCATCCAGCAGGCCCGCGAGCGCATCCGCGAACAGGAAGGCCTCATCATCGAGGTCAAGTCCCGCGCCATTCCGAACGTCTCCCTCAACAGCAGCTACTCCAAGCAGGCCGATGAACTCACGTCGGCCGGTCGCACCGACCAGGACTGGACCATCGCGCTGGAGGCCCGCCAGGCGCTCTACTCCGGCGGCGGCATCAAGGCCGCGCTCGATGTGCAGAAGATCACCCGCGAGGCCGCGCTGCTCGACCTGAAGGCGACCATCAATGATGCGATTCTTCTGGTGCGCACGCGCTACTACGAGGTGTTGCTCGCCCGCGAGCAGATCATCGTGCAGGAGCAGAGCGTCCAGCTCCTCAAGGAACAGCTGCAGAACGCCAAGAACCGCTTCGAGGCCGGCACCGTTTCCAACTTCGAGGTGCTCCGTGCCGAGGTCGAGCTGGCCAACGCCCAGCCCGCCCTCATCAGCGCGCGCAACCGCCAGCGCACATCGATCGACCAGCTCCGCCAGGCGATCGGTTACAGCAACAACACGCGTGAGAATCTCCGCAAGACTCCTGAGTTCGTCGGCACGCTGGATTTCCAGCCGGTCGCCTATGATCTTCAGCAGTCGCTCGATTCTGCCCGCAGCAACCGCCCCGATCTGCTCCGTCTCGAGAAGGTCGCCAAGGCGCGCGAGTCCGGCATCACTATCGCCAAGTCCAGCTACCGTCCGACCCTCGACCTCGTCGGCGGCTATGAAGTCGTGAAGGACGGCACCTCCGACCGTTTCCGCGATTCGCTCGACGGTTGGGTCGTCGGCGTGCAGTCCACCTGGGCGATCTTTGACGGTCGCGCCACGGCGGGCCGTGTCGCCCAGGCGCGCTCCCAGCTCCGTCAGGCGGAGTTGAGCGTGGGCGAGCAATCGCTCGCCGTCGAAGTCGAGGTGCGCACCGCGCTCTCGTCTCTTCAAGAGGCCGGCGAACTGGCCGAGGCCGCCACGAAGGTGGTCGCCCAGGCCGAGGAAGCCCTTCGCCTCGCCGACGCCCGTTACGGTGCCGGCAGCGCCACGCAGCTCGATGTGTTGCAGGCCCGCGTGTCCCTTACGCAGTCCCGCACCAACCAGCTCGAGGCCAACTACCGCTACAACGTTGCTCTGGCCTCCGTCCGGCGCGCCTTGGGCGAGCCCGACGCCTACGCGGCTGCAGAGGCGGTCAAGTAATGTATTTTGCTTAAGGTGGAACGCGATCTCCGAGCGCGTTTGGCAGGCTGATGGTTCATGACGGCGCTCGGAGATCGCCGTCCACCCCAACGCGGAGCGCACAAAAGTTGACCTTGCGGGTCTTCTTTGTGTTCTCCGCGTTTTTTTGTGCCCATAGTGCTCCCTCTTTTCAGATGAAACCTCTCCGTCTTCTTCTCATCGGCCTTTCCGCGATTGCGCTGCTGCTCGTTCTGGGCGTCGTGCTTGCACTCAACTCGGGGGTGCAGACGTGGGCCGCCAAGAAATTCGCTCCCGCCACCCCCGAACTCACCGTTGGCATCGGGCATGTGAACGCCGGCCTGAACCAGACGCGCGTGGAAAACATCCGCGTCGTCCAGCCCGGTCTCGTGCTCACGATTCCGTCCGCCGAGGTGGATGTCAGCGTGATCGACGCCGCCGGCGGCAAGGTCGAGGTGCGCCGTCTCGTTGCCAAGGGCTGGGTGCTCGATCTCACCGCTCCGGGCGCCGTGCCCGCGACTCTTGAGCAGACACCCGAGGCAGCCGCGAAGACCGCCTTCAACGGCATTTTTAATCTCATCCAGTTGCCCTTCGATCTCGCCGTGGACGGCGTGGATCTCACCGGCGAAGTGATTCTCCCCCAAGGCCGCGCCCAGGTGACCATCACCGGCGGCGGCATTGGCTCCGGCAGCGATGGAAAATTTGTTCTGACGGCCGGCCTGACCACGCCCGATTCCAGTGTCGCGCTCAACGGCGTGCTCGGCGCGCACATGAACTCTCCGCGCACCTTCGACCGTTTCTCGCTCACGGCCGACGCTTCCGCCAAGACTCCGCAGGTGCCGCAAGGCGCGACCGCCAGCATCGCGCTCAACGCCTCGACCGGCGGACAAAACGAAGCTTACTCACTCACCCTTAGCGCCAACGGTCGCGAGGTCATACAGGCCCGCGTCACGCTTCCTCCCGGCACCGCGCCGCTCGCCGGCACCTGGACGCTCGATGCCACGCAGGCCGACGTCCTGCCCTTCGCGCTGGGCCGTCCGCTGCCCGATTTCATCGCCAAGGGTAAGGGCACCTTCGAAACCGACCGCCTGTTCGGCCAAATCAAGGCCGTTGGCTCGCTTGACGCCACGCTCGACAAACTCGGCGCGCTGCAACCCGAGTTCGCCACGCTCGGCCGACTCACGCTCGTCGCCGGTTTCGACGTGACCACTCAGGGCGATGTCGTTCGCCTCAACGCCCTCGACGTGCGTGTCGCCGGCGAGCGTCCGGTGCTCACCGTGACGGCGCAGCAACCGGTCGAGTTCAATCTCAAGACCAGCGCGGCCACCGTGACGAATCCGTCCGCCGATCTTCTGCGCCTCACGCTCGACGGGCTCCCGCTCGCCTGGGCCAAGTCCTTCCTCGGAGATATCGCGCTGACCGGCGATGACGTGCGCGGTGCCTTCACGGTCACGGCCAACGACGGTGGTTTTGCCGTGCGCGCCGCCGCGCCGATCACGCTTACGAATCTCTCCGTGTCGCAGGCCGGCAAGCCGCTGGTCAACGCGCTCGATGTTTCACTTTCCTCCCAAGCCGACTACACGCCGAAGGGCTGGGCGGCCGAGGTCACCAACCTGACCGCCGGCAGCGCGGGTGTGCAGATTCTCAAGCTCACCGCCAAGGCCGCGCAGGCCGCCGGTGCGAAACAACCGCTCACCGCCAGCGGCACTTACGAGATCAACCTCGCCGCCGCGCTGGGCCAGCCCGTCGCCGCCGGTTCGGCCTCGCTGCAACGCGGCGTGGCCCGCGGTGATTTCAGCGCCTCGGTGGCCGACATCCAGACCGCGTCGCTCACGCTGCAACTCGCCAGCCTGCTCGCCGCCGACGGCTCCGTGCTGCCGTCGGTCGCCCTGCAGGCGCGCGCCGACGTGGACGCCAAGGGCGTGATCAACGCGCAGGTGCCGATCGTCATCACGCAGGCCGAACGCCGCTCCGACATCACCCTCGGCGCGCGTATCACCACGCTCAATAAAACGACTCAGGTCATGGCCCGCCTCACCGGCGAGACGGTGAACGTCGGCGACCTGATGCTGTTCTCCGCGCTCGGCCCGGCCAAACCGGCGGCCGAGGTTCCGGCGGTTGAAACTAAACCCGCACCGAAGACTCCGGTGCCCGCACCTACCGCGCCGCTCTGGGCGGGGTTGAACGGCGAGCTGAGCATCGCCTTCACGACGGTGGCTTATTCGAAGGACGTCGTCGTAAAAGACATCGCCGGCGTGGTGAAACTCACCCCGGACGCGCTCACGCTGGAGCGCCTGGTCGCCGCCCTGAAGACGGGTGGAAACCTCAAGGCCGTCGGCGGCCTGCTATTCGACGCCAAGCAGCCGCAGCCCTATGGCCTGAAGGCCGACGTGACGCTCACCGATGTGGAACCCGCGCCGATTCTCCGCGCGCTTTCGCCCGGACAGCCCGCGTCCGTCGAAGGCAAATTCAACCTCACGACCCAGGTTGCCGGCCGCGCGGTCGAGCCCGCCGGTTTTACGGACAGCGTGATCGGTGACATCAAACTCACCGGACAAAACGGCACGTTCCGCGCGCTCAACGTCAAATCCAGCGCC
>DATHXF010000165.1:0-21965 GCA_035459785.1 Rariglobus sp. | reverse complement strand
CACCTCCGCCGTGCTCGCGTTGACCAGCGGCAGATTCGCCGCCTCAGCCGGCGCGCCGGAAATCACATCGGTCACATAGCCGGTGCGATTCCCGCTCGAGGCGATGATCGTCAGGTCGTCCTCGGTGTTGTTGGCCACATTGGCACCGGACACATATTCGCCGCGGCTCCACTGCGAGAGCGGTTGATAATAGGCCGTGCCCATGATGGGAGCCCAACCCGTCGCACCCGTGCCATGGCCGTTGTAATAATCCTCCACCGTCACTCCCCCGGCGTCTTTCAATCCGTCATGGGACAATCCCAAGGTGTGCCCGATTTCATGCGAAATCGCCTCGGCAACCGACTTCGGATCATAAGCCAGCTGCGAGGTAAAAACCCAGCATGGCACGTTGTCGCTATAATCAGGCGCGCCCGCATCAGCCCACGAACCGAGGTAGGCCACGCCGCCCGCATTGGGAACAACCAGGGTCGGCGTGACGATACACCGCATCCGGGTGCCCACCGGAGCCGAGTTGTAGACGGCTTCATCCGTCGTGACGTTGATATTAAACGCCCGGTAATCCTCCGCCACACGCTGCCAGACTTCCTTCAGTTGGTCGTCGTTCAATCCGCTGAACATTGCGTGAATCACGGGGGGCGTTTCCGGATTGTCGTCGTGATCAGGAGGGTTCCAATCGGGCTCCGTGACCTCCGCACCGTCAAAATCCAAAAACACCACCGCCGTCGCCTCCGGCCTGCTGCTGAACTTCGCCTGCGGAATCGTGATCACCGAATCCGCCGCCACCGGCGCCGGCGCAACCGCACCGGCCGCCAACGTCACTGGCGGATAATCCACGCAAAGCACCGACTGCCGCGGTTTTTCCAACAAATAGGTGCTCGCCGTCTTCGTCGCGCGAATCACGGCCACCGCCTCCTCGCCTTCCGGCAGGATGCGTCCGCCAAAACCGCGCGGGCCCGAGCCCAGCGTGAACGTTCCGCCCGTCTCCAGCACGCCGACCATCAAGAGTTGTCCGTCGGCGGCGCGATCCACCGCCCGCACCACTCCGTCCAGCACACGGCCGTCGAAATACGGCAGCCTCACCCGATCACCGGATCGAAGCGCTGCCATCGTCGCGACCGCCGGCGTAGCGATCGGAATCGCCCGCGAAAATTCCTCCGCCTTGGCCGGAGTCGCATAACGCGAGGGAAACCGCGGACGCTCCGCTCCAGACAAAGTCCGGCCGGCCGAAAACAAGGCCGATGCCCCCGGCCCCGAACTCACCCTCATGGCGGACACCGATGAATTCCCCTCCGGATCGCCTTGAGCAGAAACCGCGACTTTCCGTTGCCTCGATGCAGCGTTCGACACCGGTCCGATATCCGCCGTTCGGTTCACCCAAAACAGGCACCCCCACGTCGCGAGCAGGCACGCGCCGACAACGCAGATTCTTAAAGTGGAGTGCCGCATGGGGTCATGTAACGGCACAAATCAATAGAGCCTCCACACCCGCTTCAAGCCTCACGGACCGGATGTCCGTGAGGTTGTTTACCTAGCTATGCGTTCAGACCGACTGCATCTCGCGCACCAACGCGGCGATGTGATCGGCGGCCTCGGCCACGGGGACTTTGATAACATCCTTTTTCGAGCGCCACTTGAGTTCGATGATACCGGCCGCGAGGCCTTTGCCACCGATGGTGATGCGCAGCGGAATACCGATCAGATCGGCGTCCTTGAACTTCACGCCCGGACGCTCCTCGCGATCGTCGATGATGACATCGGCGCCTGCCTTCTCGGCGACTTCGGCGAGTTGTTTCGCCAGCGCAGCAGGCTCGGCGACCGACGGGTCGAGCAGCGTCACGATGACCTGGAACGGCGCGACCGCCCAGGGCCAGATGATGCCGTCGTTGTCGTGGCTCTGCTCGATCACGGCCTGCAACGTGCGGCTGATGCCGATGCCGTAGCAGCCCATGACCATCGGGTGGTTCTGCTTCGCATCGTCGGTGTAAACCGCGCCGAATTTCTCGGAGTATTTCGTGCCGAGCTTGAAGATGTGGCCGACTTCGATGCCGCGCTTCACGGAGAGCGGCTGGCCGTTCTTCGGGTCGGGCTCACCCGGACGCACGCGGCGGAAATCGCCAAACTTCGTGATCGCGAGATCGCGGGTCACGTTGACGTTGCGCACATGGAAACCGTCTTTGTTCGCGCCGGTCGTGCCGTTGCCGATGAGGCGGATCGCGTGGTCGGCAAAGATGCCGGCGAGCGCCGAGGGATCTTTGATCGAGCCTTTAATCGCGCCGAGACTGCCAGGCTTCGCGCCGAGGACCGGCTCAATTTCGTCGGCCGTGGCGGCGCGCGTGAGCGTAAAGCCGAGGGAGCCGAGCTTGGCCTCCTCGAGTTCGTCGTTGCCGCGCAGGATCACGAGGAACGGCTTGCCGTCGCCGATGTAGACGAGGGTCTTGAACTGCTCGCCTGCCTTCACGCCGTAGGGAGCGGCCTCAAGCGCGGCGATGGTGACGACGCCGGGCGTGGCGAATTCCTCGAGCGCGCCCACGGGTGCGGCGTCGGCGAGATCGGTGGGCACGAGAGCGCTGGTGGCTTTCTCGCGGTTGGCCGCGTAGCCGCTGGCCTCGTTGTAGATCACGTCGTCGTCGCCGATTTCGGCGGGAACCATGAACTCGTGGGAGAAGCTGCCGCCCATCACGCCGGTGTCGGCCTCGACCGCGATGGCGGTGACGCCGATGCGTTTGAAGAAGCGCGCGTAGGCGTCCTTCATGGCAAAGTAGCTCTTCACCGCGCCCTCGTCGTTGGCGTCGAAGGAATACGCGTCCATCATCACGAACTCGCGGGCGCGCATCAGGCCGAAGCGCGGACGGATCTCGTTACGGAACTTGGTCGCGATCTGATAAAAGTTTTTCGGGAGATCGCGGTAGCTGGTGATCTCGGTCTTCACGAGGGGCGTGATGATTTCCTCGTGGGTCGGTCCGAGCACGAACTCGGGCTCGCGCGAGCGGCCCTTGTTGGCCCCGGCGTTGTCGGCGCGGAACATGATCTCGCGGGCGGCGGCCCAGCGCGGGCCCTGCTCCCAGTTGTCCACCGGATGGAGGTGCGGCATCCAGAGCTCGATGGCATCGGAGACCTCGAGTTCCTCACGGCAGATCTGCGAGATCTTCTGCATGACGCGAAGACCGAGCGGCATGTAGGTGTAGAGGCCGCCGCCGAGCTTGCGCACGAGGCCGGCGCGCATGAGCAGTTTGTGCGAGGCGATCTCGGCGTCGGCCGGGCTGTCGCGAAGCGTGGAAATGTAGAACTTGGACCAAGTCTTCATGAAGTCCGCCAACGAAGCACCCGCCCCCGCACGGCGCAATTGTTATTCCACGCAGTCCACCACCCCGCCCCGGCGTCCCCTGCGCGACTATTGACGCGCCCGTCCGCTTCGCCGATGAACATGGCCCAATTCCTACGATGAGCAACGGCCCCGCCACGCCGGCCAATCCGGCCAGCACTGCACTGATCAAACCCACGGACCTCCGGGGCATCCTGAAATACGTCCCGCGTTTTCAGGGGCAGATCTTCGTGCTCGCGATCGACGGCTCCATCGTCGCCGACGAAAACTTCAGCAACCTCCTCGTCGATGTCGCCGTGCTCCGGTCGCTCGGCATCAAGGTCGTCCTGGTCCACGGTATCGGCCAGCAGATCGTCGAACGCTCCGAATCCCTCAAAATTCCGATCTCCAACGCCGACGGCACCGGCATTACCGACGCCGCCACGCTCGACCTCGCCATCCGCGCCTCGTCGCGGGTTTCGCATCTCATCCTCGAGGGCCTCACCCAAAACACCTTGAAGTGCGCCATCACCAACTCCGTGCGCGCCCTACCCGTAGGCATCATCAAGGGCATCGATCAGCAGCTCACCGGCAAGGTGGACCGCATCGACAAGGATTTCATCACCCACCTGATCAACGCCGACATCCTCCCGATCATCCAACCCATCGGCTACGCACCCGACGGACGCTCGTTGCGCATCAACTCCGACCTGCTCGCCGCCGAGGTGGGCGAGGCGCTCAACGCCTCGAAGATCATCTATCTCACCCCGCAGCCCGGCCTGGAAATCAACGGCGAGATCAAGCGCGACATCGCGGTCGATTCCCTGCGTGCCCTCCTTAAGGACCATCCCGAACAGTTCAACGAACTCTCCCTCAGCAAGGCCGTGCACGCCATCCGCGCGATCGAGACCGGCGTGCCGCGTGTGCACATCGTGGACGGCCGCACCTTCGACGGGTTGATCAACGAGATCTTCTCCAGCGAAGGCGTCGGCTCGCTCATCTACGCGAACGACTACCAGCAGATCCGCAAGGCCACCAAGCGCGACGTGCGTTTCCTCTACAGCCTCACGCGCAACGCCGTGAAGCGCGAGGAGCTGCTCCACCGCACCCAGCAGGCCATCGAGAAAAACATCGACCAGTTCTACGTCTTCGAGATCGACGAGAACATCATCGCGTGCGTCACGCTGTATTTCTACCCTGACAAACCCCAGCTCGCGGAGATCGGGTCGCTCTACGTCATGCCCTTCTACCACAACCGCGGAGTCGGCCGTAAGATGGTCGATTTCGCCTGCATGCGCGCGAAGGAAAAAGGTGTCACCACCATCGTCGCCCTCTCCACCCAGAGCTACTCGTTCTTCACGTCGGTGCTCGGCTTCGAGGAAACCGAAAAGACCGTCCTCCCCGAGGCGCGCCTCAAGTCCTACGAGGAAAGCGGCCGCAACCCGAAGGTGCTGATCAAACAGCTCTGACGAAAAAAAGCCCCGACCAACCGGTCGGGGCTTTTTTAATGCTCAGGCCTTCAGCTCGACGATCACCTGCACCTCGACGGTGGAGTTTCTCGGGAGACCGGCGACGGCCACCGCGGCTCGCGCATGTTTGCCGGCGTCGCCAAACACTCCCACGAGCAGGTCGCTCGCACCGTTGATCACCGCCGGACTGTCCGCGAACCCGCTGACCGCGTTCACAAAGCCGTTCACGATCACCACGCGGGCGACCTGGTCGAGCGAGCCGACCGCCGCCTTGATGTTGGCGAGGGTGTTCAGCGTGCACACGCGCGCCGACTCGTAAGCCGTCTGCACGGTCTGCTCTTTGCCGACCTGGCCCTCGTGGGTCATCTTGCCATCGAGGATGGAAATCGTGCCCGCGCAAAACAGCAGGTTCCCCGTGCGCACCGTCGGGACATAGTTGCCTGCGGCGGCGGCGGTGGCGGGAAGTGAGAGACCGAGTTCGGCGAGTTTGGCTTCGGGATTCGACATGGTGCCGAGTTCAAAGAACGAAAACCGGTCCAATGCAAGCGGCGCGATGTATTGGCTTGTCCCTTCGCGCGCGTGAAATATCCGTAAAGAAGTTCCGTTACCCCCACCCAGGCATGAATATCCTCATAGTTGACGACGATCCCGGCTGCCGCGAAATGCTGCACAGCCACCTGAACCGGAATCACGAGGTCTCTCTGCTCACCAACGGTCACAACGCCCTCGCGCTGCTCGCCGATGATGAGCATAACTTCGACGTCATTCTGATGGATCTTCACATGCCCCGCCTCAACGGAGCGAAGCTGATGGAGCTGCTCAACGAGTGGAAAAATCTCCGGGGCCGTTTCATCATCATGTCCGGCATGCCCAACATCGACCATGTGCGCGGACTCCCCAACGTCCGAGCCGTCCTCCGCAAGCCGTTTCAGATGACCACGCTCGACGCGATGCTCACCGCGACATCTTGAGTCCAAATAGTCGCGCCGCCGTGCCGCCCAGCACGGTGTCCAGCGCCGCCGTCGGCAACACCGCGCGCGCCTGTCTCAAAAATCCCGCCATCGTCCCGAATCCCGCGTCACCCGGATAAAGATCGAGCGGGTAATCCGTCCCCCACAGCACCCTCTCCGGACCGCACGCCGCGAATCCTTCGCGCCAGACTTCCGATTCCGCCACGCCGTAAAGCAAGGGCGTCGCCGCGGTGTCCACCCACACGTTCGCCGGCGGTTTTTTCTCGGTCTCACCCGCCGCACGCCAGATCCGGCCACCCCAGTGCGCCAGAATAAATCGCACCTGCGGAAACGCCCGCGCCATCGCCCAAAAATCCGCCAAGGGCGTCTCCACACGCCCCGGATACGGCGCGCATTCCGGTTCGGTCACGTGCAAGTTTACCGGCATACCCAGTTCGCCCGCCAGCGTCAGCAACCCGAGCCAGCGTTCGTCATCGACCGCCACGCCTTGCGAATGCGGCGACAACTCCCCCAGCCCGATCAGCCCGTCGTCCTTTGCTCGCCGCACTTCGACCAGCGCCTCCGCACCCACGTCAGCCTGCACGGTCGCAAACGCCAACAACCGGTCCGGATGCGCCCGCACGCACTCCGCATGAAATCGATTCTGCGACACGCAGTTTTCCTGTCGCTGCCAATACCAACCAAGCAACACCGCGCGCTCCACGCCCGCCGCATCCATGTCGCGCAACAGCTCGTCCAACGAGGGAAACCCCTGCACCGCCCGCCCCGTCGTTTTCCGCGTGCGCACACTCATCCGTGCCCATTGCGGCTCGCCGTGCGCGGCCGCCCAGCCCGCCGGATCACGGTTCACGTCCGGCGGATACAGGTGCACATGCGCATCGATGACAGGGGCGGCCATGCCTCCGAAAATCACGCGTTGCCCCGCCTGCCGCAACCCGCAACTGTCCTCCCTCTTCGCGCCCTCCCATGTTGAACCGCGTTTTCAAGTTGTCCGTCCACGGCACCTCCGTCGGGCGTGAGTTGCAGGCCGGCCTGGCGACGTTCGCCGCCATGGCCTACATCCTCGCGGTCAACCCCGCCATCCTCATGCCGGGCTTCGGCGCCGATCCAGCCATCGGCACCGACCCGACATCCGCCGCTTACATCGCCACGCACGGTGCGTTGCTCACCGTCACCGCGCTCACCGCCGCCGTCGCGACCGTCATCATGGCGGCGCTGACCAACTACCCGCTGGCCCTCGCGCCGGGCATGGGCATCAACGCCTTTTTCGCCTTCACCATCTGTCTCGGCGCCGGCGTCCCATGGCGCGAAGCGCTCGGCATGGTCTTCGTCAACGGCTTCATTTTCCTCCTGCTCTCCGTCACCGGAGTCCGCGAAAAAGTCGTCCGCTCCCTCCCGCACGCGCTCAAGCTCGCCATCACCGCCGGCGTCGGCGTCTTCATCGCGTTCATCGGTCTCCAAAACGCGGGCGTCATCGTTCCGCACCCCGCCACGTTGGTCACGCATGGCGACTTCGCCAACGGCGGCGTCGCTCTCTGTCTCGGCGGCATCGTGCTCACCGGTTTGCTCATCGCCCGCCGCGTTCCCGGCGCCATCGTCATCAGCATACTCGCGATCACCGTCGCCGGCCTTTTCGTCGCCAACGGCAAAGGCGGCACCGTCACCCGCTGGCCGTCCGAACTGTTCTCCGCTCCCGCCTCGCCCGCCCCCGTTTTCCTTGAGCTGTCGTTCGGTTTTCTGCGCGACTTCGGAGCTTTCATGACGGCCCTGCCGTTCATCCTCGCGCTGCTCCTCGTGGACATGTTCGACAACCTCGGCTCGCTCATCGGCGTGACCACCCGCGCCGGCCTCACCGACAAAGACGGCAACCTCCCCAAGGCCGGTCGCGCTCTGCTCGCCGATTCGTTCGCCGCCATGCTCAGTGCGCTCTTCGGCACGTCCACCGTCGTCACCTACATCGAGAGCGCCTCGGGCGTCGAGGCCGGCGGACGCACCGGGCTCACCTCGGTCACGACCGCCGCCCTGTTTCTCGCCGCGCTCTTCCTCACGCCGCTCATCCTGATCATCCCCGCCGCCGCCACCGCTCCGGCCTTGGTCGCCGTGGGCGTGATGATGCTGCACTCAATCACCAAAATCGACTTCGAGGACTGGATGGTCGCCCTGCCCGCCACGCTCATCGTCATCGGAATCCCACTCACCTTCAGTATCGCCGAGGGCATCGGTCTCGGCGTGGTCGCCGCCGCGCTGCTCGCCCTCGGCACGGGGCGTCCGCGTTCTTTGCCAATCACTGGCTACGTCATCGCCGTGGTTTTCTTTTTCAAATTTTTCCATATCTTCCCGTTTACCGCCTGAGTTCCAAGCGGTCCCTCAATGTCCAAGATCATCCCGTTCGACTCCGCCGCCGCCCGCGCTCCCGAGCCCGATTTCTCCGCGCTCATTGCGGAGCTGCAGCATGCGACCGGCAGCGTCTTCGCCCCGAAGGTTTTGGACGAACGCCCGCTCTACGGCACCACGCTTTACCTCGCGACCTGCCCGCTCGACACGCGCTACGGTCCGTTCCGCGCCTACATTTTCCAGGACCTGATCGACAAGCACTACATCATCGCCCTCGCGTTCGGCGACATCTGCGGTGCCAAAACCCTCCACACGCGCATCCACTCGTCGTGCGTCACCAGCGAAACGCTGCGCGGCTGCGACTGCGATTGCGTCCAGCAGCTCGAAGGCGCCTTCAAGGTCATCGCCGAAAAAGGTCGCGGCATTCTTTTCTACCTCATGCAAGAGGGCCGCGGCGTCGGCTACGTCGGCAAATCCCGTGACCGCATGCTGGTCCAGGCCTCCCTCGACCAGCTTTCAACGTTCGAGGCCTACGCCGCGATGGGTCTCAAAAAGGACCACCGCAGCTACGACAGCATCGCCCACATCCGCCACCTGCTTGGCATCACCGCGTCGTTCACCGTCCTCACCAACAACCCCGACAAGCTCGACGCCCTCCGCGCCCAGGACATCCCCATCGCCGGCACCGAGGCCCTCGAATTCGAGCCCGGCCCCTTCAACCTCTCCTATCTCACGTCCAAGGCCGCCGGCGGACACATCCTCAAGCGCCCGTCCGCCTCCACCGTCAAACGCGCCCTCCCGCCCGAGCCCGTCGTCCTCTTCAAGCCCCACGCCCTCCCCGAGGCACGCCGTTTCATCTATTCGGCGAGCTACTTCCTCCCGATGCAGCCGGTGGACGACGACATCCTGCTCACCGAGGCCCAGTTCAAGACGCTCTTCAAAGACGGTTCCATCGAGCGCTACATGGCCGGCCCCCGCCCGCTCGTCCTCGGCTACCATCTGATCCGCGACAAGCGCTACTTCATCAAAATCGCCCCCGACGCCCTCACTGCCTTCAAAAAAGAGCATCCGCAAGACCCCATCGTCGATCTCCTCACCACGCCCTACTGGTTCCGCGTCCATGTCTATTACGACATCGTAACCAGCGAGGATTTCATCGTCCTCACCCACGGCAAACCCGGCCCCGCCGACGCTCCCGTAGTCCGCGTGCACAGCGATGCCCTCTTCAACCGTTTCCCCCTCCGCACCACCGAAAACCGCGACAAGCTGAAGCAGTCCGTCAAACACATCGTCGCCTACGGCAGCGGCGCGCTCCTCCTGCTGCACAACGACGGACGCGGCGCCGGCTTCGGCGCCTTCGCGACCGACGCCATGATGGCCGAAAACGGCCAGGCCTGCTCGACCGACGACGCCTACCGCAAGCTCGGCATCGCCTACGACAGCCGCGACTACGACGCCTCGCTCATCCTGTTGAAGCACCACATTCCGAACGAAAAGATCCAGATGGTGATGAATTCACCCGACAGCTTGGTCAAAAAGCCCGAATACGCCGAGGCCCTCAACCGCCACCATATCGACGTGGACCGCTGGATCTTCCTCGACCACGCCTGAACTCTCCACGTCAGCGGGAAATGCGTCCGTCCTCTGAGCTCCCAGCTGCTAGCTCATAGCTCTCAGCTCAATCCGTTCCCGCCCTCTTCCCTTGACTACCGAAGTGCCGGGGGTAGCCTTCGCCGCTTTTCTTTGGCATGGCGCAAGACCTGAAAGACACTCTCCAGCTTCCTAAAACCGATTTCCCCATGCGGGCGAATCTCGTGCAGCGCGAACCCTCGCGCCTCGCGCACTGGGAGAAACTGGATCTCTACGCCGCCATCCAGCGCAAGAACGCCGCCACCGGCAAAACCTTCGTCCTCCACGACGGCCCGCCCTTCACCAACGGCGACGTCCACATCGGCACCGCGCTGAACAAGAGCCTCAAGGACATCACACTTCGCTACAAATCCCTCCGCGGCTACCGCACGCCCTACGTGCCCGGCTGGGACTGCCACGGCCTCCCCATCGAGCAAAAGGTGATGCGCCAGCTGCAGGCGGACAACAAACAGGTCTCCACCGCTGAAATGCGCTCCCTCTGCGACGCGTTTTCCGAGAGCTGGATCAAGACCCAGACCAAGCAGTTCAAGCGCCTCGGCGTCCTCGCCGACTGGGCCAACGAATACAAGACCAAGGCCCCCGCCTACGAAGCCGACATCATCCGCACCTTCTCGGCCTTCGTCGAAAAAAACCTGGTCTACCGCTCCAAGAAGCCCGTTTACTGGTCCATTCCCTTCGAAACCGCCCTCGCCGAGGCCGAGATCGAATACAAGGACCACGTCTCGACCGCCATCTGGGTGAAGTTCGCCGTCCCCGCCGATCAGGCCGCGAAGTTCAACCTTCCCTCCGACAAACCCCTCTTCGTCGTCATCTGGACGACCACCCCGTGGACGATCCCCGCCAACCTCGCGATCGCCCTGCATCCGGAGATTGAATACGTCGTCGCCGACCTCGGTGCCGAACGCATCATCGTTTCCCAAGCCCTCCTCGGCTCCGTGCTCGCCGCCACCAAAATCGAGACCGCCCCCGCCATCGTCTCCACGGTGAAAGGTGCCGCGCTCGAAAACCTCGCGCCCCGCCATCCGTTCATCGACCGCGCCTCGCCCGTCGTCCTCGCCGACTACGTCACGACCGACTCCGGCACCGGCGCCGTCCACACCGCCCCCGGCCACGGCGCCGAGGACTACATCACCGGCCTCCGCTACAAGCTCGAGATCTACTGCCCCGTCGGCGCCGACGGCCGCTACCTCGACGACGGTCAGGTCCCCGCCGATCTAGTCGGCATCAGCACCCTCGAAACCGTCGAGGAAATCGCCGCCAAGAAGCCTTCGCCTGCCAACCTCGCGGTCCTCAAAAAACTCGCCGGCGCCGGTGCGCTGCTCGCCAAGGCCAAATACGTCCACAGCTACCCGCACTGCTGGCGCTCCAAGACCCCGATCATCTTCCGCGCCGTGGACCAGTGGTTCGTCGGTCTCGACCGCACGCCCTCCGAGGTAGGCAGCCAGCTCGCGGGCGCTCCGTCTGACATCACGCCCACCCCGTCCCCGCGCGAAACCGCCCTCAAATCCATCGCCGGCGTCCAATGGGTTCCCACGTGGGGCGAAGCCCGCATCCGCGGCGCCGTCGAAGCCCGTCCCGACTGGTGCATCAGCCGCCAGCGTTCGTGGGGTGTTCCCATCATCGCCTTCTACGACGCCGATAAAAACGCCTTCATCGACGCCGGCGTGATCCGCGCCGTCGCCGACAAGATCGCCACCAAGGGCACCAACTTCTGGTATGACGCCGCCCCCGCCGAGATCCTCGACGGCATCGCGCTCCCCTCCGGCTGGCCCGCACCCTCCGCGCTCACCTGCGGACGCGACACGCTCGACGTCTGGATCGATTCCGGCTCCTCCCACGCCGCCGTTCTCCGCAACCAGCAGGGCGCCACCCAGTGGCCCGCCGATCTCTACCTCGAAGGCTCCGACCAACACCGCGGCTGGTTCCAGTCTTCGCTTTGGACGAGCATCATCGCCTTCAACGGCGCGCCCTACAAAGCGGTCCTCACCCACGGCTTCATCGTCGGCGAAGACGGCAAAAAAATCTCCAAGTCCGGCCAATACGAGAAACCCCCGACGTCCGACAACTTCATCGCCCAATACGGCGCCGACGTCATCCGCTTCTGGATCGCCTCCCAGGATTTCACGCAGGACATCACGCTCTCCGAGAAAATCCTCAACTTCGCCGCCGAGGGCTACCGCAACCTGCGCAACACCCTGCGCTACCAGCTCTCCACCCTCTGCGATTTCGACGCCACCAAGGACGCTCTGCCCTACGCGCAACTCGACACGCTCGACCGCTGGGCGCTCCACCAGACTTCGAAACTCCTCGCCGAAGCCACCGCCGCCTACGACGCCTACGAATACCACCGCGTCATCCAGGCCGTCACCGCCTTCTGTTCCTCGACGCTCTCCGCCGTCTATCACGACATCCTGAAGGACCGCCTCTACACGCTCGGCACCGCTAACCCGCTGCGCCGCTCGTCGCAGACCGCGATCAACCACATTTTCGGAGTCCTCGTCAAAATCCTCGCCCCCGTCCTCACCTTCACCGCCGACGAAGCCTGGGCCTACGCGACGACCAAGACCGAATTCACCGACAACCCGATTCACCTCCAGGATTGGCCGACCGCCGACGCTTCCTGGACCAACGCCGAGATCGAGGCCGACGTCGCCGCGCTCATCAAGGTCCGCAGTCTCGTCAACGAAGCCATCGAGCCCGCCCGTCAGGCCGGCAAGATCGGCAAGTCCCTCGACGCCGTCATCACGCTGTCCGCCGACGCCGCCGATCCCATTTTCCAGGTTCTCGAGAAACACCGCGATTTCCTCCCCGAGCTCTTCATCGTTTCCCATGTCACGCTGACGCCGGCCTCCGGCGCTCCGCTGACGGCGACGGTGCGCCACGGCGAGGAACTCGGCTACGTCCGCTGCCCGCGCTGCTGGCGCTGGGTGCCGGCCCTGGAAAATACCGAGCACGGGGACCTTTGCCCCCGCTGCGCCGAAGCATTGCACGCCCCTTAACACTTTACCTCGTCCCACTACCATCATGGCCAAAAAAACTAAAAAGCCCGCTCCCGCTCCCAAAAAGAAGTCCGTCGGCAAACCTGTTAAACCGGCCGTGAAAAAGTCTCCTCCCGCGAAGCCCTCCAAGGCCGCCAAACCCTCTCCTAAAAAGTCTCCTCCGCCGAAACCCGCTCCCAAGAAACCTGATCCGAAACCGGCCCCCAAGGCCGTCGCCAAGTCCAAACCCTCTCCCGCCGCCAAGCCGGCCCCTAAGTCCGCAGCACCTGTGAAGTCCGATAAATCCAAAGCTCCCGTCTCTTCTTCCGCCAAAGTCGAAAAAACTCCCGTAAAGTCCGTCGCCGTCGCGCCCGCCAAGGCCGTCTCCGCCGCCAAGTCGTCCGCGCGCGACAGCCTGCGCAGCCGCATCCTCGAAAAGAGCAAGGCAAAGGAAAAGGTCCGCCCCATCGCCTTCTCGCTCGATGAAATCCGCGAGATCGCCAAGACCGCCAAGGTCGAGACCGACACCAAGTCCTCCACCGCGAAGACCGCCACCAAAGGCACCAAGCTGATCACCGCCAACACGGTCATCGCCAAGCCCGCGCAGCCCCACCACATCAAGGCCGCATCCCTCGCCGACATCCTTGGCTTCAACCCCAAGAAAAAACAGGTCGCCCACGACGACGCCGAGGACATCCCGGAGAAATTTCGCCGCTACTACAAGCTGCTGATCGAGCTCCGCAACCACCTCACCGGCCAGATCGACACCCACTCCGAAGAGACGCTCAAACGCTCCTCCAAGGACGACGCCGGCGACCTCTCCAGCTACGGCCAGCACATGGCCGACGCCGGCACCGACACCTTCGACCGCGATTTCGCCCTCTCACTCGTGTCCTCCGAGCAGGAAGCCCTCTCCGAGGTCGAAGCCGCCATCAAGCGCATCAAAGACGGCACTTACGGCATCTGCGAAAACACCCAGAAGCCCATCGCCAAGGAACGCCTCCTCGCCGTGCCGTTCACGCGTTTCTCCGCCGAGGCCCAAAAGGACATCGAGCGCAACCGCATGCGCTCCCGTTCCCAGGCCGGCCTCTTCGGCGAACTCGGTGAAGAAGGCGGCACCATGACCGCCAGCGGCGGCAGCGGCGACGGCGACGACGAATGAGTTCGTCCGCGCCCTTCCCGCCCGTCGAACCCCCGACTCCCCCGACCGCCACCCCTCCGGTGGCGGTTTCGCGTTGGGAGCGTCTGCACGCCTACCGCCTGCTCTGGTGGCTGGGACTCGCGGTCTTCATCGCCGACCAGCTCACCAAGATCTGGATCGCGGCCACCCTCCCTTTTCCGACCTACGATCCGCCCGGCGCGATCACGGTCATCGACGGGTTTTTCTACATCATCCATGTGGGCAACACGGGCGCCGCGTGGAGCCTCTTCGCCGGGCAAACCACGATGCTGGCCCTCCTCGCCGTCATCACCCTCGGCGGCATCTACTATTGGCGGAAAACGCTGGAGCTTAAAAAGCCCTCCGTTCAGTTCGCCTTCGGCCTGCTCTGCGGCGGCATCATCGGCAACCTTGTGGACCGCGTCCTCCACGGCCACGTGATCGACTTCATCGATCTGCACTTCGGCAGCTACGTTTACCCCACCTTCAACGTCGCCGACGCCGGCATTTGCGTGGGCGTAGTGATCTACCTGATACACTCATTGCGCCAGCCTTCGGCTGACGCAGGAAGTAGCGAGTAATGAGTAGCGGGTAGCGAGTAGATCCAAACCTCGGATCACAAAAAAGCCGCGCCCTTCAAAGGCGCGGCTTTTTTCTATTTAGCCGCCGCAGGCAATGAGTCCGACTACTCGTTACTCACTACCCGCTACTCGCTACTTCTGCTCGCCTCAGGCGAGCTTCGGCACATCAACCCAGGCGCGCTTGGCCCAGGAATCGAGCGCGAGTTCGGCGAGCTGCACGCCCTTGGCGCCTTCCTTGAGCGTCCAAGGGAACGCCTCGTCCTTCACTACGTGGCGGAGGAAGAGTTCCCACTGCACCTTGAACGCATTGTCATAGACGGCCTGGTCCGGCACTCGGGTCCAGCCGTCCTTGTATTTGATCGGGCTGTCGATGTCGGGATTCCAGATGCAGCGCGGGGTGGCCGCGAGCGACTGGGCTTTGCAATCGCGCAGACCGGCGACCGCCGTGCCGTGCGTGCCGTCCACATGCAGCGTCAGGAGATCGTCGCGGTCGACGCGCGTCGCCCACGAGGAGTTGAAGTGAAGGATCGTGCCGTTGTGCAGCTCGAACGTCGCATAGGCGGCGTCGTCGGCGGTGCACTTGTATTTCTTGCCGGCCTCGTCCCAACGCTCGGGGATGTGGGTCGCGCCGATGCAGGTGAGGCTCTTGATATCGCCGAAGAGATTCTGGATCACATACTGCCAGTGGCAGATCATGTCCACGATGATGCCGCCGTCGTCTTCCTTGCGGTAGTTCCACGACGGACGCTGCAGCTTCTCGTGCTCGCCGGTGAACACCCAGTAACCGAACTCGCCGCGCACGGAAAGAATCTTGCCGAAGAAGCCCTGGTCGATGAGCCACTTGAGCTTCACGAGGCCGGGCAGCCAGAGTTTGTCCTGCACCACGCCGTTCTTGAGGCCGGCGTCGGTCACTTCCTTGAAGAGCGCGAGCGCCTCCTTGGAGGTCGTGGCGGTGGGCTTCTCGCAGTAGATGTGTTTGCCGGCCTTGATGGCCTTGCGCACGCCCGTCGGACGCTGCCCGGTCAGCGTCGAGTCAAAGTAGATGATGTTGGCCGGATCGGCCAAAGCGGCGTCGAGATTGGTCGTGATGCGTTCCTCGGAGAGACCGGCGCGCAGCGCGAGGGCGGCGAGCTTGGAGGCGCTGCGGCCGACCAGAATCGGATCGGGCATGATGACCTCTTCGTCGGACAGCTTGACGCCGCCCTGCGCGATGATCGCCGCGATCGAGCGCAGCAAATGCTGGTTGGTGCCCATGCGGCCGGTGACGCCGTTCATGATGATGCCGACTTTGTGTATGGTCATGGTGGTATTCGGGAAAAAGAAAAAGATGCGCGGGGTTTGGTAACGTAATCATCTTACTCTTAACCCGCGCTTGCGGTTAGAACGGACCCGACCTTTGCTAGCACCAACCCGACCCAACCCCATGCTAGCCTGGAGTCCCATTCTCATCCAAAAAATCGAGATTTCCGCCCTCGGTTTCGTCCTGCGCAAACTGCAGCTCAACCGCCACCGCGAAGCCGAGGTCGCCTCGCACACGCACCCCTACACCCAGCTCATCCTCTACCTCTCCGGCGAGGGCTGGCAGACGATCAAAGACCGCAAACGCGACGCCCACGCCGGCGACCTCTTCGTCATCCCGCCCAACGTCCCCCACGGCTTCTCACAGCAAGGCACCAGTCGCCCGCTCTGCCTCGTGCTCGACTACGACATGAAAGACCGGGACCGCACGCGCAGCAGTCACCGCAAGCTCCCGCAAAGCACGCTCAACGAACTCCACGACCTCCTTGCCCGCGTCCCTCGCAAAGGCCGCCTCACCCTCTCCGACTACCCGCCGATCATCGCCGTGATCGCCCGCCTCCTTGAATCTTCGCCGGAACAAGCCGCCCCCGCCGGCCCCGTCCCCCTCTTCGAGCGCGTCAGCAACCTCCTCCGCACACCCACGCCCCTCGCCGTGGTCGCGAAGGAAACCGGCTACCAACCCGACTACCTCAACCGTAAGCTCAAACGCGAAACCGGCGTCGGCCTCCGCGCCCTCCGCGACCGTCTCCGCTTGGAAGCCGCTCAGCAATCCCTCCGCAGCGACGCCACCATCGCCGACGCCGCCGCCCGCGCCGGTTTCGAAGACCCCAACTACTTCGCCCGCTGGTTCCGCAAACAAACCGGCCAGACCCCCAGCGACTGGCGCCGTTAAAGCGATCCGCACTTTAACATTCTTTTTCATCCACTTACACCGCTTTGGGCGTGCGTTCACCGCCGCCCTCTCCTACTTCAAACGCCATGTATCAGAGTTACTACGGGCTGAACGAAATGCCGTTCAATATCACGCCCGATCCCAAGTTTCTCTACCTGAGTCCCACTCACCAGGAAGCCCTCCAGAACCTCAAATATGGGGTTCACGAGCGCAAGGGCTTCATCGTGCTCATCGGCGAGGTCGGCTGCGGCAAGACCACCCTCTGCCGCCGTTTCCTCAACGAGCTCGATCCCGCCCGCTTTGACACCGCGCTCATCCTGAATCCCCGCGTCAACGAGAAGGAGATGCTCAAGGCTATCCTCACCGAACTCGGCGAAACCAAATTCGGCCGCAGCCAGAACGACCTCGTTTACCAGATGAATCAGCTCCTCCTCGAGCGCATCGAGCGCGGCCGCGATATCGTTCTCATCATCGACGAAGCCCAGAACCTCTCCTTCGAAGTCCTCGAACAGGTCCGCCTCCTCTCCAATCTCGAGACCGACAAACAAAAGCTCCTGCAGATCGTCCTCATGGGCCAGACCGAGCTCAAAGACGTTCTCGCCCGCGAGGAACTCCGCCAACTCCGCCAACGCATTCTCGTCCACCATGAGTTGCGCCGGCTCACCCTCACCGACGTCGAGCATTACGTGCAGCACCGACTCACCCTCGCCGGTGCCAACGGCCGCCCTGCTTTCACCAAACGCGCCCTCCGCTCCATCCACCGCCACAGCAAAGGCATTCCACGCATCATCAACAACCTCTGCGACAAGGCCATCCTTGCCGCCTACATCCGCGACTCCGACGAGGTCAACTGGTGGGACGTCCGTCGCGCTTATCGCGATGTCCGCAAGCTCACTCATTAATCAGCCGCTTCCCGCCTAATGACAGCTCGCCACTCCCGTTATATCCGCTGCAATACCCTGATTCATTCCCGTCTGTCCCGCCACTTCTCCGCCTAAGACCATGAGCCTAATCAACGAAGCACTCAAAAAGGCGCAACGCCAGCGGACGGACGAACCTGCGGCAGTTACTCCCGCGCCCGCACCGGCTCCCTCCACGCCCGCCGGCACTGTCGCCGTGCCCGTGGCCCGCATCGCGAAACGTCGCCCGCCCATGCCCGCCCGCACCTTGGTGCTCCTGCTCGGCGGAGGCGGCGCTTTGCTCATCATGGCCGGCGTGCTGGTGTTCCTCTTTTACTTTGCCGACTCCAGCGAACCCGAGGTTCCGCACAAACCCGCGATCGCCGCCGTGTCGCCCGTCGTGACCGCACCGGCACCAGCACCGACGCCCGAAGTCACCCCGATTGTCATCACTCCTCCTCCCGCCGTCGTGACCCCGCCCCCGGTTGTTTCGGTGCAACTCCCGCCTGTCGTCACGCCGGCTCCGGCACCCGCACCCATCCCCGCACCGGCACCGGTCGTGATCGCACCACCCGTCCCCAAACCCGCGCCCGTGGTCGTTCCTCCGGCTCCCCGTGAACCAGTCGCCAATCCTGCGGTGTATGAGTTCCTCGAAAAACTCCGCGTGTCCGGCGTCCGCGCATCCCCCACCGATCCGAAGGTCATCATGAACGACCGCGTCTACCGCCTGAACGACATCGTGGACAAGGCCACCCAACTCCGCCTGATCCGCGTGGATAACTTCGCCCTCATCTTCGCCGACCCCTCTGGTTTCGAATACCGGAAATCCCTCTAGCCAGTCCGGGGGGCGGGCGACGGTCCAACTACGACCGCACAACCCTCACCACCCTGCTTTAAACTTCGCGCTCCCTTGTCCTCCTCCCGTTCTCCGCTGCCCCGCCCTGATTCGTCCGTGCTGCAATCCTTTCGGGGCGATAACCGTGTTTCCGCCGCTCTCCACCCGCTGGAAACGGCCCTCTTGATCATCTCGGCCGCATTGCTCTGCTTCATGCCGTGGGCGCTCGGCACGATGCATGTGTGGAGCCAGTTCATCAGTCTCGCGCTCGCATCAACCGCCTTCGCGGTCGCGATCATCAACCGTCGTTACACCGGCGAGCTCGCTCCGCGCGGTGATTTCCGGCTCGTCATGTGGCCGAAGCTCATTCGCTTCCCGCTCTTCTGGCTCGGGCTGGTGCTGCTTGGCTACATCCTCGTTCAGGCGCTCAACCCCGCGTGGGTTTACATGAGCGATGGCAAATACCGCTGGCTCGAACCGGTCGCCCATCTCTCCTGGCTGCCCTCCGGCATGGACACGCCCTACGCCGACATGAACGCCTGGCGCGTCCTCGTCATCTACTCGACCGCCTGGCTGCTGACCTGCGCGCTCTGGATCGGCGTCACCCGCCGCGTCACCATCCAGTGGCTTCTCACCGCCGTCGCCGCCAACGGCGCGATCCTCGCCATCATCGGCATCCTGCAAAAAGTCACCGGCGCAAAACACATCCTCTGGGTTCTCAGCGAGACCAAGGTGCCTTCCTACTTCTTCGCCACGCTCATCTACAAGAACCACGCCGGCGCCTACCTCAACCTGGTCCTCATCCTCTGCGTCGCCCTGCTCTACTGGCACTTCGCCCGCGCCGAACGGCGCATGGAGCGCGCCAGCCCCGCCCCCGTGTTCGCCTTTGCCGCCGTCCTCCTCGGCCTCGGCGTGCTGCTCACCAACTCCCGCGGCGCCATCATTCTTCTCATGCTGTTCACGCTGATCGCCTTCATCGGCTTCATCGTGCGCTGCTCCCTTTATCGAACCGAGGGACGCAGCCCGTGGACCATCATCGTGCTCTGCGCCATCTTCGCCCTCTTCATCGGTCTCGGCTCCTTTTTTCTCAACACCGGCCAGGCCTTTGATCGCATCGGCAAACTCATCGACGACGGCCGCGCCGACAGTTCCGTCAACAGCCGCACCCTCGCCCGCCATGCCACCATGGAAATGGCCCGCGACAACCTCGTCACCGGCTGGGGCGCCGGCAGCTTCCGCCACTACTTCCCCGTTTATCAGCACAAGTATTACCAGATTCATCATACCGACGAAAACGCCAGCTACCGTCTCCGTTGGGAATACGCCCACAACGACTACGTCCAGCTCCTGGCCGAACTCGGCCTCGTCGGCGCCCTGCTCATCGCCGCCATGCTCGCCTGCGGCATCCGCCATCTCATCCGCCACGGGGTCTGGCAGCGGCCCCACCTCATGTTCGTCCTGCTCGCCCTCGTCATCACCGCGATGCACGCCTGGATCGATTTTCAATTCCACAACCCCGCCATCCTCCTTCTCTGGTGCGCCTCCGCCACACTCCTGGGCCGCTGGGCCGAATTGGAAACCCGCCGTGACTAACCCCCCTTCGGGCGCCATGCTCCCCACCCGCCGCATACTTGGAGTCGATTTCTTCACCGGTCCGCTCGAGCAAGCCGTCAACCACGCCGTCTCCGCGAACACCCCGCCCGCCTCGCCTTCCTCCGGTCTGATCGTCGCTCCGTCCGCCCCCGGCCTCGCCGTCGATCTCGTCAAATCGTCCTCCTACCGCGAGGCACTCACCACCGCCGATCTGGTGCTCACCGACTCCGGTTTCATGGTGCTGCTCTGGCGTTTCTTTGCCGGTGAAAAACTCCCTCGCCACTCCGGCCTCAAATTCCTCCGCGCCATTCTGGACCGCCCCGAGCTCAAACAACCCGGCTCGGTATTCTGGGTCATGCCCTCCGCCGAGGAAGACACCCGCAACCGCGCGTGGCTGACATCCCAGGGCTTTCCCGTCACCGCCGACGACGTCTATCTCGCCCCTCACTACGCACCCGGCCCCATCAACGACGACGAGCTCGTGCGCCGCATCGATACACGCCGCCCGCGCGTCGTCATGCTCGCCATCGGCGGCGGTGTTCAGGAACGCGTCGGGCTCATGCTTCGCGCCCGCCTCGGCTGCCGTCCGTCGATTCTCTGCCTCGGCGCGGCCATCGCGTTCCTCACCGGCGGACAAGCCAGCATCCCCCCGTGGGCCGACAAACTCATCCTCGGTTGGCTGCTTCGCCTGCTGTCCAATCCTCGCAAATTCTGGCGCCGCTACTGGGACGCGATCGGACTCGTCCGCATTCTCAGCCGCAACCGCGACCGCCTGCCGCCGCTCGCCTGAGCGCGCAGCCCGGTTTGCTCAATACGCCGACTGCGGCGGGAACACCACCTGCCAGGCCGTGCGCAGCACGATCTGGATGTCCATTCCGAGCGACCAGTTGCTCACGTAATAAAGGTCCCAATACACTCGGCGGTGCAGCTTTTCCGGATCGGTGATCTCGCCGCGATAACCGCTTACCTGCGCCAGACCGGTGATGCCCGGCTTCACCAGCGAGCGCACGCGGTAGGTCTTGCTGATCATACTGAACTCCTCGTCGTGCTTCGGCAGGTGCGGACGAGGCCCCACCACGCTCATGTCGCCCAGCAGCACGTTGATGAACTGAGGAAACTCATCGAGGCTGCTCATGCGCAAAAAACGTCCGAACGGAAACACGCGCGCGTCGCCCGCCGTCGCCTGTTTGTTGATGTCGTGGTCCGCCGCATACATGGAGCGAAACTTGAGCATGTTGAACTCCTGCCGGTTCCGTCCGCCGCGCGGTTTGACGAAAAACATCGGCCCTGGCGCCTGCATGCGCTGCACAATCCACACCATCGCGCACAACGGCGGCAAGATGAACACCACCACCGGCAGCGAGATCGTGATGTCCAGCAGACGCTTGGTTCCGCGGTTGATCGGATCTTCCAGCGGCTCGTTCTGCAGCGCCAGAAAGTGCAGCCCGCCCTCCTCCAGCGGAGTAAACGTGCGCGCATAGCGGGCGCCATAGTTGTTATGAATGAGGAATCGGCACCCTTCCTGTTCGCACACCTCGATCATGCGTTCGACCCGCGCCGAATCGTCGAACCACTCGAGCAGGATCACCTGACCGATGCGTTTCTCCTTCAAGATATCCTTCAGTTTGTCGATCTGCCCCAGATAAGGAGCGATCGCCAGCTCGGCGCGCGTCGGAGGTTCGTCGGCCAGGAATCCCACCGGCAGGATGCCGATATGCATGCGGTTGGTGATCCAGTGGTCGAGATTTCCCAACTGGTCGCCGCGGCCCACGAACAATGTCGGCATCTTCGATTCTTCTCCGAACAAAACTACCGCCATCGACCGCGGCATCCGGCGGTGCATCACCATGAGCAACACCGCGAGCAAGATCAGATAACTGCCTAGAAACAGACGGCTGATATCCTGGTCCTTGGTGGCGAACACCCACGCGAAAATACACGCGGCCACGTAGAGCGTCTGACGGAGCGCGATGCCGAGCGACGCCCAACTCCCCAAGGCATGCA
>DATHXF010000164.1:0-25596 GCA_035459785.1 Rariglobus sp. | reverse complement strand
GGCGTTTACCTTTGGGCCTCCGAAGGTCCGGGCGGCTACCACATCCACCTCGACGACAAGAATCACGACAAACACTGATTCAGCGTCCGCCCTCTCAACTCTCAGCTCCCAACTTTTCCCTCAGCAATGAGCACTCACGCGGCCTCCGGGGCCATCGATCACCACCACGACCACACGACCACGACGGGCATTCCCAACAAGAAGCTCTTCATGTGGGCGTTCCTTGCGTCGGACTGCATGTTCTTCGGCGCGCTCATTTCGACGCACCTGATCTACCGCCTGCACCCGACGCCGAACCAGCCCGACATCGTCGGCCTGTTCTCGCTCGAGCTCACGTCCTTCTCGACGTTCATCCTGCTCATGTCGTCGCTGCTCATGGCGCTCGCGGTCAACGCCTGCCAAAAGGGTCACGTCGGCGCGACCCGCAAGATGCTCCTCGGCACGATCGTCTTCGGCCTGATCTTCCTGACGTGCCAGGTGTATGAGTTCAGCCACTTCGTCCATGAGAAGGGACTCACGCTCAGCAGCAGCATGTTCGGCTCGACGTTCTACACACTCACCGGCACGCACGGCTGCCACGTCGCCATCGGCGTCCTCTGGCTCGTGCTGATGTATATCCGCACCTTCAAACCCGCCGACGGCAGCCCGTGGATCCTGAAATCCTTCATCCACCTGCTTGTCTTCGCCGTGGTCACCGTCGCCACGATCAAGGCCCTTCTCGGCGGCGTGCACGCCATCCATGAGTTCGGCGCCACCGGCGAGGCTCTCTCCGCCTTCGTCCATCACGAACTCCCCGCCATCATCGCCTCCGTGGCCGGTCTGGTCGGTCTCGTGTTCCTCGGACGTGACAGCAAAGCCGTCGAATTCGGCGAAGCCAACGCCATCGACGTCGAAGGCATGGGTCTTTACTGGCACTTCGTTGACATCGTCTGGATCGTGATCTTCACCGCCGTCTACCTGCTCGAATATCTCTGATTATCCTCCCATGAGCGCCACCACCCATACTGCCGTCGAGTCCGCCCACGGCCACCACGAGGAAAGCAGCAAGTTCCACATCTTCGTGCAGCTTGCCATGATTCTCGCCGTCATCACCGGCGTAGAGATCGTGCTCATCTACCTGCCGCTCGTGAAGTGGCTCGTCGTCACCACGCTGGTCGTCCTTTCGCTCGTGAAGTTCATGCTCGTGATCTTCATCTTCATGCACCTGAAGTGGGACAAATTGTTCTGCACGATTTTGTTCTTCATCGGACTCGTGCTGGCCGGCGGCACCGTTGGTGCGCTAATGGCGATCTTCTCCGCCCACGACAGCATCCCGCTCAAGGCGCAGGAAATCTACGCCGAACGCGCCGCTTCGCAGTAAGCCCACGCTTCCCCCGAGGCGGCTCGGCAACCCGAGCCGCCTTTTTTGCGCCCGCACCTCATGATCAACTGGACCCACTGGCACAACGAACCGCACCTCGTCGGCGGTCTCATTCTGCTCGGGTGGCTCTACGCGCTTTTCACCGGCCCCCTGCGCGAACGCATCGCCCCCGGCCAACCCTACCCGAGGGGCCAGGCGATCAAGTTCTACCTCAGCCTGGTGATCTTCTACCTGGCCGTCGGCTCTCCGCTCGACCAGATCGGCGAACGTTTCCTCCTCAGCGGACACATGGTGCAACACCAGCTCATCATGTATGTCGCCGCCGTGCTCTTCCTGCTCGGCCTGCCTGCATGGCTCGTCTCCACCGTGACCGGCCGCCCTGCCCTTCGTCCTCTGTTGCGCCTGCTGACCCAGCCGCTCATCTGCGGACTCATTTACACGCTCACCTACTCGATCTGGCACGCGCCCAGCCTCTACGACTGGGCGCTGCAAAACCGCTGGGTGCACATTGCGGAACACGTGATGTTTTTCGGCGCCGCCCTGTTCTACTGGTGGCCGATCCTTAGTCCGTCCCAAGAGTTCCCCCGTATTTCCTACGCGGCGCAGATGCTCTACCTCGTCGGCGTGGTCATCGGCATGACGCCCGTCTTCGCGTTCATCGCGTTCTCCAACGACATCCTTTACCCGACCTATGAATACGCCCCGCGCCTCTTCGCCGGCTTCGGTCCCGCCGAAGACCAGCTGCTTGGCTCGGTCATCATGAAAACCGGCGGCATGGGCGTGACGTTCCTCGTGTTCATCATCGCATTCTACAAATGGTATCAGGCTTCCGAATCCCGCGGCGGTAAACCATGACCTGGGAGATCGCCCTCATCTTCCTGCTGCTCACCGCCACGATGGTGAGCTTCGTGCGCGAGAAAATCCCTCCCGATCTCACCGCGCTCGCGCTGTTTGTCGCGATTCTCGCCTGCGGCCTTCTCTCGCCGGACAAAGCCTTTTCGGTGTTCGCAAACCCCGCGCCCTTCACCGTCGGCGCCATGTTCGTGCTGAGCGCCGCTCTCGTGCGTTGCGGCGCGATTGAGCTGCTCTCGGGTTTCGTCGAAAAATCTGCCCGCTGGTCCTACCCGGTCGTGATGTTCATCCTTGTGATGATCGTCGCCACCGTCTCGGCCTTCATCAACAACACCCCGGTCGTCGTCGTTTTCCTGCCGGTCGTGCTCGGCCTCGCGCGCAAAATGAACCTCGCGCCGTCCAAGCTGCTCATCCCGCTTTCCTACGCTGCCGTTCTGGGGGGCACCTGCACGCTCATCGGCACCAGCACCAATCTGGTCGTCAACGGCATCCTCATCTCCAAGAAACTGCCGCCTTTCAGCATGTTCGAACTCGCCTGGCTCGGCGTGCCCGCGACGCTTATCGGAGCGGTTTACCTCGCTCTCTGCGGCAAACGTCTCCTGCCGACACGCGAGATGCTCACTTCCATCCTCACCGACGAAGAGCGCCGCGAATACATCACCGAGGCCTTCGTCCAACCCGACTCCCCCGTCCTCGACAAAACCCTCGCCGAGGCCGGCCTGTCCCGCGCCAAAGGCATCCGCCTCATCGAAATCGTCCGCGACGGTGTCGCCCTCTATATCGAACCCGAGAAAATCCGCCTCAAGGCCGGCGACCGCGTCATCCTCGCCTGCCGGCTCCAGGGTATCGCCGCCACCCGGGGCGTCGTCGGCATCGACCTGATCTCCGAACTCAAACTCGGACTGGAACAAATCGCCGCCCACGAAGGCTCGCTGGTCGAGGCCGTCGTCAATCCCCACTCCGGCATCGTCGGCCACACCGTGCGCGAGGTGAACTTCCGCCAGCGCTTCCGCATGGTCGTGCTCGCAGTTCACCGCAAAGGCCGCAACGTCCGCGAACGCCTCGAAACCCTCCCGCTCGAGGCCGGCGATATCGTCCTGATGATGGGCACCGACCAGGCCATCGACGCCCTTCGCCAAAGCGAGGACCTCGTGCTCTTCGACCGCGCCCGCGTCCCCGCCATCTCGCAGCACAAAAAAATGCCCATCGTCATCGCGGTGATCGCCGCCGTGGTCGCCACCGCCTCGTTCGACTGGGTGCCCATCGAGATCGGCGCGCTCGTCGGCTGCCTCGTGGTCTGCTTCACCGGCTGCCTCAAGGCTAACGAGGCCTACGCATCCATCGAGTGGAACATCCTCTTCCTCATCTACGGCATGCTCGCCGCCGGCCTCGCGCTCGAACAGACCGGCGCCGCACTCTGGCTGGCCGGCCATGTCGTGGACGGCGTGCAGGCCATGGTCCCGCCCGAGCATAAAGCCATCTTCGTCCTCGCTGCGCTTTATCTGGTCACAACCATCCTCACCGAACTCTTGTCCAACAACGCCGTGGCCGCGCTCATGGTGCCCATCGCCATCGGCATCGCGACCCAACTCGGCGTCAACATGCAGCCATTCGTAATGGTCGTCATGTTCGCCGCATCCGCCGCCTTCGCCACGCCTATCGGATATCAGACCAATACCTACGTGTATGGCGTCGGGGGATACCGTTTCACTGACTTTGTGAAGATCGGCGTTCCTCTCAATATCCTCTGCTTCATCACCGCCGTGACCGTGGTTCCACGCGTCTGGCCATTCTGATCCTTGCCCCAAAGATCATCAATCCACGGGGAAAATTCATTGGCTTCCCCCGCACGCTCCGCCATTCGGTAAGACCTTCACATGCTGCGCTTCATCGCCCGACGTCTTCTGGAGACGATTCCCGTCCTCTTCATCATCGTCACGGCCACCTTTTTCATGGTGCGGTTCGTCCCCGGCGGTCCGTTCGACAGTGAGAAAGCCACCACGCCCGAAATCCGCGCCAACCTTGAGGCCTACTACGGACTCAACCTCCCCCTCCACCAGCAATACACGAACTACCTGAAAGCGATCGTGCTCCACGGTGATCTCGGCCGCTCCACCAAATATGCCAGCCGCACCGTCAACGAAATCATCGCCGACAAGCTCCCCGCCTCGATTCAACTCGGCGGCTTGTCCCTGCTGATCGCACTCGTCCTCGGCCTTTCCGCCGGCGTCCTCGCCGCCGTGAAACGCAACACCAAGATCGACTACATCGCCTCCTCGTTCGCGATGACCGGCATCTGTGTGCCGACCTTCGTGCTCGGCCCGATTCTCGTCCTCATCTTTGCCATTCACCTCGGCTGGTTCAGCGCCTCCGGTTGGTATTCATGGCAGGATCGTATTCTTCCCTCGCTCACGCTTGGCATCGTTTACGCCGCCGGCATCGCCCGCCTCACCCGCGGCGGCATGCTCGAGGTCCTCAATCTCGACTACATCCGCACTGCCCGCGCCAAGGGTGCGTCCGAGCTCCGCATCATTTTCAAACACGCCTTGCGCGGAGGCCTGCTCCCGGTCGTTTCCTACCTCGGCCCCGCCATCGCCGGCATCTTAACGGGGTCGTTCGTTATCGAGACCATTTTCCAGATCCCCGGTCTCGGCCGCGAATTCGTCAACAGCGCCTTCAACCGCGACTACACCCTGGTCCTCGGCACGGTCATCCTTTACGCGGTCCTCATCATCGCCCTCAACCTCATCGTCGATGTCGTGCAGGTGTGGCTCAACCCGAAGCTGAAATTTGAGTAAGCGCAACAGGCCATGACATCCCTTTCCCCCAAAAACCTCCCATCCGCCGACCTCACCCCCGCGCAACTCGAACGCGGCGTCTCCCCGTGGCTCGACGCCTGGCGCCGCCTCCGCCGCAACCACCTCGCCGTCTTCGGCGGCATTACGCTCATCATCCTGTCGCTCCTCTGCGTGATCGGCCCTTGGTTCAGCCCCTACGGCTACGAAGACACCGATCTCTACAACACCTTCTCCCCCCCCTCCGCCAAACACTGGCTCGGCACCGACCAACTCGGACGCGACTTGCTCACGCGCCTGATGTTTGGCGGACGCATCTCCCTCATGGTCGGTCTCGTCGCGACGTTTGTCGCGCTCACCATCGGCGTGATCTACGGCGCGGTCTCCGGCTACGTCGGCGGAAAACCCGACCGCGTCCTGATGCGTATCGTGGACATCCTCTACGCCCTGCCCTTCACAATTTTCGTGATCCTCCTGATGGTGTTCTTCGGACGAAACATCCTTCTTCTGTTCGTCGCCATCGGCGCGGTCGAGTGGCTCACCATGGCCCGCATCGTCCGCAGCCAGATCATGTCCCTCAAGCGCATGGAGTTCATCGAGGCCGCCCGCTCGCTCGGATTCGGCACGCCGCGCATTATTTTCCGCCACATGATCCCCAACATTCTCGGGCCGATCATTGTTTACACCACACTCACCATCCCCGGAGTGATGCTGCTCGAGGCCTTCCTCAGTTTTCTCGGCCTCGGCGTGCAACCACCCATGAGTTCCTGGGGCGTGCTCATCAAGGACGGCGCCGAACGCATGGAGGAATATCCATGGCTGCTGATGTTCCCCGGCACCGTGTTTTCCTTAACGCTATTCTCCCTCAATTTCCTCGGCGACGGTTTGCGTGACGCCCTGGATGTGCGGGCGGCCAAAGATTGAGGCTTGCCTGTCCGTGCAGGCTCGCACGCGATTCCCTGCTTTCCCATGCGCCGCTTCTACCCATACATTCCCTACCTCAAGCCCGTTCGCTGGCACTTGATCGGAGGCGTGTTGTTCGGGCTGATTTACGCCGGTGCCAGCGGCTTCGGCCTGCCCTACATGGTGAAGTTCGTGTTCCCCAAAGTCTTCACCGAAGGCGCGCCGCTCATGAGTAACTGGGAAATCGTCTGCATCGCCCTGTGGTTACCCGTGGTCTTCACTCTTCGCGGCGTTGCCGGTTATCTAAATACCTACCTCGTTCAATACGGCGGCACCCGCATCCTCGAGCAACTGCGCCTCGATTATTTCCGCAAGCTCCAGATCCTTCCTCTCGGTTTTCTCCAGCGCAACTCATCCGGCGACCTCATCTCGCGCGGCGTCTCCGATACCAATCAGCTGCAGACTACGCTCAGCAATCTCGCCAACGAACTCGTCAAACAGCCCGGCACCCTTGTCGCCGCGCTCGGCTACCTCGCCTACCTCGCCTTTACCGAAAGCGGGGTCGGCCTCGTGCTCGTCTGTCTCGCCAGCGTGCCGCTGTGCATTTTTCCCATTCGTTTTGCCGGCCGAAAACTCGTGCGCCGCGCCGTGCAATTGCAGGCCGAACTCGGTTCGCTCACCGATCGTTTCAGCGAAAATCTTGCGGCCTCCCGTGAAGTTCGCGCCTTCAGTTTGGAAGAACGAGAAGTGGCCCGCTTCAGCGTCTCGACACGCCTCCTGCTCACCTACCAGATGAAGGTGGTCAAATACGCAAAGGCGCTTCCTCCCGCCATTGAAATCATCAGCGCTTTCGGCTTGGCCGCTACCTTCATCTACGCCTACCGCTCGGGTCTCGCACTGGCACCGTTTCTCTCGATCATCACCGCTCTCTACGTCTGCTACGATCCGATCAAGAAGCTCGCCGCCTTGAGCAATGACACCAAACGCGGCGCCGCCGCCCTTGATCGCCTTGAATACGTATTGAACGAGCCGGTGCCCATCGCCGACCCCGTCGATCCTAAGCTGCCCGGGCGCCTCCGTGGCGAAATATCCTTCGACCACCTCAACTTCTCCTACAAAGAGGATAAGCCCGCCCTCCAGGACGTCTCCATCACCATCCCGACAGGAACCACCTGCGCATTGGTCGGCCCCAGCGGCGCCGGCAAGACGACTTTCGCGAACCTGGTTCTCCGCTTCTATGATGCCACCTCCGGTCGTGTCACCATCGACGGCATCGACGTGCGCGACCTGCGCCTCGGCGATCTCCGCGCCAACATCGCCCTCGTTTCCCAGGATCCGTTTCTCTTCAACGACACGATTTACAACAACCTCCTCCTCGGCCGCGAAAACGCCACGCGCGCCGAAGTCGAGCAAGCCGCCCGCGACGCCTACGCTCACGAGTTCATCCTGTCCGCCCTGCCCAACGGCTACGACACCATCGTCGGCGAACGCGGAGCTACCCTATCCGGCGGACAGCGCCAGCGCATCGCCCTCGCCCGAGCCTTCCTCCGCAACGCCCCGATCCTCATCTTGGACGAAGCCACCAGCGCCCTCGACAGCGAGAGCGAAGCCGCCATCCAGCAGGCCCTCAAGAAACTCGTCGTGGGCAAAACAGTCCTGATCATCGCCCACCGTTTCAGCACCATCCGCGACGCCTCGCTGATCCTCGTCTTCCAAAAAGGCGGCATCCTCATCGACTCCGGCACCCACGCAGCCCTCTACGAGCGCAGCGTCCTCTACAAGGGACTCTACGACGGCCAGATCGCATCCTAAACGCTTCATTTGTCTGCTGACATGGCGGCCACGGATCCCAAACCGTTTTCCTTTCAGGCGGAAAAACTCATCGCCGCCCTCCGCCGCGTGCCCGACGACACGCCGGCGCGCATGAAAAAGCGCCCTACCAAAGAACTCTCCGGCCTTGTCGAAGAGCTGATGGTCAAATTCCAGATCGGCCGCGACTCCCCCGAGGACAAAATTCGCGAGAACTGGTCCGAACTCGTCGGCCCGGCCAACGCCCACTACTCGCACGCATCGCAAATCGACCCGCGCGGCAAACTGATCGTCCTCGCCGGCCACGCCGTCGTTCGCAACGAACTCTTCATCCACCGCCAGGTGATCGTCGAACGCATCCGCAAGCTCCCCGGATGCGCCCACGTCCGCGAACTCCACATCCGCGCCGGCTGACCAAAATAGCCGCCCAACCCAAACCCACTTGTCACTTAATAAGTGACAAGTGGGTTTGGAGCCAGAGACAGGCGATTGCATCGTCCCGTAAATTTTCGCTTGCCGACGCCCGTCCGATTCGGGAAGTTGGCTCCTTGCGTTAGTGAAGCTCCGTCGGTTACGGGGCTCCACCATGACTGGTTTGGCACTCCGCCAAATTGGAACGGTGACGCCGGCAAACGCCGTGGTTTTCGCCACGTCGGGAGCGGGTGGCACGGGGCCTGCAAATGGTCCCCTACAGTCGTGTAACCCAGTTAAACTAAACCATGTCAACGATCGCCAAACCCGAAATCATCTCCACCTACAAAATCCACGATACGGACACCGGTTCTTCCGAAGTCCAGGTCGCGCTGCTGACCGCTCGCATCAATCACTTGACCGAGCACCTCCGCACCCACCGCAAGGATTTCCACAGCCGCCGCGGCCTCCTCCAGATGGCCTCCCGCCGCCGCAAGCTGCTGGACTATCTCAAGCGCCACAACCTGCCGAAGTATAACGAGCTCCTCCAGAAGCTCAGCCTCCGCAAGTAAAGAGCCCTTTAGCAACACGGGCGCCCTCATCCGGAGGGCGCCCGTTGTCTTTTCAGCCAGACACTCGAGACTAGCGCGGGACATTTCTGAATGCCTTGAGGCTCTTTGCCTCACGCCAGCCAGAAATCTCTCGTCCAAGACGAGGATTGCGAGACGGGTCACCCGTTCAGTTCAGATTTCCCTAAAACTTTCCGCCGACACCCGCGCATTCCGCGCGGCCCTCGCCCGCCCTTCCGGCTGGCCTGTCGTCGAAATCCCCGAGCCGTCCCTGCCGCGTGTCGCAGGCCGTCTCATCTATCCGCGACGCGCAACCGTATCCGAAACAGAAATACATCATGTCCCTTAAGCAGAAATACTCCGTCACGATCCCCGAACTCGGGATCACCTTCTCCACCGGCACCTACGCCGCCCTCGCTAATGGCGCGGTCAACGTCGCCGTCGGTGAGACCAATGTCTTTGTCACCGCTTGCGTCGCCGCCAGCATGAAGCCCGGCCAGGACTTCTTCCCCCTCACCGTCGATTACCGCGAGAAATACGCCGCCGCCGGCCGCTTCCCCGGCGGTTATTTCAAGCGCGAAGGCCGTCCTTCCGAAAAGGAAATCCTCACCTCCCGCCTCTGCGACCGTCCTTGCCGCCCCCTCTTCCCCGAGGGTTTCCTCAATGAGGTCCAGATCATCGGCCAGCTCATGTCCGCCGACCAGCTGAACGAGGCCGACATCCCCATGGTCAACGGCGCCTCCGCCGCCCTCGCCATCTCCGACATTCCGTGGAACGGACCGATCGCCGCCGTGCGCGTCGCCGAGATCGACGGCGTGTTCGTCGCCAACCCGACCATCGAGCAGATGTTCCAGTCCTCCCTCGACCTCATCTACGTGGGCAACGAGAAGGACATGCTCATGATCGAGGGTTCCGCCGATCAGATTCCCGAAGACCGTTTCATCGAGGCCCTCGCCTTCGCCCACACCTCCATCCAGCCGATCATCCGCGGCATCCGCGAACTCGTCGCACTCGTCGGCAAGCCCAAGGCCCACTTCGCCCTCGTCGGCGCCAGCCCCGAGGCCCGCGCCATCATCGAGCGCGTCGTCCCCACCGAGCGCATCGTCACCGCGATCTTCGGCCACGAAAAGGCCGTCCGCTCCGCCAACGTCAAGGGCCTCAAGGCCGAAGCCCACGCCGCCCTCTCCCTCGAGCTGGGTGCCGGTCGCTTCAGCGATGTCGACCTCAACGTCGTCTTCGAAGACCTCCAATACAAAGCCTACCGCAAGGCCGTCCTCGAGCGCGGCGTCCGCGCCGATGGCCGTGATGCCAAGAGCCTCCGTCCCCTCCACTCCGAGGTCGGCATTCTCCCCCGTGTCCACGGTTCCGCCTCGTTCAAACGCGGCGATACCCAGTCCATCGTCCTCACCACCCTCGGGCCGACCAAGGAAGCCCAGGACCTCGACGCCCTCACCGGCGGCGTGAAGTCCAAGAGCTTCATCCTCCACTACAACTTCCCTCCGTTCTCCGTCGGTGAGACCGGCCGCTTCGGCTCCCCCGGTCGCCGCGAGGTCGGCCACGGCGCCCTCGCCGAGCGTTCCCTCGTTCCCGTCCTCCCGCCCGAGGATGTATTCCCTTACTCGATACGCGTCGTCTCCGAGATCATGGCCTCCAACGGCTCGACCTCGATGGCCTCGATCTGCGGCGGCTGCTTGTCCCTCATGGACGCCGGCGTCCCCATCATCGCACCCGTCGCCGGCATCTCCTGCGGCCTCATGACCGAGATCGCCGCCGACGGTTCAATCACCAAGTGGACCACCATCACCGACATCATCGGTGAGGAAGACCATTTCGGTGATATGGACTTCAAGCTCGCCGGCACCACCAAGGGCATCACCGGCTTCCAACTCGATCTGAAGATCAACGGTCTTCCCTTCGAGATCGCCAAGGTCGCCATCCACCAGGCCCGCGAAGCCCGCGTCGAGATCCTCAAGAACATGCTGGCCTCGATCCCCGCGCCCCGCAAAGACCTCAGCACCTTCGCCCCCCGCATCCAGACGATCCAGATCGATCCCGAAAAGATCGGCCTGCTCATCGGACCCGGTGGCAAGACCATCCGCCGCATCGTCGAGACGACCGGCGCGCAGATCGACATCGCCGACGACGACTCCGGCAAGGTCTTCATCTACTCCAACAACGCCCAGGCCTCCGAACGCGCCCTCAAGGAAATCGACAGCCTCGTCGGCGGCGGCAGCGGTGGTGGTGGCAAAGGCGGCAACGCCGGCGGCCCTCCCATCGAGGAAGGCAAGATCTACACCGGTCGCGTCACCGGCGTGAAAGAATTCGGCGCCTTCGTCGAATGCTTGCCCGGCAAAGAAGGCCTCTGCCACATCAGCGAACTCGCCGACTTCCGCGTGCGCCGCACCGAAGACGTCGTCAAGATGGGCGATAGCATCACCGTGAAGTGCATCGGTATCGACGAGCGTTCCGGCAAAGTCCGCCTCAGCCGCAAGGCCGCGATGAAGGAACTCGAAGGCCAGGGCCAGCAAACCCCCGCCGCCGAGGCCCCCGTCGCCTAACCCGCAAGCGTCCTCTCATCACTACTCAAGCCGCAGCTTCACCGCTGCGGCTTTTTTGTGCACCCGTCTCTTGCACCGATTATCGAGCCAGTGGCAATTTCTCGTTAAATCCCGAAAAACGAGCGGGTTTCATTCAAGGTCTGCGCATTTTTTGCACAAAACAGCCTCGCGGTAATGCCTGTGCCTTGTAATATCCGGTGAGTGTTAAGGGGCGTCGCGCCCCCGTCAGCGGAACCCTTACCCCCAAAACTCGGGAACCTTCGATCTTCGATGACCCATCCGCAAACCTGCCAAGCCCGGAAGCCACGTTTGAACACCCTCCCGTTCAGCTGCACGCTGCGGCGAACCGGTTTAGCTCTGTGCCTCGTCACGCTCACCCATTCCCTGATGTCCGCCGAGGACTCGGTCACCACCTACAAAAAACTCAGCCTTCAGGAACTGATGGACCTCGAGGTCACCTCCGTTTCCCGCCGTCCGGAAAAACTCTCGGACACCGCCTCGGCGATCCAGGTCATCACCAATGACGACATTCGCCGCTCGGGAGCGACCAGCATTCCCGAATCGTTGCGTCTCGCCACCAATCTCCAAGTCGCCCAACGCAACTCCCAGTCCTGGGCAATCAGTGCGCGCGGGTTCAACACCGAGCTAAGCAACAAGCTCCTCGTCTTGATGGACGGACGCACTGTGTATTCGCCGCTGTTTTCCGGGGTGTTCTGGGATGCCCAGGATTATGTGCTCAACGACCTTGATCGCATCGAGGTGATCAGCGGCCCCGGCAGCGCGCTCTGGGGCGCCAACGCCGTCAACGGCGTGATCAACATCACCACCAAGAGCGCCAAGGACACGCAGGGTCTCCACACCGAGGTCGCCGCTGGCACGGAGCTGGAAAACAGCACCAGCGCCCGCTACGGACTCACCCTCGCGCCCAACGTTTATTTGCGCGTTTACGGAAAATACACCGAACGCGACGGCGGCGTCTTCGCCAATGGGACCGATGCCACGACCGACTGGAACAGTCGGCGCGCCGGCTTTCGCCTCGACGCGGAACCCACGCCCCAAACCACCTTCACGATCCAGGGCGACCTCTACGACAACAACGAACACCAGCAAGCCAGCCCCAACATCGACCTCAGCGGAGGCAACCTGCTGGGCCGATGGACACACACGCTCGAAAACGACTCCGAGATGAGCCTGCAGGTTTATTATGACCGCACCCACCTGTCGCAACCCGTGCCGGCTTTCTTCTTTGCCCCCGCAGGACGTTTCACGGATGACCTCGACACTTACGATCTGGATTTTCAACACCGTCTCTTCCTCGGCGAGCGCAATCAAATAGTCTGGGGTCTGGGTTACCGGCGCACGCACGACGTGGTGCAAAACGCACCCGCCCTCGGCTTCCTTCCCGCCCGGCTAGATCAGGATCTCTACAGCGCATTCCTCCAGGACGAGATTCGCCTCTTCTCCGACTGGACGCTGACACTCGGGTCAAAAATCGAACACAACGACTACACCGGCTTCGAGGTCGAGCCCAGCGCCAAGCTGCAATGGAACGTCACTTCCAACCACATGCTTTGGGCTGCGGTCTCGCGAGCGGTCCGCATGCCGTCCCGCATCGACCGCGATATGAACCAGCCCAGCACGCCACCGGTGATTTTTTCAGGCGGCCCCGATTTCGAGTCCGAAACCGTGATCGCTTACGAGCTGGGCTGGCGCGCGCAACTCGCTCCGAACGTCCTCGTCGCCGTCTCCGCGTTCTACAACCAATACGACAACGTGCGAAGCCTTAGTTCCACTCCGGCAACCATCATCCCGCTGTTCTTCGACAACAACCTCGAGGGTGAAACTTACGGAGTTGAGTTCACCACCACATACGAAGTGATAAAGGGCTGGCGGTTGCATGGCGGCTACACGCTACTCCGGGAGGATATCCGCGTAAAACCGGGCGAAGTCGATGTCATCAACAACGCTCTCAACGAGACCGCGGACCCCCGGCACCAGTTTTCGATCCGCTCCTCCATGGATCTTCCCCGCGGGATCGAGTTGGACACCGGGCTGCGCTGGGTGGACACCCTGCGCATGAATAACGCCGGCACCGTCGCCAAGGTGCCTGCCTACTTCGAACTGGATGTCCGCCTCGCATGGCATCCCACCCCGGACCTCGAACTCTCCATCGTCGGCCAGAATCTCCTGCACGATCAACATGCCGAATACGGCGTGCCCGGACCGGCCCGCGAGGAAGTGGAGCGCAGCGTCTACGCGAAGATCGTATGGCGTTACTGAGCACACATCGCCCTCAAGACCTGTGCGGCCCCGCCCTTCTCTGGCGGCTGTGGCCCGTGCTTTTGATTCTGTCTGGTTTGGTCGCAACGGAATCGCCGGCCCAGCCCGCGCCCTCTCGCGAATACCAGATCAAGGCGGTGTTCCTCTTCAATTTCATCCAGTTCGTCGAATGGCCGGAAACCACTTTTCCCGCCAACGACGCACCCGTGCGCATCGGCATTCTCGGTGACGATCCCTTTGGCCAGTCCATGGAGGCCACCGTCAAAGATGAAACCATCCGCAACCGCCGTCTGGTCGTCCAACGGTCGCACCGCCTGGAAGACCTGCAGGGCTGTCACCTGATTTTTTTCTGCAAATCCGAAAACCGCCAGATACGGGAAGTCCTCGCTCAACTCGACGGCCGGCCCGTGCTCACGGTAAGCGAGTCGGAGGGATTCGCCCGGCGTGGCGGGGTCATCGCCTTCTATCCCGACGGAAAAAAAGTGCGATTTGAAATCAACAGCGAAACCGCTCAGCGGGCAGGATTGAAAATTAGCTCCCAGCTGCTCGAGCTGGGGAAAATCGTCACTACGGAAACACCGAAGGGAGGATCATGACATGCTCTGGCTGAAAAATCTCCCCATCCGGAAAAAGCTCACGCTGATCATTCTGTTGACCTGCACCGCCGCCTTGCTCGCCGCCTGCGTTTCCCTCGCCGTCTACGAGGTCGTCAGCTTCCGCCGCACCATGGCGCACGACATGACCGTGCTGGCCGACATCGTCGGAAAAAACACCCGCGCCGCCATCGCGTTCGAGGATGAAAAAACCGCCGGAGAAACCCTTCAGGCACTCCAGGCCGATCCGCACATCGTCTCCGCCTGCCTTTACGCCCGCGACGGCAGTCTGTTCACCGGTTACACGCGCCCGGGGACGTCCGTTGATTTCCCCGAACGCCCGTCGGAAGACGTCCATCGGTTTGAAAATGGCCATCTGATCATTTTCCGCCCGATCACGCTCAACGGAAAACAGCTCGGCACGATCTACCTCCAGGTCGATTTGGAAGGGCTGTATTCCCGGCTTCGGTTGTTCAGCGTCATCGTCGCCGCAACCCTCGTGGGCGCGTTGCTGATGGCCTTTGCGCTTTCCTACCGTCTGCAGCGTCCCATCTCACGACCCATCCTCGCCCTCGCCGAAACCGCGCAGACCATCGCCCAACAAAAGGACTACTCGGTTCGCGCCGTCCGCCAGGGAGAAAACGAGCTCGGCATGCTCACCGACGCCTTCAACGACATGGTCTCCGGCATCCAGGAACGCGAGCAGGCGCTCCACGCCGAGATCACCGAACGCAAACACGCGGAATCCCGCGTGCAGGCCCAGCTTTCCCGTCTCGCGCAGCTCAACCACATCACCCGCGCCACCGGCGAGCGCCAGGATCTGAAAAGCATTTTCCAAGTCGTCATCCGCAGCCTTGAGGACCACCTGCCCGCGGATTTCAGCTGCATCTGCCTCTACGACGACCTCAGCCATGTGCTCACCGTCACGTCCGTCGGACTCCGGAGCGAAGCCCTCGCCATGGAATTGGCCATGGCCGAGCGCGCCACCATCCCCATCGACCAAAACGGTCTTTTGCGCTGCGTGCACGGTCAGCTCGTTTACGAACCTGATCTCGCGGGGGTTCATTTCCCGTTCCCGCAAAGATTGCTGCGCGGCGGCCTACACTCCCTCGTCGCCGCCCCGTTGCTCGTCGAAAGCAAGGTCTTCGGCGTGCTCCTCGCCGCGCGCACTGCCAAGGACGGTTTCAGCAGCACCGAATGCGAGTTCCTCAAGCAACTCAGCGAGCACGTCGCCCTCGCCGCGCACCAGGCCCAGCTCTACGGCGCGTTGCAACAGGCCTACGACGACCTACGTCAGACCCAGCAAGCCGTCATGCAACAAGAGCGCCTCCGAGCCCTCGGACAAATGGCCAGCGGCATCGCCCACGACATCAACAACGCCATCTCCCCCGTCACGCTCTACACCGAGTTCCTGCTCGCCAACGAACCCGGTCTCAGCACCCGCGCCCGTGACTACCTCACCACCATCCAGCACTCGATGGACGATGTCGCCCAGACCGTCAGCCGCATGCGCGAGTTCTACCGCCAGCGCGAACCGCGCCTCGCCCTCGTCCCCGTCGACCTCAACATGCTCATCCCGCAGGTCGTCAATCTCACCCGCGTCCGTTGGAGCGACATGCCGCTTCAAAGCGGCATCGTCATCACGCAGCACAGCGACCTCGCTCCCGGGCTCCCGCCCATTCTCGGCGTCGAAAGTGAAATCCGCGAGGCCCTCACCAATCTCATCTTCAACGCCGTCGACGCCATGCCCTCCGGCGGCACTCTCACGTTGCGAACCCGCCGGATCGACGGCATCGGCGGCGGGACGGTCGCCATCGAGATCTCCGACACCGGCGTGGGCATGGACGAAGACACCCGTCGCCGCTGCATGGAGCCTTTCTTCACCACCAAAGGCGAACGCGGCACCGGCCTCGGACTCGCCATGGTTTACGGGACCATCCAGCGCCACAACGCCGAGATCGAAATCGACAGCACTCCCGGCAAGGGAACCACTTTCCGAATCCGCTTTCCGATCCCTGTTGAACCCACAGCCAACCCGACTTCAACCGTCGTTCCCGAACGCATATCGGCCCGCCTGCGCCTGCTCATCGTCGACGACGATCCCCTCATCATCAAATCCCTGCGCGACATCCTGGAATCCGACGGCCACCAAGTGGTCGCCGCCTCAGGAGGCCAGGAAGGCATCAACAGCTTCCGTTCGGCACACCAAACCGGAATCCCCTTCTCTCTTGTGATCACCGATCTCGGCATGCCCTACGTCGACGGCCGCAAAGTCGCCGATGCGGTCAAAGCCATCTCACCCTCTACCCCCGTTGTCATGCTCACCGGCTGGGGCGAGCGCATGGCCGCCGAAGGCGACATCCCGCCCCACGTGGACCGCGTGCTCGGAAAACCGCCCAAACTACGCGATCTTCGCGCCGTCTTTGTCCAACTTGTCGGCCGCTCGCCATGAACCCGCCCGTCACTCTGGAAACCCTGCTCGTCGTCGACGACGAAGCCCCCCACCTGAAGGCGCTCTGCGACACACTGAGCGCCCAAGGCTACACGGCCACCGGCTTCACCTCCGCCCTCGAAGCCCTTGCCGCTCTGAAAGGCCGCTCCTTCGATCTTCTGCTCACCGACCTGATGATGCCCGAGATGGACGGTATCTCGCTGCTGCGCTCGGCCCAGGAAATCGACCCGCGCATCGTCGGCGTGGTCATGACCGGCCACGGCACCATCGACACCGCCGTCGCCGCGATGAAACAGGGCGCGCTCGATTACATCCTCAAGCCTTTCAAACTCAGCACCCTCATCCCCGTGCTCGCCCGCGCGCTCGCCGTGCGCCGGCTGCGGCTGGAAAACGAGGCGCTGCAACGGCACCTCGCCATCCGCACCCGTGAACTCGAAATCGCCAACAAGGAGCTCGAAACGTTTTCCTACTCCGTCTCTCACGACCTGAGCGCCCCGCTGCGCGCCATCGACGGGTTCACCCAGATCATGGCCCAAAATCTCGGCGACCGCCTTGATCCGGAAAGCCGCGAGTGCGCAGCACACGTGAAAACCGCGGTCACCCGGATGCAGGCCCTCATCGGCGACCTGCTCCGCCTCGCCCGGACCACTCGCACCGAGGTGCACCGCATGCCGGTCAATCTGTCCCAGCTGACACGGGACATTTCCGCAAAACTCAAGGCGGCGGACCACGACCGTGAAGTCGACTGGGTGATCTCCGAAGACGTGATCGCCGAAGGAGACAACGGCCTCCTTCGCGCCGCGCTGGAAAACCTCCTGTCGAACGCCTGGAAATACACCTCCCGAACTCCGCAGGCACGGATCGAGTTCGGCATGGAAACCCAACCCGACGGAACGCCCGCCTACTACGTCCGCGACAACGGCGTCGGCTTCGACATGAAGCTATCGCACCGTCTGTTCGGCGCCTTCCAACGCCTGCACTCCGAAAGCGATTTCCCGGGAAATGGCGTCGGCTTGGCGACCGTGCAACGCATCATCCACAAGCACGGCGGACGCATCTGGGCCGAGTCAACCCCCGGCCAGGGAGCCGTCTTCCGCTTCACCCTTCCGCCCGCCCCCGATCTCCCTGCCGCCTGAAAAGCCCGCAGCCTCCACCGCTGCGGCTTTTTCATGCCTTCACATTGGCGTCCATCAGCGTTCATTAGCGGTTAAAATAATTCCGTCGCCTGCTCCGAACTACTCGCTACCCGCTACTCACTACTCGCTACTTCTCCACCGCCCATGCGCCTCCTCATCACCAACGACGACGGCATCGACAGCCCGTTCCTCCACGCGCTCACCGACGCCCTTCGCACCGCCGGCCATTCGCTTTTCATTGCCGCCCCCAAGACCGAGCAAAGCTGGATCGGCTGCGCCAAGTCCCGCCTGCGTCCCGTCGCCACCTCTGTGTCGCCCCGTGACTTCGCCTGCCCCGCCTGGACCATCGACGGCACGCCCAGCGACTGCGTAAGCATCGCCCTCGCCCATCTCCTCCCGCCCGGTGAACCCATCGACGCCGTCGTTTCCGGTATCAACATCGGTCGCAACGCCTCCCTCGGCTTCATCCTCGCCAGCGGCACCATCGCCGGCGCCTGGGAAGGTGCCGTCCACGGACTCCCCGCCATCGCCTTCTCGCAGGACCTGACCACCGCCCAATTCGAGGCCTACCGTGCCTCCGGCCATCGCGCCGACGCCGAACTCCAGAGCACCCTCGACACCTCGGCCGCCCGCGCCGCGCAACTCGTTCCCGATCTCGTCGCCGCCACCCCCGCGCGCAGCTTCATCGTTCACAACGTCAATTTCCCCTCCCCCTGCGCACCCGACACGCCCGTGCGCCGCACCGTGCCCGCCCGTGTAATCGTCCCCGGTCTCTTCGGACCCGCCGACGACGACGGCACCCACCGCTTCATTTTCAAGCTCGGCGACGACATCTCCCCTTCCGCGCCGCTCACCGACCGCGCCGCCATCGAGAACGGTATCATCAGTCATACCGTGTTGAATTACACCGCATTGGGAACAAACACCTTCGCGGTTTGACCAAAGGGAGAACCCCGTTCTCCCCATGAAACCCCGCGCATCGCTTTTCGCCCTTTCGTTTTCCGCCGGCCTGATGGCCCTCTCGCTCACCGGCTGCTCGTCTTTCCCACGCGACAAATCCTCCGGTCCCGACGCCGCCAAACCCGTCGGCGGAAAATCCATCCAGCTCCTTCAGCTGCGTGACAACGTGAAGTCCACCCGCGTCGCCCTCAACCGCACCACCGACGCGCTCAACCGCATTCCGTCCGCACCGAATGCCCAGGAAGCCTACGCCGCCTTCAGCACCGAGTTAATCGCCTTCAAAAAGCTCGCCGAAACCACGCTCCACGACTCCGCCGATGTCCGTAACAGCGGCAAGGTCCTCTTCGCCCAGTGGGAGCAGGAAGCCGCCACCATCAAGAACGCCGACATCCGCGCCATCGCCGAAAAACGCCGCAGCACCCTGCAAGCCGGCTACGACGCCATGATCACCCCGCTGCTCGCCGCCCGCGCCGACCTCACCGAGATTCGCAATGATCTCACCGACATCCAAAAGGCGCTCTCCCTCGATCTCACTCCCGCCGGCATCGGCTCCGTCCAAAAGCCTCTCGAACACATCAACCGCAAGGCGGTCGCCTCCTCGACGAGCCTCGATGCCCTCGCCGCCAATCTCGACAAGATCGCCGCCGATCTGCCCGCCGCCACGGTCGCCCCGGTCAAATAACCGGCACGCGTTCATCGGCTAACGGCGCAGGACTTTCCCGTCCTGCGCTTTTTCGTTTTCCGCCAAAGCCGCCGCCTCGCGCGCCTTCAATGCCGGGTGCTCTAGAATCACCAGCGAATACGAATACGCCCGGGCCTTCAGCAGTTCGGGATTCGTGTGGATCAGCTTCGGATTGATGCTCCGGCAAATCGGCCGGATCTCCGCAACCTTCCATCCTTCGCGGATGCGCTGCCGGTATTCGTCTTCATGCTGGCCCTCGATCACGAGGTAGTCCTGCAGCCCGTTCGTCGCGACAAAACCCAACCTGCCCGGACCAACCAACTCGGCGACATACTGGAGATTGAGTGCGACCATGCAGCGGCGTGTTGGGCCGAAGCATGGCCCAACTCCGCCATTCCGCAATCCGCGCCCTCAGGAAACCGGCACGACCGCATCCAGCTGCAGCACGCGGTTCGCATGACCGCGCACCTTCTCGAGCATCGCACCGTCCTTCGCTAGCGAGCTTCCATACGAAGGCACCAACTCGCGCAGCTTTCTCTGCCACGCCTCCGACTTGCTCTGCTCGGGGAAGCATTTCTGGATCAACCCCAGCATGATCGACACCGCCGTCGAGGCACCCGGCGAAGCGCCGAGTAACGCCGCGATCGAACCGTCGGCCGACGACACGACTTCCGTGCCGAACTGCAACACGCCGCCGCGCTTCGCGTCCTTCTTGATGATCTGCACACGCTGCCCCGCGATCTCGAGTTTCCAATCCTCCGGATTCGCATCGGGGAAATAATCCTTCAACGCCGCGAAGCGTTGCTCGGGCGACTGAATCACCTGCCCGATGAGATACTTCGTGAGATCCACGTTGTCGCGCGCCACCGATAGCATCGGCCCAAGGTTGCTCGGCTTGATCGACGCCGGCAGGTCCATCAACGACCCCTTCTTCAAAAACTTCGTCGTGAAGCCCGCGTAAGGCCCGAACAGCAGCGACTTCTTTCCGTCGATCATGCGCGTGTCGAGATGCGGCACCGACATCGGCGGAGCGCCGACCGAAGCCTTGCCGTAAACTTTCGCCTGATGCGCCGCGACCACCTCGGGATTGTCGCACCGCAACCACTGGCCGCTCACCGGGAATCCTCCGAAACCTTTCCCCTCGGGGATCTCCGACTTCTGCAGCAACGGCAGCGCACCGCCACCCGCACCGAGAAACGCAAACTTCGCGATCACCGATCGCTTCTTCCCGTGCCCTTCGATTTTCAACCGCCAGCGCCCGCTAGGCTTGCGGATGACATCCGTCACGCGCTCTCCCAGATGCACGCTCACGCCCGGCTGCTTGCTCAACGACTCCACGAGTCCCTGCGTCAGCGCACCGAAATTAACATCGGTGCCTTCCTCCGAGCGCGTCGCCGCGACCGGCTCGGCCGCATCACGTCCCGCCATCACCAGCGGAGCCCACGCAGCGATCTTCGCGCGATCTTCCGTATAATCCATGCCGGCGAACAACGGATGCGCCGCGAGCGCCTGATGACGCGCGCGCAAAAATGCCACGTCGCCCCCGCGCACGAAACTCATGTGCGGCACGGTCGTGATAAAATCCTTCGGCTGCGGCAACCGGCGGCGTTCCACCAGCGAGGCCCAGAACTGCTTCGAAAGCTCGAACGCCTCGTTGATCTGAATGGCCTTCGAGATGTCCACCGAGCCATCCGACTTTTCCGGTGTGTAATTGAGTTCACACAGCGCGGCGTGACCCGTGCCCGCGTTGTTCCAAGCGTTTGTGCTTTCGCCCGCCACCATGTCCAACGCCTCGATGATCTCGATCGTCAGCTCCGGCTGCAGCTCTTTGAGGAGCGTGGCGAGCGTCGCGCTCATCACGCCCGCACCCACGAACACCATGTCCACTTCGCGTCTGTCAGTCTTCCGTTTCATGTAAATGTGAGAAAAAACACACGAGAAAGCTCAAGTCAGGCCACAACTGCGCATTTCTTGTCATGTATTCGCCCGCCTACGAAGCCCCGTCCGCCAACTAATTTATGACCCAACTCCCCGACTGCCTTTATTGCCGCAAAGACCAGCGCCTCAACGATCTGATGATCGAAGTCGCCCCGCTCGGCGTCTCCACGCTCTACCTCTTCAAAGAGCAAACCTACCGCGGACGCTGCGTCGTCGCCTATCGCCACCACGTCAACGAGCTCTTCGAACTCTCCGACACCGAACTCGCCCTCTTCACCAAAGACGTCGCCCACGCCGCCCAGGCCCTGAAAACCGCCTTCAACCCCGCCAAGATCAACTACGGCGCCTATTCGGATAAACTCCCGCATCTCCACGTCCATCTCGTCCCCAAATACGTGGACGGTCCGTCCTGGGGCACGACGTTCACCATGATGCCCGACCCGAAGCAGCTCCTCACCGACGACGCCTACGCCGCCCTGATCACGCAGATTAAAGCAGCGTTGGGTTGAAGCCGTCCGCTGTCCCCGCCTGAGTCTCACGCATGAGTCGTGAAACGTGTTATCGCTGCTTCTGGCCGAAGCCGATCTGCTGGTGTCCCTCCATCACCCCGATGGAGACGCGCACCCGTTTCGTGTTCCTCATGCATCCGCACGAGTTCAAACACGAGAAAGCCGCCACCGGCCGCCTCACGCACCTCTGCCTCGCCAACAGCGAACTCCAGATGGGTCTCGCCTTCGACAACCAGGAGGCCGTCCAGGATATCATCAACGACCCGCGCAACCTCGTCATGCTCGTCTATCCGAGCGTCGGTTCGCGCAACCTATCCCAAGGCGATCTCACTCCCGCCGACATCGGTGACCGCCGCCTCGTGTTTTTCCTCCTCGATGCCACCTGGTCCGGCGCCAAAAAAATGCTGCGTCTCAGCCCGTCGCTGCAACGACTCCCGCGCGTCATGTTCACGCCCACCGCGCCGAGCCGTTACGTGATCAAACAGCAACCCGTTGAAGGCTGCCTCTCGACGCTCGAGACGACCCACGAACTCCTGCTCGCGCTGCAACGCAGCGGTCTCGACGGCTACCCGTTGCCCGACCAGTTGCTCGACCTCTTCGCGCGCATGCAAGCCTACCAGCTCAAATGCGCCAGCGATCCCAACCGCACGGGCTACCGCCGCAACCCCTACAGCAACCCCTCCGAACGCAGCCGCGTCGGCAGCCGCACCGAAGCCCGCCGCACCCGCGTGCTCAACCTCGGCCCCGAAACAGGGGCGCAAAAAAGCCCGCCGTCGCCGGCGGGCTGAAAGTTGTTCGTCGATCGCTGCAGAAGAAGCTTACTTCTTGGCGGCGCCGCGCTTGAACTTCGAGGTGAATTTCTCGACGCGACCGGCGGTGTCCACGAGACGCTTCTCGCCGGTGTAGGCGGGATGCGAGTCGGAGGTCACGTCGCGGAGGACGACGAAATGTTCGACGCCATCGATGACTTCCTTACGGGCGGACTTCATCGTGGACTTGGTGAGGAAGCGCTTGCCGCTCGAAACATCGAGGTAGCAAACGTTATTGAGGACGGGATGGCCTTCGGCTTTCACGTTATTAAAGAGGTGTTTAGGTTAACCTTGACGGGCCTTGTAACGGGGCTCGACCTTGTTGATGACGTAGATGCGGCCTTTGCGGCGGACGACCTGGCACGCAGGGTGACGCTTCTTCGCGGATTTGATGGAGGAAACAACTTTCATAAAAGAGACGAAAACACAGTTCGGGCCGACCTCTGTCAACGGCAAATATCGCCCGCCGCGAACTCAGTTCAGACTAGGATCTTCCGGCTCGTTCGCCAGCAGCTTCCACTCGTCATCAATCTGCCCCAGCAAATCGCGCCACAACTGCTCGTCCGGCGAGTCATCGAGCAAATCCGCCACCAGCGGACTTACCACCCAAGTGTCGCGCTGCATTTCCTCTTCAAGCTGACCGCCCGTCCAGCCCGCGTAGCCGAGAAACGCCCGCATGTGCACACCCTCTTCGTTGATGAGTTCAGATGCCCTCTCCGGATCAATGCCGAACATCAACTGAAACCCGTCGTTCTCGGGATGCGGACGCCACACGCACAAAATCACCTGCGCCGGCTGCACCGGCCCGCCCGCAAACAACGGCACCTCCGCTAGCGCCCCGCTCGCAAAATCCTCGCTCAAATCGCCCAGGTTTTTCTCCAGCGGACGATTCAACACCACGCCCATCGCCCCGTCGTTGTCATGCGACGCGATCAAAATGACCGTGTGCTTAAAATTATCATCCTTCAGCGAAGGATGCGCCAGCAGCAGCGAACCGCCCAGGACAGCAGAGGAATCAGGATGACGAGTGGACATCGTTCTCTAAATCAAAGCCTGCGCAATCAGCTCAGAGTTTCAACACCTTCACGTTGGCATCCGTCAGCAACGGCTCGACGAACGGATCGTTGTTGTAGTCCTCGCGGTAACGGATTTCCGCGATGCCCGACGCCGCGAGAATCTTCGCGCAATTGATACACGGATAATGCGTCACATACGCCACCGCGCCCTCAACCGAACTGCCGCGCCGCGCCGCGTCGGCGATCGCGTTTTGCTCCGCATGCACCGTCGCCTGCTCGCGACCTTCGCGCAGCCGCGACTGGTGCGGCGTGCCGGGCAGGAAGCCGTTGTAACCCGCCGCGATCAACCGGTTCTGCCGGTCGCCGCCGCTCACGATCACGCACCCCACATGGAGGCGTTCGCACGGGGATCGCGTGGAGATCAACACGGCGGTCGCCATGAAATAATCATCCCACGAAGGGCGTCCGGAAAATTGCTGGGTGGCTTGGGCGATCAGATCGACCGCGGAGCTCGTTTCGCTCATGTGCGCTATCGGTAGTCCGCGTTTTGAAAATTGCCACTCCGAATCCGCACCGCCATCAACCGGCATGCCCACGCTGTCCGACCTCGTCACTTATTCCGACGAACGCACCCGCCGCTCCGCCTACAAGGACGCCCCCGGCGCCTTCAACGGCATGCAACTCGCCAACAACGGCCGCGTCACCAAAATCGGTGCCGCCGTGGACGCCGGCCTCATTCCCTTCCAAAAAGCCGTCGCCGCCGGCGTCGATTTTCTAATCGTCCACCACGGCATGTATTGGGACATGCCCCGTCCGCTGACCGGCCCCGTTTACGACCGCCTCACCACCCTTATCGGCGGCAACTGCGCCCTCTACAGCAACCACCTCCCGCTCGACGGACATCCCGACCTCGGCAACAACGCCCTCCTCGCCCGTCAGCTCGGCCTCGTCCCCGACCGTCCGTTCCTCGTCCGCGACGGCGAATCCATCGGCCGCATCGCCTCCCGCACCGGCCCGCGTTCCGCCCTCCGCGCCCAACTCGAAAGCCTTTACCCCCGCGTCATCGCCATCGAATACGGCTCGGATACGCCCGCCGCCGTCGCCTTCTGCAGCGGCAGCGGCAACAGCGCCATCCCCGAGCTCCTCCCGGCCGGCGTGGACACCCTCGTCACCGGCGAACTCCGCGAGGAATGGTTCAACACCGCGCAGGAGCAGAAGCTGAACCTCTATCTCTGCGGACACTACGCGACCGAGGTCCACGGCGTGAAAGCTCTCGCCGCCGAACTCGCCGCCAAGTTCAACCTCCCGTGGGAGTTTATCGCTACCGATAATCCTCTCTAGCTCCGGTTGACCCCGTTGCTACAACGCGTAGCCTCGCGAGGTGAATCGCCGCCTCGAACCCGAGCTACTCGACTCCCTGCCACCCGACCATCCCGACGCGATCCATAGCCGTCGTGATTTGCGTCTCGTCAACCGCGTCATGGGCAACGCGCCGTGGTTCGAGAAAACCCTCGCCCGCCACATCCGATCCGGTGAACGCGTGATCGAACTCGGCAGTGGCACCGGCGAACTCTCCGCCCGTCTCCGCACTGTCACCCCGCTCGTGGATGGCATCGACCGCATCCCTTCTCCACCCGCCTGGCCAGCCTCCGCGCACTGGCACCAAGCCGACATCCAGACCTTCACCGGTTGGAACGCTTACCCCGTTGTCATCGGCAATCTCATCCTCCACCACTTCGACAACGTCTCCCTTCGTGCCCTCGGCGAAGCCATCAGTCCGCACGCACGCCTGCTCATCTTTAACGAGCCCACGCGCAACCGCATCAACCTGCGAGTCTGGAACCTCACGGCTCCCCTCTGCGGAGCCAACCATGTCACCCGCCATGACGGACGCGTCAGCATCGCCGCCGGCTTTATCGGAGACGAACTCCCGCGATCCCTCGGTCTCGATCCATCGCTCTGGC
>DATHXF010000163.1:0-15659 GCA_035459785.1 Rariglobus sp. | reverse complement strand
CCGCCATACGGCTTCAGCTCCACGCGCAACGTCCGCTCCTTGCCCGCGAGTTTCACGTCGTTGCGCGCCCAGCCTTCCGCCGCGCCGTCGGTGATGACCGTGACCACATCTGAACCGGCCTTGCCCTTGCCGACTCCGAGGAGCGACACCTCGACAGTCTTCGCGACGCCTTCGCCATTGAAGCCCGCCACCCACCAGCGTCCGCCTGCCCCGCGTCGCGCAAAAACCGCCAGCTTGCCCGGATAACCCGCGAGAAACCGCGAGTCCTCCCACACCGACGGCAACCGCTTCAACACGTCGCGCACGTAGTCCGGCTGCTTCGCCATCCCTTCGGGAATCTCCACGTAGTGCTGGATACCCGACGTGAACAACACCGCCGTCGCCAGCTCCGCGGCTGGAGTCGTGCGCAGCTTGATCTTCGGCAGACGCGCCAGACTCAGCGGCGTGAAATCCATGGCATCAAAAACATTCCGCGTGAACGGCAGCATCGCCATGTGCGCCGGCGCCTTGTCCGCGTTGCCCTGCTCGAAGGTGATGAACTCAAACCCGCGCACCGCCTCCGCCGTCATCAGGTTCGGATACGTGCGTTCCCACCCGCGCGGCAACGTCGTCCCGTGGAAATTCACCAATATCCCAAACTCCGCCGCGTCCTCCAGAATGTCGTGGTAATAATCCACAAACGCCCGCCCGTCCCCGCCGAAGAAATCCACCTTTACTCCGGCGATGCCCATCTTCTTCAACCGTGCGAACTCTTCACGGCGCAGCTCACGCGTGATCATCCGGTTCTTCGGAGTCTGAAACGCGTCGTTCCACGATCCGTTGGAGTTATACCACACGAGCAGCGAAACGTTCTTCGTGCGCGCGTAGTCGGAGAGTTCCTGCATTTTATAAAAACCGATCTGCGTGTCCCACAGCGCATCGACCAGGCAATACTCCCAGCCCATCTCCGCCGCGAAATCGACAAAGCGTCGCTGCACCTCGAAGGTCGTCTGCTTGTCACCCAGCTTCGGCCAGCTCCACGACGCCTTGCCCGGCGCGCCCGCCAGCTTCGCGGTTTTCACCGCGGGATCCGCCAGATCGGTGCCGAGCGCCGATTCCGTGACGGTCTTCAACGACCCGATCGCCAGCACCCGCCACGGCGTCGAATACGGAGTCGCGAACTGCGGATTCACCGTCGCATCGCCCATCGTCTCGCGCTTGTCCGGAAACCCGATGCGATACTCCCCGCCCGGCGACGCGTGCGCCAGCCGGCTCGCGCAATACCCGCGACCCAGTCCCGCCTCGGTGATTAGCACCCACGTCTCTCCTGTGCGAAACAGCGCCGGAAACACCCAGCCCGCGCCCAGCGTCGAGGGCGTGCCCGCCGGAATCTCCATCTGATGATATTCCTCATACGACGGATTCGTGTGAGCCCAGCCGGTCTTCGCGACCGACATCGGTTGCAACCACGCCTTCGTCTCCGCCGGAAACCGGAACGACGTTTCCTCCGCATTCACCACACGCACTTCGGCGGACTTTTCAGGAAACACATAACGAAACGCCACGCCGTCGTTCGACACCTGAAACGCCACGTTCATGCGCAGCCCGGCCACCGTCGCCAGAGAGTAAACGCGGCGCTTCGCCTTGTAGGTATTCAAACGGCGCTTGCTCGTTGGCAGTTCGTAACGATCCGTGACCGTCACGCTCTTCGATTCGCCGACGAGCTTCAGCCCGCGCGAAAAATCCGCATCCGCCCGCACCAGTCCGAGCCGCGACTCGCCGAGCACCACCGCCCCCTCGCGACGCACCTCATAAACCGGTGCGCCGTCCGCCGTCAGCCGCACGTCCACGACGAGTTTCCCATCCGGACTCTTCACTTCGGCTGCAAACACAGCAGCCACCAACGCCAGCCAAAGGGAAAAATATCGTGTCATCATAAATAGGGGTAAGGTGTAGTCCTGCCGTCCGGATTATCCGGAACGGCGACAAGGCGAAGAACCAGACGCAATCGAAGCAGCCCGCCAATCGCTCTGCCGGTTTATCTATAACTCAACGGGAAGAAAACGGTGGATGCTCTGGTGGACGCACACAACCCACATGCATTGATCTATCCTCCTGTCTATTTGGTAAAAGTCCGCCCTTCGTCACTCGGCACTCCGATGTAGGGGCGTGGCTCGACCACGGCCGATCAGTCACAAATTCCAAGAATGTCCGTCTTTCTCCGCGTCGCGCTTCATCTCCCGGATTCCTACTGGACGGCCCCGACTTATTGACGCATCGTCCTCTTGCTTTCAGCTCACCCCCGCCGTCGCATGTCTACCCCCGACCCCGCTTTGCTCAGTGTTGCCCGCCTCGGCGTAGGCTGGGAGCACGACGAGTCCTTCGAGATCGATCGTCCCGGCACCGGCGACTATCTCTTCATCCACTTCACGCGGCCCGCGCTGATCACTCTCGACGGACAGGTTCACCATTGTCCGGTCAACGCCTGCATTCTCTACACGCCCGATCATCACCAGAAATACCGGGGCGACGGCTGCGGTCTCTCCGATAACTGGATTCACTTCCTCGGCGCCTCCGCCAAAAAACTCGCGCGCCAGCACCAGATCCCGCTCAACCAGCCATTCCAACTCGCGCAGTCCGGTTTCGTCACGTCGCTCATCAACGAAATCCGCACCGAGATCCACCGCAAGGAACCGCACTACGCGGAGGTCGTGGATCTCCTGCTGCGCCAGCTCTTCCTGCTGCTGCAACGCCACATCGAGCTGAACGAGCGCAAGCGCTACACCGGTCGCAAAGCCGAGCTCGCCGCGCAGCTCGGCGAATTGCAGTCCCGCGTGCTCGGCACGCTCGACCATCCGTGGACGGTGGACGAGATGGCCGCGCAGGTGCACCTGAGCCGCTCGCGCTTCATGGGACTTTACCGTGAATTCTTCGACGGCTCTCCGGTCGAGCACCTGATCGAGGCGCGCATCAAGCATGCGCAATGGTTGCTCACCGCGACCACGCTCGCCGTCGGCCAGGTCGCCGGCGAATGCGGCTTCCGCAGCGTCTATCACTTCAGCCGTCTCTTCAAAAAACGCGTCGGCAGCTCGCCGCTCGAATTCTCCGGCAAGTTCGACCGCACCACGTCCCTCACCACCGGCCCCAACGAAACCATCGCCGACAAAGAGGTGAACTTCCCTTTCGTCATCCCGCCACGCGTCAAATTCCGTCGCTGACCAACCGCCCGGTTGCCCTATTTCCGCGACTGCTTGCCGTATCGTCCGCCCCACCCGTATTCCCGTTGCCCGCAGCACCATCTCTCGCAACGAACTCCCCATGCGTTTCACCCCGAAACCGCCGCGCCTGCTGACTCTTTTCATCGTGGCTCTCTCCATCTCCGCCCCGCTCTTCCCGTCCGACGACAAACCGCTCGCGACCCCCGAGTGGACCAATCCGCTCGTGCGCGAACGCGCCGATCCGTGGGTCCTGCGCGACACCGACGGAACCTATCTCTTCACCGCCACCGTCCCCGCGTATGACCGCATCGAACTGCGCCGCGCCCGCACTCTCGGCGAACTCGACTCGGCCAAACCGGTCGTCATCTGGACCAGGCACGTCTCCGGCCCCATGAGTCACCACATCTGGGCGCCCGAGCTGCATCACATCGACGGTAAGTGGTATGTCTATTTCGCCGCCGGCCGCGCCGACGACATCTGGGCCATCCGCATGTATGTCCTCGAATGCGCCTCCGCCGACCCGCTCGCCGGTCCGTGGATCGAACGCGGACAACTCAAAACCCACCTCGAAACCTTCTCCCTCGACGCCACCACATTCGAACATCGCGGCGTGCGCTACCTCTGCTGGGCGCAGCACAACCCCGCGACCGGCGGCAACACCAGCCTCTACCTCGCTCGCATGGAGACCCCGTGGTCCATCACCGGCCAACCCGTCATCCTCTCCGCTCCCGAGTTCGCTTGGGAAACCACCGGCTACCGTGTCAACGAAGGCCCCGCCTTCCTCCGCCACGGCGACAAGGTGTTCATCACCTACTCCGCCAGTGCGACCGACGCCAACTACTGCATGGGCATGCTCACCGCTGCCGCCGACGCCGACCTGCTCAACCCCGCCTCCTGGAAAAAATCCCCGCGCCCCGTCCTTACCACCGACGAAAAAGCCAAGGTCTTCGGCCCGGGCCACAACAGTTTCACCACCCTCCCCGACGGCCGCGACGTGCTCGTGTATCACGCCCGCGACTACCGCGACATCAAAGGCGATCCCCTCAACAACCCCGACCGCGCCACCCGCGCCTCCCTCATCCGCTGGACCCCCGAAGGCCTGCCCCTTTTCCAACCCTGATTCAATCGACCACAGATAACACCGATTCTCACAGATAAAACCATGGCGCATCCGTTTCCGTCATCTGTGCCCATCCGTGTTATCTGTGGTCAAAATCCCGCCTCCGCCATCTGAGGTTAAAGGGTATTCATCCGGCCTTTCATCCCGTTAATCCTGTCCAAGCTCCGTCTCCGCCCCGCCCGAATCATACAGTCAACTTTTGCCGTTCTCGCCGGTCCCGCCCCACCCGTCAGCCTAGTGGTTTCGCATCGTTCGCCCACCACCTCGCATGACCCCGGCCCCCGTCCCCGTCCAACTGCCCCCGACCCTTCTCCGCTACCTGTGGTCGCATCGCCGTGCGTTCACACCGGGCCTCACCCTCGCCGTCCTGCGCATCCTCTGCATCGCGCCGATCCCGGTCATCTTCCAACGCATCCTGGACGTCCACCTCCCCGCCAAGGATCAGCGCGGCATCCTCATCCTCTCCGCCGTCACCGTCGTCCTCCTCGTCCTTCATCAATTCTGCAGCGTCAGCGGCGCCGGTCGTCTCGGCCACGCCGTCTCCCGCACCGTCCTCGATCTGCGCGGCGGCATTTTCCATAAAATCCAATACCTCAGCTTCGGCTACCTCGACCGCCAGCAGACCGGCCGCCTCCTCTCCAAATACGCCTTCGATACCCAAAAAATCGAGGGCGTGATGATGCCGATCCTCAACGGCTTCATTCCCGACACACTCTACAGTCTCATCACGTTCGGCGTCCTCGTTACCCTTAACTTCAAACTCGCCCTCGTCGTCGTGCTGATGCTCCCCGTGTTTGCATTCATGCGCGAACGCTACTTCCGTCGCTTCCGCGACAAGAACGAGGCCAACCGCGTCGCCCAGGAACACCTCACCGGCACCGCCAGCGAACTTTTCACCGCCCTCAAGCTCGTCCGCGTTTACGGCGAGGAAGCGCAGGCCGCCGGACAACTCGATGCCACCAACGACGCCGTCGCCCGCTCCCGCGTCGAACTCATCACCGTCTCCACCAGCTTCGGCGCCTTCAGTTTCGCCGCCATCAAGGTCCTGTCGCTCGTCGTCATCGCGGGGGGTGCGCTGCTCGCGATCCACGGACAAGTCAGCGTCGGCACCGTCGTAGCCTTCGTCGCCGGCGTGCCCATCCTCGTGAATCCGATCCAGATGTTCGCGAGCGTCAGCGAGCAATACTTCATCGGCGAGGCCGCCTACCGCAGCGTCAACGAACTGCTCGACGCACCCTACGTCGAGGAGTGGCACGGCACCCAGCGCCCCGACCCTCTCCGCGGCGGCGTCACCTTCGACCGCGTCGCGTTTCACTATCCCGACAGCGACCGCGGCGCCATCAACGGTCTCGATCTCACCATCGCCCCCGGCGAAAAAATCGCCTTCGTCGGCGCATCCGGGGCCGGCAAGAGCACGCTCGTCAACCTGCTCCTCGGCCTGCACCGCCCGCAGTCCGGCGAGATCCGCATCGACGGCGTCCCGCAGGCCGAACTCGACCTTCGCTGGTTCCGCCGGCGCACCGCGCTCGTCATGCAGGAGAGCATTCTCCTCTCCGGCACCGTGGCCGACAACCTGCGCTTCGCCCGCACCGACGCCACCGATGCCGAGGTCCGCGAAGCCGCCCGCCTCGCCTGCGCCGAGGAGTTCATCCTCCGTATGCCCGAGGGCTACGACACCCGTATCGGCGAACGCGGCGCACTCCTCTCCGGCGGACAACGTCAGCGTCTCGCCATCGCCCGCGCGCTCCTCCGCAACCCCGCGCTCCTCATCCTCGACGAACCCACCTCGGCCCTCGACTACGAAAGCGAACGTCTCATCCAGCAGGCCTTGGACAACCTGGCCCACGGCCGCACCGTCATCACCATCGCGCACCGCCTGAGCACCATCCGCCACGCCGACCGCATCATTGTCCTTCATGATGGGCGCATCATCGAGCAAGGCACCTTCGCCCAACTCTCCGCCGCCGGCGGCTACTTCTCCCGCCTCCAAGACGAAGCCGTCGCCTGACCTCATGCTCACTCCAATTTAAACACATTCTCCGTTTTTCGCTTTCTGTGCCTTTTGTGCCCCGTCTCCGTCATCCGTGCCCATCCGTGAAATCCGTGGTTAAACAGTCCGCCTGCATTCTTTCCCTTCTCGTCGCGTTCGTCGTCACCGCTCGCGCCGAGCCCCGCGAAACGCTGCGCATCCACGACCCGTCCACGCCTCTCCGCGTGGACAACACCTGGTGGATCTTTGGCACCGGAAAACTTCTCACCGCCGCCCGCTCGTCCGACCTGCGCACGTGGGAAAAACTTCCGTCCCCGCTCTCCGCTCGTCCCGCATGGGCGCCCGACGTCGCCCCTAAAAACAAAGCCAATTTCTACTGGGCTCCCGACCTCATCAAGCTCGGCGAACTCTACCACCTCTACTACTCCGTCTCCGAGTTCGGCCAAAACCACTCCGCCATCGGACTCGCCACCTCGCCCACCCTCGATCCGAAAAAACCCGGCTACGGCTGGACCGACCACGGCATCGTCATCCGCTCCGGTGAAGGCGACCGCTTCAACGCCATCGACGCCTCCGTCCTCGCGACCGCCGACAACCATCTGTGGATGGCCTTCGGCTCCTTCTGGGATGGCATCTTCATCGTCGAACTCGACCCCAAGACCGGCCTCCGCCTCGCGCCCGACTCCCCGCTCCACCGCGTCGCCTACTGCAAGGAGATCGAGGCTCCGACCATGTATCAACGCGGCGACTACTTCTACCTGTTCTTCAACCAAGGCCTCTGCTGCCGCGGAAAAAACAGCACCTACACGATCAAGGTCGGCCGCAGCCGCACGGTCACCGGCCCCTACCTCGACCACGAAGACCGCGATCTCGTCTCCGGCGGCGGACACCCCGTGCTCGGCACGAAGGGCGACTTCATCGGCCCCGGCCACGCCGGCCTCGTCCGCGATCCCAACGGACGCGAGTGGCTCACCGTTCATTTCTACGACGGCACCAAAAACGGCGCCCCAACCTTCGCCCGCCGCGCCCTCGCCTGGACCGACGACGGTTGGCCGCGTGTCACCGACTGATCCATCCTTCGGGCTTCACAACCGCTCCACCACAAAGTCCCGCACTTCGATCCGCGACCACACCGTGCGCAGCCCGAACCACCCTTCGCGCAACGGCTCCGGATCTGCGTAATCGAAAAACACCACGCCGTCCCGCGCCCACGTCGTCCGTCCATCCTTCGTGACCACAATCTCGATACGATACTCCCGCCCGCCTTCGAGCAGCGCCGCCTTGTCCTTCCGATCGTGCTCCGGCAGCAGCGGACGCGCCCCCTTGCCATCATAACGCCGGAACCGCGTCGTCGTGTTCCCGTTCCCACCGCAACCAACGTAATACGTCTTCAACCCGTCGTAGTGTGCAAACACCCCGTCGCGCCCGTTCCCTTTCTCAAAAAAATCCCCCTGAGCCTCCGTCCGCGCATCCGTCGCCATCCAAAAACAATTCAGGTCCGACACGCACTCGCCTCCCGTCACCTTCGCCCGATAACTGATCTTCACCGGCGCCTTCAGTTTCTCCCGCCACCACACCGTGCAACCGCCCGCGTCGTCGATCACCAGCGCGCCGTCCTTCACCGTCACCGTCCCGCCCGGCTGCTGCTCAACCACCCAACGCGACAGGTCGCCGTCAAACGCATCGCGCGCGACAGTTCCGGCATCTTCCGCCAGCGCGACCGACGCCGTCATCACCGCCACCACGCTTGCGACCCTCAGCACATCTTTCATACTGTAAGAGTCACCCCCCTTTGACCCTCCGGCGACCCCGCAGGAAACTTACGGTCAGATTTTACCCCTGCCCATGCCCACCTTCTCATTCATGCGGTGCGCCATCACCGCTTTGGCGTTCTCCCTCACCGCGTTCTTCGCCTCGGCCCAGCCCACCGGTCCGCTCGAACGTCTCCAGCGCGGCCTCGTCGCCATCAAACAATTCGACGACACCGCCGTCGTCAGCTGGCGCCTGCTCGGCACCGATCCCACAGGCACGTCATTCAATCTCTACCGCGTCGCCGGCACCGTCGGGCCCGTCAAACTCAACTCCGCCCCACTCGCCGGCCCCACGTTTTTTTCCGACGAACACCTGCCCGCCGGCCCCGTGAGTTACTTCGTGCGCCCCGTCTGGCGCGGCAAGGAATTCGACCCGTCCGCCTCCTTCAGCCTCGCAGCCGATGCCCCCGTCCGCCCCTACCTCGAGATCCCACTGCAAGTCCCGCCCGGCGGCACCACGCCCTCCGGAGAGGCCTACACTTACTCCGCCAACGACGGCTCCATCGGCGATGTGGACGGCGACGGCGTCCTCGAGTTCTTCCTGAAATGGGTTCCGTCCAACGCCAAGGACAACTCCCACGGCGGCTACACCGGCAACACGCTCCTCGACTGCTACCGTTTCGACGGCACCCGTCTCTGGCGCATCGACCTCGGAAAAAACATCCGCTCCGGCGCGCACTACACGCAATTCATCGTTTATGACTTCGACGGCGACGGTAAGGCCGAGCTCGCCTGCAAAACCGGCGACGGCACCATCGACGGCATCGGCAAGGTCATCGGCGACGCCAAGGCCGATCATCGCAACGACGGTGGCTACATCCTCCGCGGTCCCGAATTCCTCACCGTCTTCAACGGTCTCACCGGCGCTGCCATCGACACGGTGGACTACGTTCCCGGCCGCCATCCCGAAACCCAGGACCCCACCTCCGCTCAACTGAAGGCCGAATGGGGCGATGGCTACGGCAACCGCTTCGATCGCTTCAACGCCGCCGCCGCTTCCCTCGACGGAAAAACCGCCTCCCTCATCGAGGCCCGCGGCTACTACACGCGAACCGTCATTTCCGCCTGGGATCTGCGTGGCGGAAAACTCGTCAAACGCTGGACGTTCGACACCAACGTCGGTTCCGGTAACCGCGCCTACGCCGGCCAGGGCAACCACCAGATCTCGATCGCCGACGTCGATGGCGACGGCAAGGACGAGATCGTTTACGGCGCCATGGTCCTCGACGATGACGGCAAGGGGCTGCACTCCACCGGTCTTGGCCACGGCGACGCGCTCCACGTCGGTGATCTCGATCCCACCCGTGCCGGACTTGAAATTTTCGACATCCAGGAACGTTTCGACGACGCGGGCATGCATTTCCGCGATGCCAAGTCCGGTCGCATCCTCTGGAAAAAACCTTCCGTCAAAGCCGGTGACGACGGTGAAGGCCCCGGCCGCGGCAACGCCTTCGACATCGACCCGCGCTACCCCGGGGCCGAGTGCTGGGTGAAGGGCGCCGGCATCGGCGGACTCTTCGACGCCAAGGGCCGCAAGATTTCCGACACCGCCCCCGGCCCTTGCAACTTCGGCGTTTGGTGGGACGGCGACGCCCAGAGCGAACTCCTCGACCGCAATCGCATCACCAAGTGGAACGGAAAAGATTCCAGCGAAGAGCGCATCCTCACCGCCGAAGGCTGCGATTCCAACAACGGCACCAAAGCCACGCCCGTCCTCTCCGGCGACATCCTCGGCGACTGGCGCGAAGAGGTCGTCTGGCGCACCGACGACAGCTCCGCCCTGCGCATCTACGTCACCACGATCCCGACCAAATACCGTCTCACCACGCTCCTCCACGACCGCCAATACCGCTTCGCGCTCGCCTGGCAGAACGTCGGTTACAACCAGCCGCCGCACCCCAGCTTCGACATGGAAACCCGCCTGCGCGCTCAACGCTGATCTCTTTCTCTTAATCTTCCCGCTCCGTCTCCATGCCCACGCTCGTTCCGAAACTTTCCTCCACCCTCGCCTACGGCGGCGACTACAACCCCGAGCAATGGCCCGAATCCGTCTGGCCCGAGGACGCCCGCCTCATGCAGGAGGCCGGAGTCAATCTCGTCAGCGTCGGCATCTTCTCGTGGTCGCGCATCCAGCCCACACCGACGACGTGGGACTTCGGCTGGCTTGACCGCATCCTCGACATCCTCCACGCCCGCGGCGTCCGCGTGTGCCTCGCCACCGCCACCGCCTCGCCCCCCGCGTGGATGGCCAAAAAATACCCGTCATCCCTCCCCGTCACCGCCGACGGCGTCACCCTCCATATCGGCGCACGCCAGCAATTCTCTCCGTCATCCCCCGACTACCGCCGCCACGCCGCCTCCTTGGTGAAACGCATCGCCAAACGCTACGCCAAACACCCCGCCCTCGCCGTCTGGCACGTCGGCAACGAATTCGCCTGCCACATGAACGAGTGCCACGGCGTCCACTCGACGCAGGCCTTCCGCGTGTGGTTGAAATCCAAATACAAAACACTCGCCGCCCTCAACGCCGCCTGGGGCTGCGCCTTCTGGAGCCAGCTCTACGGCGACTGGGACGAGATCAACACGCCGCGCCGCGCGCCCTTCATTTCCAATCCCGCGCAGCAGCTCGATTTCAAGCGGTTCACCTCCGACGCCTTCCTCGATCTCTACAAGATTGAGCGCGACATCCTCCGCGCCGCCACTCCGAAGATCCCCGTCACGACCAACCTGATGGCGTTCTTCAAACCCCTCGACTACCACGCGTGGGCCGCCGAGATGGATTTCACCGCCTGGGATTCCTACCCCGATCCCGCCTCCGCCGACGACGGACGCCACTGGGCCGCCGTGGGCCACGACCTCACGCGCTCCCTCAAGGCCGGCCTTCCGTTCATCATGATGGAGTCCGCCACCTCCGCCGTAAACTGGCGCGCCCTCAACCGCCCCAAGCCCTCCGGCCTCATGCGCCTGCAAAGCCTGCAAGCCGTCGCCCGCGGCGCCGACGGCGTCATGTTCTTCCAATGGCGCGCCTCCCTCTCCGGCGCCGAAAAATACCACAGCTCGATGATCTCCCACATCGACCCCGAGCGCAGCCGTATCCACGCCGAAGTCCGCCAGGTCGGCGCCGATCTCAAAAAACTCGCCGCCGTCACCGGCTCCGTCGTCCGCGCCCGCGTCGCCATCGTCATGGACTGGCCCGCCTGGTGGGCGCTCGAACTCGAAGCCCGCCCCATCGCGCTCAACTACATGGCGACCCTCCATGCCGTTCACCGCGCCTTCTACGTGCAAAACCACGCCGTCGATTTCGTGCACCCCGAAGCCGACCTCTCCAGCTACGCCCTTGTCGTCGCCCCCGTTCTTTATCTGCTCACGCAAAAAGGCGCCGACAACCTCTCCGCCTTCGCAAACAACGGCGGCACGCTCCTCGCCACCTACGCCACCGGCATCGTGGACGAACAAGAGCGCGTCGTCCCCGGCGGCTATCCCGGACTCCTCCGCGACACCCTCGGCATCTGGGTCGAAGAGTGGGCCCCGCTCGGCGACCGCTTCACCAACACGGTCCGCTGGGCTGGAAAAAAATCGCCCGCCCTCGTATGCCGCGAGTGGACCGAACAAGTCCACGCCGACGACGCAGAAGTGCTCGCCACCTTTGCGACCGACATCGTCGCCGGCTTCCCCGCGCTGACTTCGCGCCGCACCGGCAAAGGCCGCGCGCTTTACCTCGCCACCGGACTCGACGGCGAAGGCTGGTCCGCCCTCGCCACCCGCCTCGCCAAAACCTCCGGGCTCGCCCCCGTGCTCGACGTCCCGACCGAAGTCGAAGTCTCGCTCCGCGAATCCACCGACGGCACCCGCCACCTCTTCGTCCTCAACCACCGCCACGCCCCGGTGAGCCTATCATTGAAAAAACTACGCGGCACCGACCTCCTCACCGGGCGCCGCGCCACTGGCACGCTCGCCCTTCCCGCCTTCGGCGCGGCCGCCCTCCGTCTCGCCTGACAGTGCCGTCCGTCAAGCGCTGCTTCACTCGTCAGCTTGCCGACTTCACCACCGGTTCGCCGGACTGCGTCCAGGCGCGGTAGCCCCCGATGAGTGAGGCGACATTCGTGTAGCCCATTTTTTGGAGGCTTTCAGCGGCGAAGGCCGATCGGTTGCCGCCGGCACAGGACAACACGATGGGCGTCGTGACGTCGGGCGCGATGTCCTCGATCTTTCCTTCAAGCGTTCCACGGCTCGCGTGGATTGCGCCGACGGGATGGCCGGCGGCGAATTCCTCGGCGTCGCGCACGTCGATCAGCAAAGGCGGCGTCGGCGAGGCCGCCTGCTTTTTGTAGGCGGCGATATCGATCTCGGTGATGCGGGTCTTCGTGTCGGCGGCGAGTTTCTGGAAACGGGTGCTCATGATAAAAGACGTTCGGCGAGTTGGCGGGAGAGGACGCGGATTTCGGGGACGGCGGTGGATTCCCACAGGACGCCCTTCAACGGCGCGCCGATGGCGAAGATCCAGCCGGAAGGGCCTGCGCGGTAGCGATTTACATCGCCGGCGGGCGTCGCGCTGAGTCCCAGAGCAAGTGGGTCGTGGTCGATGAGTCCGCGCGCCAGGAGGTTGATGGTGAGCGGATGCTGATACTTCGAGTAATCGGTGCGCGGGCCGGTGCAGTTGATGACCTTGGCGACGTTGAGCGTGACGAGGTCCTCGGTGCCGCGCTTGCGGAACACCGCCTCGGCGCCCGCTGGCGTTTCCTTCAGCGATTCCAGGCGGCCGGCGTAGAATTTCACGCGACCGGCATCCACCAGACGGGTGACGATCTCAGCCACCTGCGGAGCGAGGCGATGGCGATGCACGTCCCAGAAGGGGCGCACATGGCGCATGAAGCGCGCGCGTTCCTCCCACGAAAAACCCTGCCAGAGCGCGTGGGAAAACGGACGGATCGAATCCACCACCGCGCGCCAGTCGCCGCCTTTGCGGATCTCGGCGCGGATCAGCCGCGTCAGCGCGAGCACGGTCGTCGGCAGCGCGTCGGATTTGAGAAACGGCGGGTGCAGTGCGATGCCGGCCTGATGCGGACGCGGGCGAAGACCGCGGCGCGAAAGCGCGTGCACGGTGCCGCGATGGCCGAGACGGTCGAGCTGCACAATGATGTCGGTCGCGGTGAGTCCGGCGCCGACGATGAGCACGTCTTGGTCCTTGCCGATGCCTTCGAGCACCTCGGCACGCCACGGCACGTGGACGTAGCGGCGGCCGTGGTAGAACGGGAGTGAACGCTTGATCGGGTATTCGCCGGGCAGAGTGCCGAGCGCAAGGACAACGCGGTCGACGTCGATCATGCGCGAGTCAGCCAAAATGAGACGGGCTTTGCCATCGGGACGCTCCTCGATGTCGAGGAGTTCGCCGACGGTGTTGTTGAGGCGGATCGTTTCGGGCGCATGCGCACGCGCTTCGGCAAAGACGGCGGCCATGTAGTCGCCGAAGATTTTTCGCGGAAGAAAATCACCGGGGGCGACGCTGTCGGGATAACCAAGGCGCCCCACCCGTTCGCCCACCCAATTGACAAAATGGTCGGGCTGGTCGGCAAACGCGCTCATGCGCGCGGCCGGGACGTTCAGGAGATGCTCACCGCATTCCGTTCCGTAAGCCACGCCCCGCCCCACCGGCGGAGTTCGCTCGATGAGCGTGATCTGCGTGCCGGCCGGAGCGAGGCGCAGCAGATGAACGACGACAAGCGCGCCGCTGAGGCCACCGCCGATGACGGCATAGTGGCGCAGGGATGGAGCGGAGTTCGGCATGACTGGAAACGTTGAGGTTCATTCAGGCAAAAGCGACAAAGAGAGGACTGGTCCAGATCTTCGCGTCGTCGCGTTCACGGGCAAAAAGATAAACGGCGCGATGGCCGTGCGGGCCGTTGACAGGGTCAACAGTGTGCGAGCCTTTGACGCGCAACGGCAGCGGGAGTTCCGTCAGCCGCTCCACGGCGACAAAAAGTTCCGCACCCCCGAGATCCCAACGCACGTCATCGTTGGCGAGCAAGTCGGCCCCGGACACCACCTGGGCCGTGCCCGGCGTGACGGGGTCGCGGTTCCGGTCGAGCGCGGAGCCGGTTTTATTGTAGGCATCGATTTCCAGGTGCAGGTCGATGCGGGCGGAGGCGAGGTCGTCCACCTCAAACTCAACGTGATCGGCGTCGCCATAGGTATCGGTGCGCACCTCGAACACGCCGGGCGACGTCTGCTGCACGGTTTCCTCAGGATGTTCGCAACCGCGGGCGACAAATGATTTCACGCCAGTGCCCGTGATCATGATGACACCGCGCCACTCGGCCCAGCGGTAACGGTCTTTGATGCGTGCCCCACCCCAACGCACGCGGAAGCGGTTGGTCGCCAGGCCCGCCTCGGCGTCGAGATCTCGGGCGTGCAACACGGTGCCTTGGTCGTCGCGCAACTCGACGCGCTCCCAGCCGGCTTCACCGAACACCTCGTAATTCACAGTCAACGGCCCGGTATGCGTGAACGCGTCACCCTGCCGGTGTGCGCCGGCGGACAGCAACGCGACGGCACGCCCGCCGGTCGTCGCCCACGTGTGACGGGCGCGCAACGCCCGGGCGATATCGGGCGAAGTGACCGTGTCGGCGAGCACGCCGGTGAGCCCTCCGGCGGTGCCGAAGGAGCCCACACCGGGCGCGCCGCCGCCGGGGCGACCGCGATGTTCGTCGCCGGCGGCGGAGGCGCCGACTTGCAGGCCGCGCGCGAGGGCGTCGCGGTAGAACCAGTCGAAGTGGCCCCACGACGAGGCGATCTCGACGAGGCGTTCGAGCGCGGGATCATGCCATTCGAAGAGTGCGCGGCGTCCGCCGACGTGCGGGATGAGCAGCGCGCGGTCGCCCTCGGCGAGATCGCGGTAGGCGTTGTGGAGATCGGCGGCGGTCGGCAGGCCGGGATCCTGTGGACGGTTTTGCGCGGTGTCTTCGTTCCAATCAAAGACGCGCAGGCTGCGTCCGTCGCGGTCGAGCGGGAAACGCACCTCTTCGCCAAGGAAGACGACGTTGCGGTCGCCTCCAACGGCGCTCGCGCCGCACCACTCGGTGCCGGGGAAACAGAGGAAGCGGCCTTCGTCGTGCAGCTCGCGGCAGACTTTGACGGCGGCATCCCAGCGGTCGGCGCGCACGTTGAAATCGTTGGCGGTGTAGCCGGTGATATCGAGACCGGCGGCGTCCCGCGCGTAGGTAAGCACGGAAAGCGTAGGGTTCACACCGACCGTGTCGTCGGAATGGATGTGAAGATCGGCGTAGAGCGCGCGCGGCACGGGCGCGGCGGCATCGGCGGTGACGTTCACGGATACGGAGGGTTCGTCGATCACAAGCCGGTAGTCGCCGGCTTCGGGAAGCGTCAGCACGCCGCGCGACCAGGCACCGTCCGAACCGCTCCAACTGAGCGGGAGCACGGCCATGCGGCGGTCGTTCCGCCAGAGTTGGAGAGCGGTCGGCGGCGCGGTGTCGGCGGGCGCGAGGTTGCCCCACTCGTCTTCGATGCGGAACGTGACGGCGAAC